>JAREIX010000070.1 GCA_029286945.1 Thauera sp. | reverse complement strand
GCTGGTCGGGGTGGAGGGATTCGAACCCCCGACATCTTGCTCCCAAAGCAAGCGCGCTACCGGACTGCGCTACACCCCGAGAGCCGCGAACTATACAGACTCATCCGTGCCGCGTCAAACGTATTTCGTGCGTTTGTTCATGCGCCTTTCAGGCGTTCGCCGCCTGATGCCATGCACGTACCGTGCGCAGCAGATTCGCCAGCAGCCAGGCGAATTCGGCCGCGACCAGCGCGCCGGCGAGCGGTCCGGCCGCGGGCACCGCCACTGCGAAGATCAGCGCCGCCAGCGCTGCGGCGTGCAGGCGGAGCTGGCCGCGGATCGGTGCGTCGGGCAGCAGCTTCTTCATGTTGGGGGCGCGGATCCGGGCCTGGGTCAGGTTCAGCCAGGCGAGGAAGGGGACGATCTTGTACAGCATCGCGCTGATCGCGCCGGCGAAGGTGCCGTGGAGCACGAGCACGCCGGCGAGCACGGGCCACTGCGGGGCGTCGTGGATCAGCGAGGCGAGCAGGGCCAGCAGGCTGCCGAGCAGGGCCAGCATGGACAGCCGGAAGGCGCGGAACGGGGCGTCGGGGGTGCTGCGGCGCGAGTTGCGCTGCAGCGCGAGCGTCTGCAGCGCGAACGCGCCGCCCAGCGCGACCAGCGCCGCGGAGGCGCCCAGCTTGAGCCAGCCGAGGTCGGCGATCATCGCCACCGACCAGGGCACCAGGGCCGCCAGCGTGAGCGGCGCCCACAGCCGGGTGAACGCCGCCGGGTAGGCAGGCGTGATCTGGAACATCGGTACCACCACCCAGCTCGTCGCCGCGAGCAGCAGGCCGCCCCAGCCCATCCACGCCCAGATCGCGTGCAGATCGACTAGCGCGGGGAGGCCGAAGGGCAGGGCGAGCCCCTTGCCGAGGGCGATCGCGAGCGCGATGCCGACCGCCCCGGCGAGTGCGAGCGCGCCGAGCGCGAGGCGCAGGTCGCGCGGCGTCTTGCTCGCGCTCTGGGCGGGCGCGGCGCGGGCGAGGCCGATCAGGCTGGCGGCGAGGAAGATGAACAGTCCGCATCCGAGCATCACGCCGCCGGAGACGACGGCCCAGGGCGATCCGCTGCCCAGTCCGAGGGCAAGGCTGCCCGCACCGAGGCTCAGCAGGACGTGGGTCAGCGCGGCGACGCGCAAGGGCGCGGGAAAGGCCGCACCGGCGACCACCGGCAGGATCTGCAGCAGGGCGCCGAGCATCGCGTGCAGCATGAAGCCGACGGCGAACAGGTGCACCACCGCGAGCGCGCCCGGCGTCCACCGCGAGTCGAGCAGCGCGGGGTCGAATATCAGCACCAGCCCGGCGAGCAGGCCGAACAGCGGCGCGGTCAGGAAGAAACGCAGCGGTGCGGAGAGGGGGGGCGTGTCCTCATAGGAAAGACCTGGATTCGCGCTGCTCATGGCCGCGAGATCAGGATCTCGATTGCTCCGTCATCGCGAAAGGCGGATTCGTGGCGGAAGCCGTCGCGATCCAGCATGCGCAGCAGCGGATGGGGCATGCGATCGATCAGCAGCTTGAATTGGCCGCCCTGCGGCAGGTTGGCGAGCGCCTCCATGGCGCGCTCGAAAGGTTCCGGCGGCTCGAGGCCGCGGGCGTCGACGATCGTGGTGTTCATGCAGCGTGCTCCGGGGCAAGTCTGTTGGCGAGCTCAGGCACCAGGGTGTCGCGCTCGCTCCCCAGGCGCACATCGCACATCGGATACAGGATGTTCTCTTCCTTCATGTTGTGCTGCTGCATCATGATCAGCAGGGTTTCGGCCTCGCCGGCGTACTCGTCACGGTCGCGTGCGGCCAGTGCTGCGCGCATCTGCACCAGCGCCGCGCGCATTTCGGCATGCTCCCCGCGCATGACCTGGGTCGGCCCCTGGGTCATGCCGGTCACGGCCTCGAAGCGCGGGAACAGGTACTGCTCCTCGGCCGCGAAATGCGCCTCCAGTCCGCTGGCGAAGGCCTCGAAGGCGAGCGTGGCGGCGTCCCAGTCCTTGTGCGCAGCGAAGGTCTCGGCGCGGGCGAAATCGTGGTCGCAACTGCGGTGGTCGTGCGTCATCAGTTCTGCGATCGAGGTCATGTTTCGCTCCGGCGGGTTCGTGTGCTGCATTCTCCGCGCGGCGGCTTCCCCGGCATTGATACGAGTCAATTCGACTGGATCGTCCATGATGCGCCGCTTGCTCGCGGGCGTGCCTGCCGGCGCTCGCCTGCCCGTGCCGCGGCAGGCACAATGCGGCTTTGATCGCCATGGAATACGCCCGGATGCACGCGAGCGTGATGCCCGGCCGATGGGCGCGGATCTTTCTTTCGTTCGCGCTCGGCTATTACCTGTCCTACCTGCTGCGCACCGTGAATGCGGTGATCTCGCCCGCGCTCACCGCCGAGCTGCAGCTCTCGGCGGCCAATCTGGGCCTGCTCACCAGCACCTATTTCCTCGCCTTCGGGCTGGCGCAGATCCCGGTGGGCATCGCGCTCGACCGCTTCGGGCCGCGGCGGGTGGAGGCCCTGCTGCTGCTGCTCACCGCCGCCGGCGCGGTGATGTTCGCGCTCGGCGGCAGCCTGCAGACGCTCGGCGCCGGGCGCGCGCTGATCGGCCTCGGCGTCTCGGCCTGCCTGATGGCGGCGCTGAAGGGCTTCGCCCTGTGGTATCCGCGTGATCGCCAGAGCTCGATGACCGGGTTCATCATGGCGGCGGGGGCGCTCGGCGCGCTCACCGCGAGCACGCCGCTGGAGGCGGCGCTGCCGCTGATCGGCTGGCGTGGGGCGTTCTGGATCATCGCCGCGGTGGCGCTGCTGGCCTCGTTCTCCATCTTCCGCTGCCTGCCCGACATCCGCTCGGAGGCGCCGCGCGGCAGCCTCGGCGACGCGCTGCGCGTGCTCGGCACGATCTACGCGGCGCCGGCCTTTCTGCGCCTGGCGGCGTCGTCGGCGACCTTCATCGGCGGCTTCATGGCCCTGCAGAGCCTGTGGGCCGTGCCCTGGCTGATGAACGTGAGCCAGCTCGGCCTCGCCGGGGCCGCGGGCATGCTGGTGATGCTGAACCTGGGTACGCTGGTCGGGCAGCTCTCGATCGGGGTGCTGGGCGTGCGCCTCGCGCGCCGCGGCATCGAACCGGCCGCGCTGCTGCGCGGCGGCTATGTGTTCCTGCTGCTGATCCAGGGCGCGATCCTGTTCGGCGTCGGGCCGGTCGCGCCGGCGTGGTTCCTGTTCGGACTGTTCTCCGCGGTGAACTCGCAGAGCTACCTGGTGGCAGCGCGCGCCTTTCCACCCGAGCTGTTCGGCCGTGTCAGCACGGCCCTGAACCTGATGGCCTTCGCCGGTGCGTTCGCCCTGCAGTGGGGGCTCGGTCACGTGCTCGACGCCCTGCGTGCCCACGGCCACGATCTGGTGAGCGCGCTGCGGTACGGCTTTGCCGGGCTGATCCTGCTGCAGTGCGCGGGCTTCCTGCCGCTGCTGCTGAGCCCCCGTGGGCGCGATGCGCGCGACTGAGCGCCCATCCGAACGATCGGGCTCGCCCGCCGACGCTCACACGGCCTGACCGCAGGCGACCCCCGACGACCACGCCCACTGGAAGTTGTAGCCGCCGAGGTGGCCGGTGACGTCCATCACCTCGCCGACGAAGTACAGCCCGGGGACGTCGCGCGCTTCCATGGTCTTCGATGACAAGGCCCGCGTGTCCACGCCGCCGAGCGTGACCTCGGCCTTGGCGTAGCCCTGGGTGCCGGACGGCGTCAGCCGCCAGTCGGCGAGGCTGGCGGCGATCGCGCGCAGCTCGGCATGGCGGAACTGGTTCATCGGCTTCATCCAGCCGTTCAGCTCGCACCAGGCGTGGGCGAAGCGCCGCGGCAGGCGCTCGGCGAGCAGGTTGGGCAGCAGGGCGCGGTCGTGTGCGTGCTCGAGCAGCCAGGCCTCCGCATCGACGCCGGGCAGCAGGTCGAGGTGCACCGGCTCGAGTTCCGCGTTGCGCGCGTCGTAGGCCTGCGCCTGCCAGTAGCTCGACACCTGCAGGATCGCCGGGCCTGACAGGCCGCGGTGCGTGACCAGCGCCGCCTCGCGGAACACCGGCCCGCGGCAGTGCGCTTCCACCTCCAGCGAGATGCCGGACAGGGGCGCGAGGCGCGCCAGCGTCTCCGGCGGCAGGGTGAGCGGCACCAGCGCCGGCCGCGGCGCCACGACCGGGATGCGGAACTGCTCGGCGATGCGATAGCCGAAGGGCGTGGCGCCGATCTTCGGGATCGCCAGGCCGCCGCTGGCGATCACCAGGCTCGACGCGCCGAAGTGGCCGTGGTCGGTCTCGACCGCGAAGCGCTCGCTGCCGGCCTCGCCGGGGCGCTGGCGGACCTGCAGCACGCTGGCCGGCATCGCCCAATGCACGCCGCCGGCCTCGCACTCGGCGCGCAGCATGTCGATGATCTGTTGCGCGGAATCGTCGCAGAAGAGCTGGCCCCAATCCCTTTCGTGGAAATCGATGCCGTGGCGCTGCACAAGATCGATAAAATCGCGCGCCGTGTAACGCGACAGCGCCGAGCGCACGAAGTGCGGATTGAGGCTGAGGTAGTGCTCGGGGCCAACCCGGCGGTTGGTGAAGTTGCAGCGCCCGCCACCGGAGATGCGGATCTTCTCGGCCAGCCGGGTGGCGTGGTCGATGAGCAGCACGCTGCGCCCGCGCTGGCCGGCCGTCGCCGCGCACATCATGCCGGCGGCGCCGGCGCCGATGATGATGACATCGAAATGGCGGCCGCTCGTCATGGCCGGCGCGAAGGCGCGCATCGCATGCTTACCTGTATGGGGAAAGCGGCGCAGAATACGCCCTATGCCGCAATGCGGCAATTGACCGGGCTGCACTGCAGCGTATGCAGCCGGGCTGGGATGGGACAATAAAAACGATTTTCTCCATGGAGTCTCCTATGTCTGATACCACAACCGACTCGACCGCCCTGCCGCCGCGGCGCAAGGGGGTCCGTCGGGTACTGTGGACCGCGGGAACGCTGCTGGCGCTGTCGGCAGTGGCGTATCTCGCGACGCCGCCGGTGGCGCGGCACTACGCGCAGAAATACCTCGGCGAGACGCTCGGCCGCCAGGTCAGCATCGAGCGCGTGATGATCAATCCGTTCCGGCTCACCGCCGAGATCGGCGGCCTGCGCGTCATGGCGGCGGACGGCAGCGGCGAGGCGCTCGCCTTCGACGCGCTGCGCGCCAACCTCGAGATCGAGTCGGTGGTGCGCAAGGGCATCGTGCTGCACGAGCTCGCGCTCGAGGCGCCGCGCCTGCAGCTGGTGTTCGAGGCGGGCGGCCGCCACAACTGGAGCGACGTCGTCGAGCGCCTGCAGGCGCTGGGCGGCGAGGCGCCCGCCGAGGATGCCCCGCCCATGCCGTTCTCGGTGGGCAACATCCGCATCAGCGACGGCCGCGTCGAGGTCGAGGACAAGCCGCGCGGCCTGCGCCACGCGCTCACCGACATCGGCCTTGGTGTTCCCTTCGTCTCCAACCTGCCGATCCGGGTCGATGTCTTCGTGCAGCCCTCGCTGAGCGCCAAGCTCAACGGCGACCCGCTGCTGCTGCACGCGCGCACCAAGCCCTTCGCCGAGTCGCACGAGACCATCCTCGACATCACGCTGAAGGAGTTCGATCTCGCGCCGTGGATGGCCTACCTGCCGATCGAGCCGCGCTTCAAGCTGCCCTCGGCGCGGCTGAACACCAACATCGAGCTGTCCTTCAGCCAGCCTCCGGAAGGGGCGCCGGTGGTCGCGCTGCGCGGGCCGCTGCAGATCAACCAGCTCGTGCTGCAGGACCGCGAGGGCGCCCCCGTGGCCACGGCGGACGAACTCGAGCTCGAGTTCGCCGACGTGCAGCCGCTGATCGGGCGCTGGCATTTCACCCGCCTGCGCCTGGCCAAGCCGGAACTCGATCTGGTGCGCCTGCAGGACGGGGGCCTCAACGTGCTCGGGCTGCTGCCGCCGCCGGCGAAGCCCGCCGCGGGCGGCAAGCCTGCGGCGAAGGCGGCCGCGGCAGAGGCTGCGCGCGCGAAGGCGGACGGCGCCGGCGCTGCAGCCGCACCCGCCGACGGCGCAGCGCCGGCGGCCTTGAGCGCGGCGAACCCGGCTGCGGCTGCGCCCGATTTCCTGCTCGCGCTCACCCGCATCCGCGACGGCGTGGTGCGCTTCGAGGATCGCTCGCTGCCCGAGCCCTTCCGCGCGCGCATCGAGGCGATCAACCTCGACATGCGCGACCTCGCCAACTCGGGTGAGCTCCCGGCCGAGATCCGCCTCGACTACGTGAGCGATGCCGGCGAGAAGTTCGTCCATGAGGACGTGCTGCGCCTGGCGCCGTTCCAGTTCTCGGGCAACCTGCAGTTCGAATCGATCCGGCTCGCCCGCTATGCGCCCTATCTGGTGCAGGCGCTGCCCGGCGCCACGATCAGCGACGGTGCGCTCACCGGCGGCCTGCAGTACCGCGTCACCCTTGGCGACAAGGGCGACCCGAAGGTCGAGCTCGGCGCCGAGACCCTCGCCCTGCGCGATCTCGCTCTCGAGCTGAAGGGCGCGAAGGCGCCGGCGATCAAGGTGCCGGAGCTCGGCCTGAGCAAGGCGACGGTCGATGTCGCGGGGCGCAACGTGCGCGTGGGCGCGCTCGAGCTCAAGGGCGCGGCGGTGTCTGCCGTGCGGCTCAAGGACGGCAGCTTCGACCTGGTGAAGGCACTGGTGCCGGCTCCGGGTCCGGCCGCCAAGGGCGGCGCCGCCGCGGCCGGCCCCGACTGGGTGGTCGCCGTCGACAAGCTGGCGCTCAGGACCGCCTCGGTGCGCCTGGAAGACCGCAGCGTCGCGCGCCCGGTCGTCACCACGGTGGACAACATCGACTTCGAGGTCGACGGCTTCTCCACCGCCAAGGGCAGCACGCTGCAGTTCAAGCTCGACTCGCGCTTCAACCAGCGCGGCAAGATCGCCGCCTCGGGGCCCCTGACGCTCGCGCCGCTCAAGGCCGACCTGCGTCTCGATCTGCGCAGCGTCGACCTGCTGCCGCTGCAGCCTTACGTGCTCGAGCAGACCAAGATCGCGATCTCGCGCGGCAACGTCACCACCCAGGGGCGGCTGAACCTGGAGAGCGGGCGCCGCGGCCAGGTGCTGGCGCGCTTCAACGGCGACGTCGGCGTGGCCAACTTCGCCTCGGTCGACCGCCTGAACGCGACCGACTTCCTGCGCTGGCGCACGCTGCGCGTGGGCGGCATCGATGCGCGGCTGGAGCCGTTCTCGCTCGCGATCAAGCGCGTCGCGGTGGATGACTTCTATACCCGGCTGATCCTCGACGACCAGGGCCGCCTCAACCTGCGCGAGATCGGCGGCCTCAGCGGCGACGAAGCGCCGGCGGCGCCGAAGTCCGCGCAGCCGAAGGCGGCGGCGCCGGTGGCGCTTGGCGGGGAGGCCAACCCGGTGGGCGAGGCGGCCCTGGCCGCAGCCGGCAGGCGCACGGCCGAGGTCGCGCCGCCGAGCGCACCGCCGCCGCTGATCCGCATCGACCACGTCGAGATCAAGCGCGGCAACGTGGCCTTCAGCGACCGCTTCATCCGCCCGAACTACGATGCCAACCTGACCGACCTCGCCGGCACGCTCACCGGCTTCTCGACCTCGCCGGACACGATCGCCAAGCTCGATCTCGCCGGCAAGGTGGACAAGAGCGCGCCGCTCAGCATCACCGGCGAGTTCAACCCCTTCCGCCAGGACGCCCACCTCGACATCGTGGCGAAGGTGAAGGACTTCGAGCTCACCGGGCTGTCGAGCTATTCGGGCAAGTACGTCGGCTACGGCATTGCCAAGGGCAAGCTGTCGGCCGAGCTCAACTACAAGATCGAGGACCGCAAGCTCACCGCGACCAACCAGATCTTCCTCGACCAGCTCACCTTCGGCGACAAGGTCGACAGCCCGGACGCGGTGAACCTGCCGGTGCAGCTCGCGGTGTCGCTGCTCAAGAACAGCCGCGGCGAGATCGACCTGCACCTGCCGGTCAGCGGCACGCTCGACGACCCCGAGTTCAGCATCTTCGGGCTGGTGGTGAAGATGCTGTTCAACCTCATCGGCAAGGCCATCACCTCGCCGTTCGCGCTGCTCGGTTCCGCGCTCGGCGGCAGCGGCGAGGAGCTCTCGCAGCTCACGCTGCCGGCCGGCAGCGCGCGCACCGGCGAGGCGCAGCAGGACAAGCTGAAGACGCTCGCCCAGGCGCTCATCGACCGCCCCGCGCTCAAGCTCGACATCACCGGCCGCGCCGACCCGGCGAGCGACCTCGACGGCCTGCGCCAGGCGGCACTCGACAGCGCGGTGCGGGCGCAGAAGCTCAAGGCGATGATCGCCCGCGGCGAGGACGCACCCTCGCTCGAGGAGGTCGAGGTGAGCGCGGCCGAGTATCCGGCGCTGCTCGAGAAGGCCTACAAGGCCGCCGACTTCAAGAAGCCGCGCAACCTGATCGGCCTCGCCAAGGACCTGCCGGTGCCCGAGATGGAGGCGCTGATGCGCGCCAACGTCAAGGTCGGCGACGGCGAGCTGCGCACGCTCGCGCAGCAGCGCGGACAGGCGGTGCGCGAGTGGCTGGCGGGCGAGGGCGGCGTGCCCGGCGAGCGCATCTTCGTGCTCGAGCCCAAGGTGGAAGCGCTCGGCGAGGGCGGGCAGGTGCAGTTCTCGCTGCGCTGAGCGGGGCCGGACGCTGCGTCATCGACGGGGGCTGCGGCCCCCGTCGTGTTTTCGGCGGCTATGATTGAAGCGTGCAGGCCATCACCACCGGGTTTGCGGGGAGGAAGCAGCCATGGGTAACGTCTTCATCAGCTACCGGCGTGACGACGCGGCGGGCTATGCGCGCGCGATCTACGAGGAGCTGACCGAGCGCTTCTCCCCCGAGCGCGTGTTCATGGACGTCGACGCGATCGAGCCTGGGCTGCCCTTCGACGAGGTGATCCGCGATGCGGTGGGCCAGTGCGAGGTGCTGCTGGTGCTCATAGGCGCGCGCTGGCTGGCGCCGCGGCCCGAGGGCGGAACACGGCTCGACGACGAGCGCGACTTCGTGCGCATCGAGATCGCGGCCGCGCTCGCACGCAAGATCCGCGTCATCCCGGTGCTGCTCGACGGCACGCCGATGCCGAAGGAAGCCGAGCTGCCCGAGCCGCTGCGCGGGCTGGCGTGGCGCAACGCGATCGAGCTCAGCAACACGCGCTTCAATGCCGACGTCAACCGGCTCGTCGAGGTGCTGGCCAAGGTGCTGGGCGAAGCGGCGCGGCCGGCGCCGGTCGCGGGCGCGCCGGCTGCCGCTGCGTCCGCATCCGCGGCACGCGCGTCGCCCGCGCCGTCGCCGCCGCCGCCCGCCGCCGCACAGGCCGAGCCACCGTCGCGCGCGGCGGCGCATCCGGCGGGCAGCCGGACGCGGCTCGCCGTCATCGGCGGCGCGGTGGTGCTTGTCCTTGCGGCCGCGATCGTGGCGTTGTGGCCTGCGCCGCCGGCGGTGGATCCGTCAGCAGCCTCGAACGCGAACATGCCCAATGTCCCGGGCGCGAAGATGCCCAAGGTCACGAGCGGGAATATGCCGCCGCCGTCTGCGCCGGCGCTGCCAGCCTACGGCGTGGTGTTCGGCAGCGACCGGACGCTCGCGGCCGCGCGCGACGAGATCGACCGTGCGGCGGCGCAGGGCGTGAAGGATGCGGGGGTGTATTTCCGCAACGGCTATTTCGCCAGCATCGCCGCCGCGGCATCGCAGACGGAGGCGGATCGCATCCTCGGCATCGTGCGCGCCTTCGGCACCGACCCCTACGCCGCGCGCATGGAGACCTGGTGCCGGCAGCCGCAGGCGCGCGACGGCTACGTCGAATGCGCCGCCACGGCGACCAAGCAATGAGGCCGGGGCCGGGGCGGTGATCGCCGCCCGGCCCCGGCGCAGCGTCAGGGCAGGGGCTCAGCGTGCGGGCTGGCGGACCGGCTCGCCCAGGTTCAGATTGCCGACGCCCTCCTGGCCCTTGATCAGGAACTTGCCTTCGGGGGTATCGGCGCGGCAGGGCGACAGCCGGCGGCCGTCGATCTCGCGCTTCGCCACGGTCTGGCCTTCGAGCGCAGGCGAGTAGGTCGTGGTGATCTCGCCGTGGAAGTTGTACTGGAAGTCGCCGGCGAAGCGCGCTTCGACCTGCGCGCTGCTGCCGCGCGCGTCGCACACCGCGCGGTAGTAGGTGTAGTGGGCGTCCTTGCTCCACTGCTGCTCGCGGCAGTTGGTAGGCGGGCTGCCCGGGTAGGCGAGCACGTCGTCGCCGCCCTGCTTGCCGACGCAGAGGTGGAAGCTGGAGACCTTGGCCGCCTCGCCCGCCGGCCCCGTGTTCATCAGCCACAGGCCGGGCAGGCGGGCCGGCGGCTGCGCCGGGGTGGGGGCGGCATGGGCGGTGAGGGCCGCGGTGGCGAGCAGGAGCGGGAGCAGGCGGAGCATGGTCGGGTCCGGGAGGGGTGGATGCGAGGGGTGGGCCAGGGTCGGGACGTCGCGTGCTGCGGGACTGCTCGCGAGATTAGCGGGCGCGCCCGACGCCGCACTTGAGCGAGGACAAGAAAAGTGCGGCGCTGCGGCGGGCGCTCACAGCATGCCCATCTCGAGGCGGGCTGCCTCGCTCATCAGCTCGCGGCTCCAGGGCGGATCCCACACCAGGCTCACCTCGGCTTCGGCGACACCGGGGATGCCGAGCAGCTTCTCGCGCGCCTCGTCGGCGATCAGCGTGCCCATGCCGCAGCCGGGGGCGGTCAGGGTCATGTTCACCGCCAGCCGGAAGCGGCCGTCGGCCACGGGTTCGGCGGTGCAGGCATAGACGAGGCCGAGATTGACGATGTCGATCGGGATCTCGGGGTCGTAGCAGGTGGCGAGCTGGTCCCAGGCCGCGCGCTCGACGCCCTCGGCCGTGGGCGCACCGTCCTCGGCCGCGGGCGGCGGCGGGAGCGGCTGCGGCTCGAGGCCGAGCGCGTCGGCGTTGCGTTCGTCGATGCGGTACAGGTTGCCGCCGCTCATCACGGTGATCGAGCCGCCCAGGCGCTGGGTGACGAGCGCATAGCTGCCTTCTTCCAGCGTCTCCGGCCGGCCCCAGGGCACGCTCACCGCCGCGCAGTCGCGCTGCAGCACGCGGGATTCGGTTTCGCCGTAGTGGTCGCCCATGGTGGTTTCTCCTCGGTGGCGGGGTGTCGTGGGGCTATTCGGTGTGCGCGGTCTCGTGCGCGCCGGTGAGCGCGTTGTGCAGGGTGTGCCAGGCGAGCGTGGCGCACTTCACCCGCACCGGGAATTCCTTCACCCCGGCCAGCACCTGCAGCTTGCCGAAGTCGCGCGCCGGCGCGGCCTCGTCGCGCGTGCCGGTGAGCAACGCGTGCACGTCGCGGAACAGCGCCTCGACCTCAGCGACCGGCTTGCCCTTGACCGCCTCGGTCATCAGCGAGGCCGAGGCGGTGGAGATTGCGCAGCCGTGGCCGACGAAGCTCGCCTCGCGCACGATGTCGTCCTCGACCTGCAGATAGACGGTGAGCTGGTCGCCGCACAGCGGGTTGTGGCCGTCGGCGTGGTGGCTCGCGGCCGGCAGCGGGCGGTAGTTACGCGGGTTGCGGTTGTGATCGAAGATCACCTCCTGGTACAGCTCGCGCAGCGAATCCTGCATGTCGCTCATGGGCGCCTCCCTGCGCTGCGGCGGCTGCCGAACAGCTCCTGTGCCTTGTGGATGGCGGCGACCAGCGCGTCGAGGTCGGCCTCGCCGTTGTACAGCGCGAGCGAGGCGCGCGCGGTGCCGGGGATGCCGAAGCGCGTCATCAGCGGCATCGCGCAGTGATGGCCGGCGCGGATCGCCACGCCCTCGGCGTCGAGGATGGTGCCGAGGTCGTGCGGGTGGATGCCCTCGACCAGGAAGGACAGGATGCCGGCCTTGTCGCGTGCGGTGCCGACCAGGCGCACGCCGGGGATGTCCTGCAGCGCGCGGGTGCCATAGTCGAGCAGGGCCTGCTCGTGGGCGTGGATGCGGTCCATGCCGACGCCGCTCACGTAGTCGATCGCCGCCGCCAGCCCGATCGCGCCGGCGATGTTGGGCGTGCCGGCCTCGAAGCGCTGCGGCGGCGGGGCGAAGGTGGTCTTGTCGAAGGCCACCGTGCGGATCATGTCGCCGCCGCCCTGCCAGGGCGGCATGCGGCGCAGCAGCTCGGCGCGGCCGTAGAGCGCGCCGATGCCGGTGGGGGCGTAGAGCTTGTGGCCGGAAAAGGCGTAGAAGTCGCAGCCGATCGCCTGCACGTCCACCGCCTGATGGGCGACCGCCTGCGCGCCATCGACCAGCACCAGCGCGCCGACCTCGTGTGCGCGCCGGGTCATCTCGGCCACCGGGTTGACCGTGCCGAGCGCGTTCGACACATGGGTGATCGCCAGCAGCCGGGTGCGCTCGCCGAGCAGGCCCTCGAAGGCCGCCATGTCGAGCTCGCCGTCGTCCTGCACCGGGATCACCTTGAGCACCGCGCCGGTCTGCTCGCACACCAGCTGCCAGGGCACGATGTTGGAGTGGTGCTCCATCGTGCTCAGCAGGATCTCGTCGCCGGCGGTGAGCCGCGGCCGGCCCCAGCTCTGCGCCACCAGGTTGATCGCCTCGGTGGTGCCGCGGGTGAACACGATCTCGTCGGCGCTGGCGGCGTTGATGAAGCGCTGCACCGTCGCGCGCGCGTCGTCGTAGAGCGCGGTGGCGTGCTGCGACAGCCAGTGCACGCCGCGGTGGATGTTGGCGTTGGACTCGCGGTAGAAGCGCGCCTCGGCCTCGATCACCGCCTTGGGTTTCTGCGTGGTGGCGCCATTGTCCAGATAGGCGAGCCGCCGGCCGTTGACCGGCCGCGCCAGGATCGGGAAGTCGGCGGCGTGCGCGAGCAGGGGGGCGTTCAGGACGGTGTCGCGGGGTGCATTCACGGCAATTCCTCCAGTCGGGCGCCGCCGGGCAGGCGTTCGAGCAGCGCGGCGCGGCCGAGCGCGCGCAGCGGGGCGTGGGCGATGCGCTCGAGCACCTCGGCGGCGAAGGCATAGGTCAGCAGCTGGCGCGCATGCGCGGTATCGATGCCGCGGCTGCGCAGGTAGAAGAGGGCGTCCTCGTCGAGCTGGCCGACGGTGGCGCCGTGGGCGCACTTGACGTCGTCGGCGTAG
>JAREIX010000310.1 GCA_029286945.1 Thauera sp. | reverse complement strand
GCGCGGCACCAGCGCCGGCTCGCGCACGGTCACCGCCCACTTGGTGACGGGCTTGGCGATCGACTCGATGTCGACGGCCTGGAAGTCTTCCTTGTACAGACGGGCGCGCGGGGCCTGGCCGGTGATGCACAGGATGGGGATCGAGTCGGCGGAGGCCGAGTACAGGCCGGTGACCATGTCGGTGCCGGCCGGGCCCGAGGTGCCGATGCACACGCCGATGTTGCCCGGGTTGGCGCGGGTATAGCCCTCGGCCATGTGCGAGGCGCCCTCGACGTGGCGGCCGAGGACGTGGTGGAAACCACCGTTCTTCTTCATCGCCGAATACAGCGGGTTGATTGCGGCGCCGGGCACGCCGAACACCGTGCTCACGCCTTCCTTGCGCATCACCGCCGCGGCGGCATCCACTGCTCTCATACGGGCCATCTTTGTCTCCGTTGCCAGGTTTGGTTGGGGGATGGCGCAAGATTAGGCGTGCGACCGGCATTCAAG
This sequence comes from Thauera sp., assembly GCA_029286945.1. Lineage (GTDB taxonomy): Bacteria > Pseudomonadota > Gammaproteobacteria > Burkholderiales > Rhodocyclaceae > Thauera. The sequence goes on along the minus strand of JAREIX010000310.1, from coordinate 2,448 downwards.
AATCCCAGCATCCGTCGTTTCTATCGATACTCAGAGTATCGAATGAACCGGCCTTGTGAGAAGCTTGCGTATCGAGATCCTTGCCGCTGATATGCAATATAAGCGATGGAAATGGGCATTGCCGGATTAAACCCTACAATCGGCTGAGGGGGCGCGGTGGTTCTGGCCCGCAGCCTTGGCGACCGCCACCGGTGGTCTCGATACGGAGAGTGAAAGAATGAGCAAGATCGATCAGGACGATATTCGATATCTGCGCAGGGCGATCGAGTTGTCCCGCCAGGCGCGTTCCAAGGGCAACGGCGCCTATGGTGCGATCCTCGTCCACGCCGATGGCCGGGTGCTGGCCGAGGCGGAGAACAATCAGGTCACCGGCCGCGACGGCACGGGGCATGCCGAGATGAACCTGGTGCGCGTCGCCAGCGAGCGTTTCGATGCCGCCACGCTGGCCGATGCCACCCTCTACGCGAGCGCCGAACCCTGCGCGATGTGCGCCGGGGCCGTGTTCTGGAGCGGCGTCCGGCGGCTCGTGTATGCACTCGGCAGCGAGCGCAACTACGCCTTGCTGCCGCCCTCGAACGACGAGTTGCGGCTGGGGTGCCGCGAGGTGCTCGCGCACGGCAAGCGCAAGGTCGAGGTCGACGGGCCGGCGCTCGAGGACGAGGCCGCGAGCGTCTTCACCGCTTAGGGCGCGTGTCGTCGTGATCGCCCGCGTGGGCGATCGCGACCCCGGATTTCACCGATCCTCGTCCAGCAGTCGCTTGCCGACCGCGCCAAGCAGGGTGCGCAGCCAGCGGTGGCTGTCGACCTGGTGCGTGCGTTCATGCCATAGCTGGTAGAAGCGCATGCGCGGAAACTCGAAGGGTGGCGGCAGGATTTCGAGCGGAAGGAACTTTGCGAAGTGCCGTGCGAAATGGCGACTCGTCGTGAATACGAGATCGGTGCCGGGCAGCAGGTACAGGGCCATGCTGAAGTACGGTAGCACCACGGCTGCGCTGCGTGACAGGTTCAGGCTCGCCAGGTGGGTGTCGACGACCCCGCGATGCGCCACCGAGTAAGGCATGGGCACGATGTGGGCGGCGCGCAGGTACTGCTCGACATTGATGCCCTTGCGGGCCAGGGGATGCCCCCGGCCGACGACACAGACGACCTCATCCTCGATCAGCGTGGACAGGTGCAGGTTGTCGGGCGGCGTCGGCCAGTTGCCGATCACGACGTCGAGATCGCCCTGGGCGAGGGCGTTCTGGTAGTCGAAGCCCGGACTCAGAGGGTGGATGATCAGTCGCGCGTGCGGCGCCTCACGCCGCATGCGCTCGACGACGCCGGACAGGAACACCACCGCGAGGAAGTCTGGCGTGCCGATCCTGAACGTGAGTTCCGTCCGTTCGGGCTCGAAGCTCTTGCGTTCGACAAACAACCTGTCGATGTCTCCCAGGATCGCGCGCGCCTTGTCGTGCAGCTCGAGGGCGTGTTCGGTCGGGGTCAGGCGTCCCTTGTCGAGCGCGAACAGCGGGTCCTTGAAGATCTCCCGCAGGCGCTTGAGCGCATTGCTGATCGCGGGCTGCGACTGATTGAGCTTGATGGCCGTGCGCGAGACGCTGCGCTCGACGGTGAGCGTGCACAGGACGCGCAGCAGGTGCGTGTCCAGCGAATCGGGGGCCTTCGGCATGAGGGTTCGGCGCGCCTGTGCGGACGCTATCAATTCGGATTATTTCGAGTATAGCTGCGCCCCCGATTTTTCCCTTTTCCGAAAAATATACTGCCCATCACGCAGCCAGCAGGCTCGCACTGGACAGGCAGACGCCGGCGCGCGCCGGCAAGGAGAGGGGAGATGCAGATCTTGATCGAACAGGTCAACGCGATGGACCGGGACGCCTTCATGAGCGCCTTCGGTGGAGTCTTCGAACATTCGCCGTGGGTGGCCGAGCGGGCGTGGAAGGCGCGGCCGTTCGCCGACATCGGCGCGGTACATGATGCGATGAAGGCCGTGGTGCAGGGCTTGTCGCGCAGCGAGCAGGTCGCCCTGCTGTGCGTCCATCCGGATCTCGCCGGCAAGGAAGCCGAAGCCGGCACGATGACGAGCGATTCGGTTTCGGAGCAGGCCAGCGCCGGACTGGATGCGCTCACACGCGACGAAATGCTGCGGATGCGGGAGCTCAACGCGCGCTATCGGGCCCGCCACGGCTTTCCCTTCATCATCGCCGTCCGCCGCCATACCAAGGCGTCCATCTTCAGCGAGTTCGCCAGGCGCCTCGACAACGACAGCGAGACCGAACTCCAGGCGTGCCTCGCGCAGATCTTCGTCATCACCCGCCTGCGCCTGCATGCGCTCGCAGGCGAAATGGCCCCTGCCTAGCCCGCATTTCTCACAGATAAGAGGCGCATCGCGGCCGGAAGTATGAGAAAGTTGTTTTGCGAGAACGACTTAACCATACCCCGGAGGAACCCGCG
>JAREIX010000309.1 GCA_029286945.1 Thauera sp. | reverse complement strand
CCTCGACCTCGACGCGGTGATCTGGCTCGAGGCCTGGCTGCGCGACTACCGCGGCACGCTGCTGCTGATCTCGCACGACCGCGAGTTCCTCGACGCCTGTGTCACCCACATCGCCCACATCGAGCAGCAGAAGCTCACCCTGTACGCCGGCGGCTATTCCGACTTCGAGCGCCAGCGCGGCGAGCGCCTGCTGCAGCAGCAGGCGCTGTTCGACAAGCAGCAGCGCGAGATCGCGCACATGGAGGACTACATCCGCCGCTTCCGCGCCAAGGCCACCAAGGCGCGCCAGGCGCAGAGCCGGATCAAGGCGCTCGAGCGCATGGAGCGCATCGCCGCGGCGCATGTGGACACGCCCTTCACCTTCGCCTTCCGCGACGCGCCGCCGGCGCCCGATCCGCTGCTGCAGATCGAGGACGGCGCGGTGGGCTACGGCGACAGGACGGTGCTCGAGCGCATCACGCTGACCCTGCGCCCGGGCGAGCGCGTCGGCCTGCTCGGGCGCAATGGCGCCGGCAAGTCGACCCTGATCAAGCTGCTCGCCCACGAGCTGCAGCTCGCCAGCGGCCGTCGCCTGGAGGGCAAGGGCCTGGCCACCGGCTACTTCGCCCAGCATCAGCTGGAGACCCTGCGTCCGGACGAATCCGCGCTGCAGCACATGGTTCGCCTGGATCCGCAGACGCGCGAGCAGGAGCTGCGCGACTACCTCGGCGGCTTCGACTTTCGCGGCGACGGCGTGGGCGGCACGTCCACCCCGGCGACCACGCCCTGCGGACCGTTCTCGGGCGGCGAAAAATCGCGACTCGCGCTGGCGCTGCTGATCTGGCAGCGGCCCAACCTGCTGCTGCTCGACGAGCCCACCAACCACCTCGACCTCGAGATGCGCCACGCGCTGACGATGGCGCTGCAGGACTACGAAGGCGCGATGGTGCTGGTATCGCACGACCGCGCGCTGCTGCGCGCCACCTGCGACCGCTTCCTGCTGGTCGATGGCGGTCGCATCCAGCCTTTCGACGGCGACCTCGACGACTACCGCGACTGGCTCGCCAGCCGCCGCGCCGAAGTCGCGGCGGCCGCGGCCTGCCCCGACCAGGTGGCCGACAAGGCGGCGCGCAAGGCCGACCGCGTCCAGGCCGCGGCCGACCGCCAGGCCCGCCTGGCCGCGCGTCGGCCGCTGATGAAGGAGCTCGAGCAGATCGACAAGCGCCTGGCGGCGTGGAACACGGAGAAGGCCGAGCTCGACGCCAGGCTCGCCGATCCGGCGCTGTACACCGGCCCGCAGGCGGGCGAGGTGCCGGCGTTCAACAAGCGCCAGGCCGAACTCGCGGAGCGCATCGAGGAGGCCGAGCTGCGCTGGCTCGAGCTGCACGAGGCGCTGGAGGCGATCCCGGCGGATTGAGCGGCGGCGCGCGATGCGCGTCTCATCCGCAGGCCATTGCGGCGCTTCGTCGCCGCGGCGGGCCTACTGCGGCAGCCAGCGCGCGGGGTCGATGTTCCAGGCGGCGAAGTCCTCGTAGCCGGCGATGCGGTCCTGCGAGCGGCGCAGGTCGATGTCTTCCGGCTGCAGGTAGTGGCCGGCGGTGTGGAAGATCACCTTCACGGTCGGCTGGGTCGGCTTGTCGGCGTGCTGCGCCTGCACCACCGCCAGGCGCCGGCTCTCCAGCCGCACCAGCGCGCCGGTCGGGTAGATGCCCACCGAGCGGATGAAGGCCTGCACCAGGCGCGGCTCGAAGTGATTGGCCGACCAGTCGAGCAGCTTGCGCAGCGCCTCGGTCGGCGCCATGCCCTTGTGATAGACGCGGTCGGAGGTGATCGCGTCGTACACATCCACGATCGCCGCCATGCGCCCGTACAGGCTGATCCCCTCGCCGCTCAGCCGGTTCGGATAGCCGCTGCCATCGAAGCGCTCGTGGTGCTGGGCGGCGACCTTGAGCGCGATCGGGCTGATACCGGGCGTGGCCTGCAGGATGATCTTGCTCTGCACCACGTGGCTCTTCATGCGCTCGAACTCGGCGTCGGTGAGCTTGCCCGGCTTGTTCAGGATCTCGTCCGGCACGCGCGCCTTGCCGACGTCGTGGAGCAGGGCGCCGATCGCGATCTCGCGGATGATCTCGGCCGGCACCGCGAGCGTGCGCGCGAAGGCGGTCATCAGCGCGCACACCGACACCGAATGCTGGAAGGTGTAGCGGTCGTGCTGCTTGAGGCGCGCGAGCGGCAGCAGCGCGTCCTGCTGGGTGAAGATGGAATCGACAATGCGCTCGACCAGCGGTTCGACCTTCTCGATCTCGATCTGCTTGCCGAGACGGATGTCGGCCAGCATGTCGCGCACGATCTGCGTCGCCTCGCGGTGCAGCGCGCGGGCGCGCTCGAAGGCGTTGGCGGCCTTGGAGGCGGTGCGCACGGCCGGCGCCTCGGCCGCTGCGGGGGCGGCCGCGGGCGCCGGCTCGGAGACCGGCAGGGCGTCGGGATCGAGCCCGCGCGCGGTGTCGACATAAACCTCGCGCACGCCGATCGCGCGCACCTTGCGCACATCGTCCTCGTCCTCGAGCACGAAGCGGTTGCGTACGAAGTCGTGCTGCAGCCAGCCGCAGTTGAGGTCGTGGATGTACATGCCCGGCCGCAGCCGGCCGACGGGAATGAGCTTGATCACGGGCGCCCCTTGTGAGCCTGGGTGAGCATCGATGGGTGCGCCGATTATGGTGCGGCCCTTGCGGCTTGTGCGCGGCGGCGCGCGCGCGGGCGGAAACTCCGTCACGGCCGGCCCGCTGCGCTGTCTCGACCTCGAAGGTGTGCTCGTCCCCGAAATCTGGATCGAATTCGCCGAGCGTACCGGCATCCCCGAGCTGCGCCGCACCACCCGCGACGAGCCCGACTACGACAGGCTGATGAAGTACCGCCTCGACCTGCTGGCGCAGAGGAAGCTCGGCCTGCCCGACATCCAGGCGGTCATCGCCAGCATGGGGCCGATGGCGGGCGCGCGCGAATTCCTCGACGACCTGCGCGACACCTACCAGGTGGTGATCCTGTCGGACACCTTCTACGAATTCGCCAAGCCGCTGATGAAGCAGCTCGGCCAGCCGACGCTGTTCTGCCACAGCCTCGAGGCCAACGCCGAAGGCATCCTGGTGGACTACCACCTGCGCATGCCCGACCAGAAGCGCGAGGCGGTCAGGCGCTTCAAGGAGCTCAACTTCAAGGTCGTGGCCGCGGGCGACTCCTACAACGACACCGCGATGCTGGGCGAGGCCCACGGCGGCATCCTGTTCCACCCGCCCGAGAACGTCGTGCGCGAGTTCCCGCAGTTCCCGGTGGTGCGCGACTACGCCGCACTGCGAACCGAAATCGACAAGGCATTCGCCAAAGCCGCCTGATCCGTCCCCACACCATGCACCGCGAACGCTTCTACACGCTCTCCGCCTCCTGCCCCGACCGCGTCGGCCTCGTCGCCCGGGTCTCCGGCTTCATCGCCGAACACAAGGGCTGGATCCTCGAGACCTCGCTGCACGCCGAGCCGCCGCGCGAGGGCGAGGCGGTCGGCCGCTACTTCATGCGCATCGAGATCAAGGCCGACTCGCTGCCCTTCCACCTCGCCGAGTTCCGCGACAGGTTCCGCCCGCTGGCCGACGAGCTGGAGATGACCTGGAAGATCACCGACTCCGCGGTCAAGAAGCGCGTGGTCGTGCTGGTCAGCAAGCAGGAGCACTGCCTCTACGACCTGCTCGCGCGCTGGCAGTCGAGGGAGCTCGACATCGAGATCCCGTGCGTGATCTCCAACCACGACACCTTCCGCGGCTTCGTCGAGTGGCACGGCATCCCCTTCCACCACGTGCCGGTGAGCGCCGACAACAAGGCCGCCGCCTACGCCGAGGTGCAGCGCATCTTCGAGGAAGTGCACGGCGACACCATGGTGCTGGCGCGCTACATGCAGGTGCTGTCACCGGACCTGTGCGCCGCCTACCCGGGCCGCATCATCAACATCCACCACAGCTTCCTGCCCAGCTTCG
>JAREIX010000069.1 GCA_029286945.1 Thauera sp. | reverse complement strand
CGCGCTTCTGGCTGGTCGATCCGCTCGACGGCACCAAGGAGTTCATCAGTCGCAACGGCGAGTTCACCGTCAACATCGCGCTCGTCGAGCACGGCGTGCCGGTGCTCGGCGCGGTGCTCGCACCCGCCATCGACCGCCTGTTCCTGGGCGCGGCCGAGGTCGGCGCCTTCGTCGAGGAAGGCGGCAAGCGCCGACCGATCCGCTGCCGCGCGGCGCCCGCCGAGGGCCTCACCGTGGTCGCCAGCCGCTCGCATGGCGACGCCGCCGCGCTCGACGCCTTCCTCGCCGGACGCAAGGTCGCCGCGCTGAAGAACGCCGGCTCCTCGCTCAAGCTCTGCCTGGTGGCGAGCGGCGAGGCCGATCTCTACCCGCGCCTTGGGCGCACGATGGAATGGGACATCGCTGCCGGCCATGCCGTGCTGGCCGCCGCGGGCGGCACCGTGCTGACCCTCGCCGGCGAGCCGCTGCGCTATGGCAAGCCGGGGCTGGACAATCCGCACTTCGTCGCCTGCGGACAGGGCTGAGCCCTTCACCGGCCGCGCCCCGCTGCGATGACCGCTGCGCTCGTCCTCCTCTCGATCGTTCTGCTGCTGGCGCTGCTGATCCATGGCCGCATCAGCCCGGCGATCCTGTTCGCAACCTGGGCAGGCGGCTACCACCTGCTCGGCCTCATCAACCAGCAGGCACTGCTGGCGAGCTTCTCCAACCCCGCGCTCGCTACCCTGATCCTGCTGCTGCTGGTGTCGCTCGCGCTCGAGCGCTCGCCGCTGCTCGACTACTTGTCGGACGCGCTGCTCAAGGGCCGCACCAGCCTGGCGACGCTACGGCTGTCGTCCTTCGCCTGCCTGATCTCCGCCTTCATGAACAACACCGCGGTGGTTGGCGCCCTGCTCAGCATGGTGGCCCGGCAACGCCGCCACCCGGCTTCCAAGCTGCTCATACCGCTGTCCTATGCCTCGATCCTCGGCGGGGTCACCACGCTGGTCGGCACCTCGACCAACCTCGTGGTCAACTCCTTCGTGGTCGACGCCGGCCTGCCGCCGTTGCACATGTTCCAGTTCACCTGGGTCGGCCTGCCGGTCGCGCTGGCCTGCATCGCGGTGATGGCGCTCAGCTCGCGGCTGCTGCCGGCCAACGCGTCGAGCGAGAGCGAGGCGCGCTCGACCTACTTCCTCGAGGCCCGCGTCGCCGAAGGCTCGCCGATGGCCGGACGCAGCATCGAGGACAACCGCCTGCGCCAGCTCGAGGGCCTGTTCCTGCTCGAGATCGAGCGCGAGGGCCGGCTGATCTCGCCGGTCGGCCCGGCCGAGGTGCTGCACGCCGGCGACGTCCTGGTGTTCACCGGCGAGGTCGCGCGCGTGCAGGCACTGCAGCGCTTTGCCGGGCTGGAGGTGTTCGGCGCCGGCGCCGACGCACTGCTGAAGTCCAACCTGGTCGAGGTCGTGCTCTCCAACGAATCCGACCTCGCCAACAAGACGCTGCGCGAGGTGGATTTCCGCACCATGTTCGATGCCGGCGTGGTCGGCATCCGCCGCGGCGACAAGCGGCTCACCGGGCAGCTCGGCCGCATCCCGCTGCGCGTGGGCGACAGCCTGCTGCTGGCCGCGGGCCCGGACTTCTTCCAGCACCGCAACCTCGACCGCAACTTCCACATCCTCAACGGCTCCGGCCTGCGTCCCAAGCTCAGTCCGGCGCAGAGCACCGCGGCGCTGTCGGGCTTCGCGCTGGTGATCGCGCTCGCGGCCTTCGACGTGCTGCCGCTGTTCGGCGGCCTGCTGCTGCTGCTCGCGGCGCTGCTCGCCACCGGCCTGCTGACGCTGGGCGAGATGCGGCGGCGCTTTCCGTTCGAACTGCTGGTGGTGATCGGCTCAGCGCTGGCGATCGCCGGCGTGGTGGAACGCTCCGGTGCGGCCGAACTGATGGCGGGGTGGATGCGCACGGTGTTCGACGGCTACGGCGTCTATGCCGCGCTGGCCGGGGTGTATCTGATCACGCTGGTGCTCACCGAGGTGGTCACCAACAACGCCGCCGCGGCGCTCGCCTTCCCGATCGCGCTCGGCACCGCGCGCGCCTTCGGCGCGGACCCGACGCCCTTCGTGATGGTGGTGGCCTACGGCGCGAGCGCCGGCTTCCTGATCCCCTTCGGCTACCAGACCCACCTCATGGTCTACTCGGCCGGCCGCTACCGCATGCGCGACTTCCTGCGCGCCGGACTGCCGGTCAGCATCACCTATTCGGTGGTCGTGCTGGCCCTGGTGCCGCTGGTGTTCCCATTTGGCGGCTGAGGCGCCGCCCGCTGGCTCAGCCGCCGCGGCGGGCGCTCAGGCGGGTGACGAACTCGACCACCGTGCCCACGGTCGCGAACGAGTTGCCATCGACCTCGTCGTCGGGCACCTCGATGCCGAAGCGTTCCTCGATCTCGTGGATCACCGCGATCACCGCCATCGAGTCGAGTTCGGGTACTTCGCCAAGCAGGGGCGTATCGGCGCCAAAGGCGAGCGCACGACCGTCGAGGTTCAGCACCTCGTCCAGCAGCGCCAGCACTTCCTTCTGAATCGGATCGGACATCATCTCTCCACGGGGATGCAGGACGCCGACAGGGTCGCCCCAAAAAACGCGCGCATTATACTGGCGACCTCGAGCAAGTCTGCGCACCAAACACCAACAACTGCACCGATGCACGCCAAATTCCTGCTCCACCACCTCATCGAGGTCGCCGCCGATCGCGATCCGGCGTCGATCGCCGTCGTCAGCGGCAGCATACGTGCCAGTTACGGCGAACTGCAAACCGCGACCACCCGCTTTGGCGCGGGCCTGGTCGGCCTCGGACTCGCCCGCGGCGAACGCGTCGCGCTCTACCTCGACAAGCGCGTCGAGTTCGTCACCGCCGCCTTCGGCACCAGCGCCGCGGGTGGCGTGTTCGTGCCGGTCAATCCGATCCTGAAGGCCGAGCAGGTCGGCCACATCCTGCGCGACTGCAATGTGCGCGTGCTGGTCACCAGCGTGGAGCGCCTGGCCGCCCTCGGCGACGTCCTCGGCGCCTGCCACGACCTGCGCCAGGTGGTGGTGCTCGGCGCGCCCGCCGGGCGCCCGACGGTGCAGGGCGCCACGGTGCATCGCTGGGACGAACTGATGAGCGCGCCGCCCGCCGCCGGCCACCGCACGATCGACACCGACATGGCGGCGATCCTGTACACCTCGGGCAGCACCGGGCGGCCCAAGGGCGTGGTGCTGTCGCATCGCAACATGATGGCCGGCGCACGCAGCGTCGCCCACTACCTCGGCAACCACCCCGGTGACACCCTGCTCGCTGCGCTGCCGCTGTCCTTCGACGCCGGCCTGTCGCAGCTGACCACCGCCTTCCAGGCCGGCGCGCGCGTGGTGCTGCTCAACTGGCTGCTGCCGCGCGACGTGTTGAAGGCGATCGAGCGCGAGCGCGTCACCGGCCTCACCGCGGTGCCGCCGCTGTGGATCCAGCTCGCCCAGCTCGAGTGGCCCGCGCACGTCACCGAACACCTGCGCTACATCGCCAACACCGGCGGGCGCATGCCGCTCGACACCCTCAGCCGCCTGCGCGCCCAGCTGCCACAGACCCGGCCCTTCCTGATGTACGGCCTCACCGAAGCCTTCCGCGCCACCTACCTGCCGCCGGAGGAGCTCGACCGCCGCCCCGACTCGATCGGCAAGGCCATCCCCGACGCCGAGGTGCTCGTGCTGCGCGAGGACGGCACGGAATGCGCGCCCAACGAACCGGGCGAACTGGTGCAGCGCGGTGCGCTGGTGGCGATGGGCTACTGGAACGACCCCGAGCGCACCGCCGAGCGCTTCCGCCCGCTGCCCGCCGCCGCGCCCGGGCGCGAGGCCGGCCTGGTGCTGCCGGAGATCGCCGTGTTCTCGGGCGACACGGTGCGCCGCGACGAGGACGGCTTCCTGTACTTCATCGGCCGCCGCGACGAGATGATCAAGACCTCGGGCTACCGTGTCAGCCCGACCGAGGTGGAGGAAATCCTCTACGCCACCGGCCTGGTCGGCGAGTGCATCGCCTGCGGCCTGCCGCATCCGACCCTGGGCCAGAGCATCGCCGTCATCGTCACCCCGGCCCCCGGCCGCACGCTCGACCGCGCCGCCCTGCTCGCCGAATGCCGCAGCCGCATGCCGGCCTACATGGTGCCGATGCACGTCGAGCTGCGCAGCGGCCCGCTTCCGCGCAACGCCAACGGCAAGATCGACCGCAGGGCACTGAACGAGGCGCTCCAATCCACACACTGACGCATCCGCAAACTCGCCGTACGCTGGCGGAGCCGAACGCAGTCGGACCGAGTGCTAAGATTCCAACGCGACTTCAGGACAAGACAGGCCATGGTCGATCAATACGTTCTCGCGGAAATATCCCGCCGCATCGTCGACAAGCTGCATCCGGACGAGGTCATCCTGTTCGGATCGCATGCGTGGGGAACGCCCACGGAGGATAGCGATGTGGATCTTCTCGTCATCGTGCCTGACTCGGACGAGACACCCCACCGCAGGGCGGTCCGCGCGCACCGCGCGCTTCGCGGCCTCGCCGTACCTTGCGACATCCTGGTCCGCACCCGCGCCGAAGTGGCACGGGTAAGTCCCGTGCGTTCCTCGCTGCTGTACAGGGCGCTGACCGAAGGCAGGCGCCTGCATGCGTGACCCTTTCAATCACGAGGCTCAAGCCTGGTTGTTCCGCGCACGGGACGATCTCGGTGCGGCGAGAAAGCTGCTCGCGGGCCCCGAACGCTTCCCTGCCATTGCGGCCTATCACTGCCAGCAAGCCGCAGAGAAAGCGCTCAAGGCCGCGATCGCCCGCACTGGAAGGCCGATCCCGAAGACCCACGACCTGCGTGTGCTGGTGGAGATCTGCCTGCTGACCGACACCGCGTTCGATTCACTGCGGGACGCCTGCGAGGAGCTCACGCCCTACGCCACGGAGTTCCGCTATCCCGGCGATGCCGCCGATCCGACCCCGGACGAGATCGCACATGCGCTGCAACTTGCGAGCGATGTCGTCGATACTGTCGTCCGTCTCACCAGCTGCGGTCGAGACGGCGCGGACTGAATGCCAATGAACCTCTCGCCTCGGCCCCAACCTGTCCACGCCCCACAGACCCAGTTCGCGGTGCAGGGCGGCGAACTCCTGATCGGTGGCCAGCCGCTCTCCCGGCTCGCCGCGCGCATCGGCCAGACGCCCTTCTACGCCTACGACCGCGCCGCCCTGTCACGTCGCGTCGCCGAGCTGCGCGCGGCGCTGCCGGCAGAGGTGGAGCTGCACTACGCGATGAAGGCCAACCCGATGCCGGCGCTGGTGGGCCACATGGCCCGCCTGGTCGATGGCATCGACGTCGCCTCCGCCGGCGAGCTGCAGGTCGCGCTCGACGCTGGCGCCGATCCGCGCCACGTGAGCTTCGCCGGCCCGGGCAAGCGCGACGCCGAGCTGCGCCAGGCGGTGGCTGCCGGAATCCTGGTGAATGTGGAATCCGCGCGCGAGATCGCGCCGCTCGCCGCGGCTTCGGCGGCGCTCGGCGTGCCGGCGCGGGTGGCGTTGCGGGTAAATCCGGACTTCGAGCTCAAGTCCTCGGGCATGAAGATGGGCGGCGGGCCGAAGCAGTTCGGCGTCGATGCCGAAGAGGCTCCCGCGGTGCTCGCCGAGATCGGCCGCGCCGGGCTGGCCTTCGAGGGCTTCCACCTCTTCGCCGGCTCGCAGAACCTGAAGGCTGAAGCCATCGTCGAGGCGCAGCAGAAGAGCTTCGCGCTCGCGCTGCGCCTGGCCGAACATGCGCCGGCGCCAGTGCGCACGCTCAACCTGGGCGGCGGCTTCGGCATTCCGTACTTCCCCGGCGAACAACCGCTCGAACTCGCCCCGATCGGCGCCGCGCTCGCCAACATCGTCGCCGAGGCCGCCGGCCGCCTGCCACAGGCGCGCATCATGCTCGAGCTCGGCCGCTACCTCGTCGGCGAGGCCGGCATCTACGTCTGCCGTATCACCGACATCAAGGTCTCGCGCGGCCACACCTTCCTGGTCGCCGACGGCGGTTTGCACCACCACCTTTCGGCGAGCGGCAATTTCGGCCAGGTGTTGCGCAAGAACTACCCGGTCGCGATCGGCAACCGCATGGACGCGCCCGCCGGCGAGCCGGTGTCGGTGGTCGGCCCGCTGTGCACACCGCTCGACCTCCTCGCCGACCGCATGGCGCTACCTGCCGCGCAGATCGGCGATCTCGTGGTCGTGTTCCAGTCGGGGGCGTATGGCGCGAGCGCGAGCCCGCAGGGCTTTCTGGGGCACCCGCGGGTCAGCGAAGCGCTCGTGTGAGCCGTGTCAGGGGCAGGGCCCCTGCCCTGTCAGGACCGACGAAGGCGTGATCTCCTCGCCGTTGCCCTGAAGACAGAAGTTGCCGCTGTTGCCACGCTGGTAGACCGTGTAGCGGTACTGCATTCCGCGACCGTAGTCATAGACGACATCGTTCCCCTCGGCCCGCCATGTCCCCACCTTCTTGGTCGGATCGACCGGGTTCGTTCCGCGCTTGTAGTCGATCAGGTCCCCACCCGACGCGCCCTGGTGAAACTCCTGAAAGCGGTCGCCATTGGACTTGGTGACGCAGAGTGTCTTCCCGCTCAAGGCGGTCGCTGCAGTCGGCTGCCCCTGGCACGCGGCTGATGCCACGCCCGGCATCGACAATCCGGCCAAGGCCACAACAGCCGCAGCAATACTTAGGCTCTTCATGAAGGCTCCCTCGTGAGATCGGTTGGCGCCGGGTCTGGCGTCGAATTTCAAGATAGCAGTTTGCCTCGACCCGAACGACAATTGCGGCTCGATACCGCGGGAAAATGTTCACACGATGTCCACTCTGCGCGCTACCACCGCAGCCAAGGCCTCGCAGCACGCCCGCATCGCGCTGGTGTGGGCCCTGTTCGTCGCCTACGGCAGCCTGGTACCGCTGGAATTCCGCCCGCGCGCGGACGCCTGGCAGGCCTTCATGGCCACGCCCTGGCTGTCGCTCGGGGTCGGATCGCGCGCGGACTGGGTGGCGAACATCCTGCTCTACCTGGTGCTCGCCTACTTCGCCGCCGGCGCGGTGTGGGCCAGCCGGCTCGGTCGCGGGCTGCGGGTGCTGCTGCTGGGACTGGTGCTCACCGCCATCCTCGCCCTGGCGGTCGGCATCGAGTACCTGCAGCTGTTCTTCCCGCCGCGGACGGTCTCGCGCAACGACCTGCTCGCCGAGGGCCTGGGCACTGCGCTGGGTACCGCGCTGTGGTTCTTCACCGGGCAGCGCGTCGCGGGCCTGTGGCAGCGCTTCGTCGGCGGCGGGGCGCACAGCCTGCTCGCGGTGCTCGCGCTCTATGCGATCGGCTACCTCGGCCTGAGCTTCTTCCCCTACGACTTCCTCGTCAGCGCGCAGGAGCTCGGCGCCAAGCTCGCGCGCCCCGACAGCCTCAGCCTCGGCCCGGGCCTGTCCTGCGGCCCAGCCTTCACCTGCGGGGTCAAGCTGGTGGTCGAGGCGGTGCTGATGATCCCGCTCGGACTGCTGCTCGCCCTCGGCATCAAGGCGCGAACGCCCCGGGGCGAGCCGCCCGGCATCGTCACCGGCCTCGTGGTGGGCGCGCTGCTCGGCGCGGCCATCGAAGCCGTGCAGATCGTGCTCGCCTCCGGCACCACGCAGGGTATCTCGGTGCTCACCCGCACGCTCGGCATGAGCTGGGGCGTGGCGCTGGCGCACACTCACCCGCTGCGCTGGCTGGACTACTCGCCGGCCCGCGTGCTGCGCTGGGCGCTGTGGGCGAGCCCGCTCTATCTGGCGCTGGTGCTCGCCCTCAACGACCTGCTGCCGCTGCAGTTGCAGGCCCCGTGGGCCGCCGCAGAGAAGCTCGAGACCTTGCGCTTCCTGCCCTTCTACTACCACTACTACACCACCGAGACGGCCGCCGTGCGCAGCCTGCTGTTCGTGATGGGCAGCTACGCGCCGATCGGGCTGGTGGCCGCCCTTGCCTTCCCGCGCCTGCGCCACGGCGCGGCGCTGTTCGCGGTGCTGCTCACCCTGGTGCTGTGCTTCGGCGTCGAGGTCCTGAAGCTGTTCACGGTCGGCAAGAAGCCCGACCCGACCAACCTGCTCATCGCCACCAGCAGCGCCTGGCTCACCCACTGGGTGGCGGCCCGGGTGCTGGCGCACATGCAGGCGCAGGCGCGCGGCGCCGCCGCGCCCGCGGCGACGGGGCCGACCACGGCCGCGACGGCTGCGGCTGCGGCTGCGGCTAGAACTGCGGCTACGGCTCCGGCAATGCCGGCCTGGCGCATGCTGGTGCTGCTCGGCGCGGTGCCGGTCGTGCTGCTGCTGGCGACGGTCGCGCTCACCCTGCCCACCGCGGCGCCAGCCCCCACCGTCAATACGACCGGCGTCACCTATCCGCCCCCGTCCGCATTGCCGCCCGTGCAGCTCCCCGGCTTCCGCATGGCGCACCCGCGCGTGCCGCATCCGACTCCGGCCGACATCGCGCTGCTGCGCGCGCACAACCCCGTCTATCTCGACCAGCTCTTCAGCGCCGCGCGCAACAACGCGCGGGCGATCGACACCATCATGCAGGCAAGCTTCATCCAGCCCGGCATCGTCGATCTCGCACCGCTGCACGCAAAGCTGATGGAGACACGCTTCGTCGACCGCGGCCACGGCCAGGTCATGCCGCTCGCCATCGCCTACGACTGGCTGCACGAGCAATGGACCGTGGCCGAGCGCGAGGCCCTGCGCGCCAAACTCGCCGAAGGCTGCGATTACCTCGTCAAGGTGATCCGCGACGAGCAGCTTTCGCCCTACAACGCCTTCCTCTACAACGCGCCGTTGCAGGCGCTGATGGCGTGCAGCATCGCGCTCTATGGCGACGATCCGCGCGGCGAAGGCTTCATGCGCTTCACCCACGAGCTGTGGAAGAACCGCGTGTTGCCGGTGTGGCGCCAGGTCTTCGGGCGCAACGGCGGCTGGCACGAGGGCGGCGAGTACGTCGCGGTCGGCATCGGCCAGGCCATCCACAGCCTGCCGGCGATGTGGCGCGCCGCCACCGGCGAGGACCTCTTCGCCAGCGAGCCGGGCATCCGCGGCTTCCTCGACTTCCTGGTCTACCGCACGCGCCCGGACGGCACCCAGATGCGCTGGGGTGACGGCGCCTGGTTCGACCGCCACCCGCGCGACGCCGCCGCGCTCGCGCTCGAATACCGCCACGCCGCCGCCTACAGCCTGGCGCCTCCGGGGCGCCTGGTCGGGCGCGGGCGTGCGGCGCGCAGCGCGGGCCCCGTCCCCACCGGCTGGCCCTGGGGCCCGCTTAGCGACGACAGCCTGCTCGACCCGGACGCCCGTCATGCGCTGCCGCTGTCGCGGCTCTTCGACGGCATCGGCATGCTGATCGCGCGCAGCGACTGGACCGACGAAGCGACCTGGGTCAGCTTCAAGGCTGGCGACAACTACTGGTCACACAGCCACCTCGACCAGGGCGCGTTCACCATCTTCAAGGGCGGCCCGCTGGCGATCGACAGCGGCTGGTACGGCCCGGCCTACGGCTCGGACCACCACATGAACTACGCCTACCAGAGCATCGCCCACAACCTGGTCACCGTCACCGACCCCGCCGACAACCAGCCCGGCCCCGGCTTCGACCACGCCACCCCACGCAGCTACGCCAACGACGGCGGCCAGCGCCGCATCGGCTCGGGCTGGGGCGTGGACGCCGCCCCGCTCGACCTCGAGCAGTGGCTGCAGCGCGGCGACACGTACCACACCGGACGCATCGCCGCCCACCTCGCCGAAGACGGCCTGTCGGTGGCCGTGGCCGACATCACCCCCGCCTACAACAACAGCCAGTCCGGCCGCGGCAGCTTCGCCGACCGCACGCGGCGGGTGGAACGCATGTGGCGGGTGTTCGGCTACGACCACGTCAACGATGCGGTGGTCGTGTTCGACGACGTCGTCGCCACCCAGGCGGAGTTCCGCAAGCGCTGGCTGCTGCATTCGATCGACGTCCCGGTGCTCGGCGACCGACGCTTCGACCTCTTCATCCCCGCCAACGAGCGCCCGGGGCGCGGCGGGGGGCGCCTGCACGGCCATGTGCTGCTGCCCGAGCAGGCGGTCCTGCACAGCATCGGCGGAGCGGGCTTCGAGTTCTTCGTCGACGGCAAGAACTACGACGAGGGCGGCCGCACCCAGGCCGCCATCGCCGCGCTGCCCCACGGCCGCGCGGAACCCGGCGCCTGGCGCATCGAGCTGATGCCGGCGCTCGCGGCGAAGGCCGACCAGTTCCTGGTCGTGATGTTTCCGACCGCCGCCGCGGCAGCGCCGGCGGCTCGCGTCACCCGCATCGAAGCCCAAGGCCGCGTCGGCGCGGAAATTGTCGGCCCGCGCCGCACCACGCGCTGGTGGTTCGAGCCGGGCCGGCTCGGCGCGACGGTCGAGGTGCTCGAGGACGGGGTGCTGCGCACGCACCGCCTGTCGGATTGATCGAGGGCATTGAACGCCACCGCCTGCGCGCGGACAATGACGGCAACACCTCAGGAGCCTCGCCATGGGACACGCACAGGAAGTCGCAGCGCTGAACCGTCAGGCCTATCTCGACTGGGAGGCCGAGCAGCCGGACAAGCATGAGTACATTGCGGGGGAGGTGTTCGCGATGGTCGGGGTGCGGCAGGAGCATGCAGTCGTCGCGCCTGCGATCGCGAGTCGTCTCCGCGCTCACCTCAAGGGCTCACGCTGCCGCAGCTTCGTCTCCGACATGAAGCTCTTCGTCGCCGACGCCGACGCCTACTTCTACCCGGACGTGATGGTCACCTGCGACGAGCGCGACCGCCGCGCCGAGCTTGCCATCGAGCATCCCCGGCTGGTCGTCGAGGTGCTCTCCGACTCCACCGCCGCCTACGACCGCGGCGCCAAGTTCGCCGCCTACCGCAAGCTCGCCGACCTGCAGGAGTACCTCATCGTCGACATCGCCCAGCGCCGCCTCGAGCTCTACCGCCGCGCGGCCGACCACTGGCTGATGTTCGACAGCGCGGGCGACGGCCCGGCGCTGCAGCTGCAGAGCGTCGACATGCCGCTCACGCCCGCCGAGACCTTCGAAGACCTCGACGACTGAAGCGCGCGTGAACGGGGTCAGGCTCGATTGATCCCGCTCATGGAAAGCCGGCCTCGCTCGCCCACAATGAGGGCTGACGACAAGGAGGCTTTCGTGAGCACCCCGCCCACCCCCGACGCCGATGCCATCCGCCACGCCCTGCGCCGCGTGATGGACCCCGAGGTCGGCATGAACATCGTCGATCTCGGCCTCATCTACAAGATCGAAAGCAAGCCCGGCGAACTCTACGTCGAGATGACGATGACCTCGCCCGCCTGCCCGCTCGCCGACGTGATCCTCGACGACATCGACAGCGTGCTCGACCCGATCGTGCCGCCCGAGGTCGAGATCCGCGTCGAGATCGTGTGGGACCCGCCGTGGAGCCCGGACAAGATGGCGCCCGAGGCGCGCGAGCACTTCGGCTGGAAGAAATGAGCACCCGCCGCATCGCGCCGACCGATCCTGCACAGCGGCCGGATGTCGGCAGCGGCGGACGATGACCACCCTGCCCCCGCTCGCCCGCCTGCCGCTGCTGGTGCTCGGGCTCGCCTCGCTCGTCACCGGCGTGCTCGCCGGCCTGGCACGGGTGGGCGTGAGCGTGCCGGACTTTGGCGCGATGCAGGCCGGCAGCCACGCCGCGCTGATGATCGGCGCCTTCTTCGGCACCGTGATCAGCCTCGAGCGCGCGGTCGCGCTCGGCGGCCTGTGGCCCTACCTCGGGCCGGCGCTCGCCGGCGGCGGCGGCGTGCTGTTGCTGGCAGGCGGGCCGCTGGTCGTGGCGCAGAGCCTGTTCGTGCTCGCATCGGCCGTGCTGCTTGGCGGCAGCCTCGTCGTCACCCGCAAGCAGATGGCGCTATTCACGGTGATGCTGGCGATTGGCGCCGCGTGCTGGCTGGCCGGCAACCTGGTGTGGATCGCCGCCGGCAGGCTGCACGCCGCGGTGCCCTTCTGGCTCGCCTTCCTGGTGCTGACGATCGCCGGCGAACGGCTGGAGCTCACCCGCTTCCTGCCCGCGCGGCCGGCGGCGGCGCCGACTTTCGTGGCGATCACCGGCGTGGTCCTCGCCGGCGCGCTGCTCGCCCCCTTCGCCGAGGCGGCCGGGCTGACGGTATTTGCCGCCGGCCTGCTCGCGCTGGCGCTCTGGCTGCTCGTCTTCGACATCGCCCGCCACACCGCCGGCCAGCACGGCCTCACCCGCTTCATCGGCATCTGCCTGCTGAGCGGCTACGTCTGGCTGGCAGTCGGCGCGCTCGCCGGGCTTGGCGGCGGCTTCGCCCCGGGCCACGCGCTGCACGACACCGCGATGCACGCCATCGCACTTGGCTTCGTGTTCGCCATGGTGTTCGGCCACGCGGCCATCATCTTCCCGGCCGTGCTCAAGGTGAAGATTCCCTACCACCCCTTCTTCTACGCCCCGCTCGCGCTGCTCCACCTGTCGCTCGCGCTGCGCGTCTTCGGCGGGCTCGCCGACCAGCTCGCGCTGCGCCAGTGGGGCGCGCTCGCCAACGCGCTCACCCTGGCCGTGTTCGTCGCCACCATGCTCGTCAGCGTCATCCGCGGCAGCCGCCAGCCCTCCGGACGCACTGTGCGCCGGCGCACAACCTGAACACGCCCAAGCCGACGTGGGAAGGCGCAGGATCCGCAAAGCCGGCGGCCCGCCGCTTCAGTGCGAGTCGCCTGTCCCGAGCTGAGGCGCGCTGACCGGCTTGACCGGTGTCGCAGCCCTTGCCGCCGCGCCCATGCGCCCAGGAACACCATCCTTGAACGGCAGCAGCACACGGCACACCACCTCGAATGGCGCGCCCGCAGCCTCCATCGTCTCGGCAGCCTTCGACATCGGCATGAAGCCGTGCGCGACCGCCTCGACGCTCAACTCAATCAGTCTGCGCAGCCTGTGCCGCATGCGCTGTTCCATCGATCAGCCCCTCGAGAATACGACGCTTCCTGTGCCTGCTCATTCAGCCGGGTCAGCCAGACGCCCAGCAGAAGCACCTCGGCGAGCTTATGCAGATGGAAAGCAAGATTCGTTCTCAGCCCCGCAAAATGAGACTTTTAGCTATCTTTTCAGCTGCTTACAGAACACGACCAGGAGAATCTGCGTCCTGAGGGCTCCCTGGCCACTGCGGACTGTAAAGGAATCCGACGCCCCCTCCCGCGACGCGAACATCACGCCGCCGCAACGCCCACTTCGTCGCGCCCGTCTAGCTCTACCGCACCAAAGAATTGGGGTCTGACCCCAAT
>JAREIX010000308.1 GCA_029286945.1 Thauera sp. | reverse complement strand
CTGGGCGGCACCGAGGCCACGCCCGACTACACCTACCTGGGCTGGTTCTCGATGCTGTTCGCCGCGGGGATGGGCATCGGGCTGATGTTCTTCGGGGTGTCCGAGCCGCTGTCGCACTTCGGCAGCGCCTTCGGCGGCACCGCGGTCGAGGGTGGCGTGCGCACCGACTGGGCGCCGCTGGGGGCGGCCGCCGGCGACGCCGCGACCGCGACCCGGCTCGGCATGGCAGCGACGATCTACCACTGGGCGCTGCATCCGTGGGCGATCTACGCCACCATCGCGCTCGGGCTGGCGCTGTTCTCCTTCAACAAGGGCCTGCCGCTGACCATCCGCTCGGTGTTCTATCCGCTGCTCGGTGAGCGCATCTGGGGCTGGCCGGGCCACGTCATCGACATCCTCGCCGTGCTGGCGACGCTGTTCGGCCTGGCGACCTCGCTCGGCTATGGCGCCTCGCAGGCGAGCTCCGG
The DNA here is from genome assembly GCA_029286945.1 of Thauera sp. GTDB lineage: Bacteria > Pseudomonadota > Gammaproteobacteria > Burkholderiales > Rhodocyclaceae > Thauera. The sequence continues at coordinate 3,630 of JAREIX010000308.1, read as the reverse complement.
CCTCAACTTTCTCTTCGACGTGCCGCTCGGCAACACCACGCAGATCGTGCTGGTGATCGGCATTAGCGCGATCGCGCTGGCATCGGTGGTGGCGGGCCTGGACGCGGGGGTCAAGCGCCTGTCCGAGATCAACATGGCCTTGGCGCTGCTGCTGATGGTCTTTGTGATCGCGGTCGGGCCGACGCTGGACATCCTCTCCGGCTTCTTCGCCAACCTCGGCGCCTACGTGCAATACCTGCCGGCGCTGTCCAACCCGGTCGGGCGCGACGACGCCAACTTCTCGCAGGGCTGGACGGCCTTCTACTGGGCGTGGTGGATCTCGTGGTCGCCCTTCGTCGGCATGTTCATCGCGCGCGTGTCGCGTGGCCGCACGGTGCGCGAGTTCATCATCTCGGTGCTGATCGTGCCCTCGCTGGCTTGCGTGCTGTGGATGACGGTGTTCGGCGAGACCGCGATCCTGCAGGTGGTGCGCGACGGCTACGAGGCAGCGAAGACGGCCGAACTGCCGCTGCAGCTCTTCACCATGCTCGACGCGCTGCCCCTGGCGCAGATCACCTCCTTCATCGCGATCATCCTGGTGGTGGTGTTCTTCGTGACCTCGTCGGACTCGGGTTCGCTGGTGATCGACGTCATCGCCGCCGGCGGCAAGGTCGATGCGCCGACGCCGCAGCGCGTGTTCTGGTGCGTGTTCGAGGGCCTGGTGGCGATCGCGCTCATCCTCGGCGGCGGCCTGGTGGCCTTGCAGGCGATGGCGGTGTCGACCGGCCTGCCCTTCACCATCGTGCTGCTGATGTCGACGGTGGCGGTGGTCAAGGGCCTGATGTCGGAGCCGCGCGTGCGCTGAGCGCTTGCGCGATACGATGTTCGCGGGCAAGCCCGCTCCCACGGATGGCGGCCTCCTCACCGGGGTTTCGTGGGAGCGGGCTCGTCCGCGGATGCAGCCGCGATTCCTCAACCCCCGCCAGCACTTCAGCCCTTCATGCAGATCGAACAGCTCGAAATCCTCGACTTCCTGCGTGCCCACCCGCCCTTCGACGCGCTGCCCGACGAGGTGCTGCAGCGTGTCGCGGCGGCGGTCGACGTGCGTTACTACAAGGCGGGCGAGGCCATCGTCGAGTTCGGCCAGGTGGCCGAGTTCTGGCATGTGGTGCGCAGCGGAGCGGTGGAGGTCTTCCGGCGCAACGGCACGCTCTACAACCGCCTGACCGCCGGCGGCTACTTCGGCGAGTTCGGCCTGCTGCGCAACGGCCGGGTGCGCTTCCCGGTGAGCGCGCTGGAAGACACGCTGCTCTACCTGATCCCGCGCGAGCTCTTCGCCGAACTCTTCGACCAGCACGAGCGCTTCGCCGACCTGGTCGAGGTCGAGGACCGCACCCGGCTGCGCCAGGTGATGTCCAAGCGCGAGGACGCCAACGACCTGCTCTCCGCCACCGTGGACACCCTGATCGGGCGCGCTGCGGTGACCCTGCCCAGCACCGCCAGCGCGCGCGAGCTGGCGCAGCGCATGACGGAAGAGGGCGTGTCCTCGTTGCTGATCCTCGACGACAACCCCGAGGTGCCCGAGCTTCCCCTGCTCGCCGGCATCGTCACCGACCGCGACCTGCGCACCCGGCTGGTCGCGCCCGGCCTGTCCTACGACACGCTGGCCGCCGAGATCATGTCGCGCGGCGTGGTGGCGGTGAGCCACACCCAGCTCGTGTTCGAGGCCATGCTGGCGATGCTGCGCCACAACGTGCATCACCTGCCGGTGCTGAAGAACCAGCGTCCGCTGGGGGTGATCGCGTTGTCGGACATCATCCGCTACGAGTCGCGCAACAGCCTGTTCGTGGTCGGCAGCATCTTCCGCCAGCAGTCGGTGGATGAACTGGCCGCGCTGGTGCCCGAGGTGCGTGCCTGCTTCGCGCGCATGGTCGGCGAGGACGCCAGCGCCAACATGATCGGCAGCGCGATGGCGGCGATCGGGCGCAGCTTCAAGCAGCGCCTGCTGGAACTGGCCGAGGCCGATCTCGGCCCGCCGCCGGTGCCCTACTGCTTCCTCGCGCTCGGCTCGATGGCGCGCCAGGAGCAGCTCATCGTCACCGACCAGGACAACGCCCTGGTGCTGGACAACCGCTTCGACCCCGCGCAGCACGACGCCTACTTCAAGGCGCTCGCCACCTTCGTCAGCGACGGCCTGGCGCGCTGCGGCTACAGCTACTGCACCGGCGGGGTGATGGCGACCAACGAGAAGTGGCGCCAGCCTGTGCGCGTATGGGAGCAACTCGCGCTTTCTCGCCTGCATGGCGCGCAACGCGCTGCTGCGCACGCCGCCGCTCGGCTTCTTCAAGGACTTCGTGGTCGAGTCCGACGGCCGCCACACGCGCGCGATCAACATCAAGCGCCGCGGCACCGCGCCGCTCGCCGACCTGGTGCGGGTGCATGCGCTGGCGATCGGTGCACAGTCGATCAACTCCTTCGAGCGCCTCAAGGACATCATCGACGCCGCCGTCCTGCCGCTCGGGCGTGGCCAGGACCTCTACGACGCCCTCGAGTTCATCTCCATGGTGCGCGCCCGCCACCAGGCCGAAGACCTCGCCGCCGGCGTCGATCCGGACAACAGCATCGACCCCGAGAAGCTGTCCGAATTCGAGCGCAAGAGCCTGCGCGACGCCTTCCTGATCCTCGGCAACGCGCAGAAATTCCTCAAGTACCGCTACCAGCCCGGGCGGGCGAACTGAGGCGCGGGTCATGCTGCATCTGGGGGATCTGAAGAAGGCTGCGTCCGCCGCGCCCGCACGCAGCCGGGGGCGTGGCGCGGAGCCCATGCCCGACTGGCCGGCGCGCTTCGTCGAACTCGCCGCGGCCGCGCGCGATACGCGTCTGCAGGCCTTCTACGCCGCGGGTGCGGTGGCCGGCGACAGCGCGCTCAAGGACGTGCCGATGGTGGCGATCGACGTCGAGACCACGGGGCTGGACCCCGCCCGCGACGAGATCGTCAGCATCGGACTGGTGCCGATGGATGCCGCCGGCATCCGTTCCAGCGCCTCGCGCTACTGGGTGGTGCGCCCGCGCGCCGGGCTGCACCCCGAATCGGTGACGATCCACGCCATCACCCACGCGCAGATCGAAGCCGCCCCCGACTTCGGTGCCATCGTCGGCGAGCTGCTGGCGGCGCTCGCCGGGCGCGTGGTGGTGGTGCATTGCCGCGAGATCGAGCGCCGCTTTCTCGACGTGGCGCTGAAGGTGCGCCTGGGCGAGGGGATCGAGTTTCCGGTGATCGACACCATGGAGCTGGAGGCCCGGCTGCACCGTGCGCCGCATCCGGGCTTCTTCGCGCGCCTGTTCGGCAAGAAGCCCGCGCCGGTGTCGATCCGCCTCGCCGACAGCCGCGAGCGCTACAAGCTGCCGCGCTACCGCGCGCACCACGCGCTCACCGACGCGCTCGCGACTGCCGAGCTGCTTCAGGCACAGGTGGCGCACCGGTTCGCGCCGGAGACGCCGCTGCGCGAGCTGTGGTGCTGAACCGCCTGCCGTGCGTCCACCCTGGACCCGGGCGCCCCTCCATCGTGCGGAATTGCGCTCGACTCGCCAGGACTGCCGCGAACCTGCAGATGCGGGATCAGGGCGCCTTGACGTTCTTCGGACGGATGC
>JAREIX010000068.1 GCA_029286945.1 Thauera sp. | reverse complement strand
GCGCGCGGCCCTCGTGCCGTTTACGGCGCCGCCGGCGCCCACTCGACGACGCCGTTTAACGACGCCAGATTTGTGCGGAATCAGGGAGCCGGCAACAACACCGACTGACGCGCATGGCAGCCGACTGCGCACACCTGACAGAGGTCGACCTGCGTGCGGAGATCGAGCGCGTCATGCCCATGAGCATCCCGCAGCGGATCGGCGCCTACGGGAGCCGAGGTTTTCTCGCGCGTGCCCTGTGGATTGCCGCCCAGTGGCAAGGATTGCAGCAGGCAGCCGACGCATGCCGGAGCACGCTCCACCGGGCGTACGTGAAGATGGGAGAGACCTACACCCGAAATCCGACGATCGAGGAAGCCAGGCACCGCGTGCCGCAGCTTGGCCATGTGCTCGCACAGAGCCTCGACGCCGAGATCCGCGCGCTCGACCACGAGGCCCCATGGTAGATCCCCGCGATCCAGACGCTGCGGGTGTGCGAGCCGGCGAAATGCTGCCGCCCTCGGTGGTCGGGGGCTTGGGACCTTCGACGCGGGGCCGAAGGAAAACGGCATCGAACTGGGCCAGACGGGCCTGCAGGCGGTGTCCCGACACATCTCGGGAAGCGGGCAATATTCTCGACATCAGCGGCACGAAGATCGCCTTGTTGTATCATCGCCGCCGACCAAGGCCGATGGGCGCTCAAGGCACGAACTGGCCAGACTCGCATTGCTGGCGGTATCGACAAGGCGCCATCGAGCCGAGCCCTCATGAACACAGGTCCCTCACCCGCCTTGCGATGCCGGGTGACGGGCCGCCCTCATTGCCACGGACATCATTCTGGCGTCCGTACCGCCGGTGCTTCCCCACATGCCCCGCTATGACCATGTGCTGTTCGACCTCGACGGCACCCTGATCGACTCCGCCCCCGCGATCCTCGCAAGCTACCGCGACGCCTTCGCCGCGACCGGGCGCGAGGCGGTGGTGCCGATCGACGCCTCGATCGTCGGCCCGCCGCTGCTCGAGACGCTGCAGATGCTCGCGGGCACCACCGACGCCGCGGTGATCGCGCGCCTGGCGGCCGGCTTCAAGGCCAGCTACGACTCAACGGGCTATCGCCAGACCGCCGCCTACGCGGGCGTGGGCGAGATGCTGCAGCGCCTGGCGCAGGCCGGATGCACGCTGTCGATCGCGACCAACAAGCGCCTGCTGCCGACGCAGCTGATCCTCGCGCATCTGGGCTGGGCGCAGCACTTTGCGGCGGTCTACGCGCTGGATCTTTTCGAGCCCCGCCTGCCGCACAAGGCGGCGATGATCGCGCGCCTGATGCAGGACCGCGCGATCGCGCGCGAGCACGCGGTGTATGTCGGCGACCGCAGCGAGGATGGCGAATCGGCCGACGCCAACGGCCTGCCCTTCCTTGCCGCGACCTGGGGCTACGGCAGCCTGAGCGCCGCCGAAATGGCGCCGCACTGGCGCGCGGTCGCCACCCCGGCCGCGCTCGCCGACGCGATCCTGGCCGACAGCGCGTCCTGAAGCGGCCGCTTGCCCGCGGCCCCCTATTTGAGGTTGGCGAGCAGGCGCTGCAGGTGTTCGACCGGGATCGCGTAGCTGATGCCCGAAGGGTCGGAGAGGACGTTCTCCTTCGTCGACTTCACGAACACCATGTTCATGACGCCGATCACCTCCCCGCTGGCCGGATCGAACAGCGGGCTGCCGCTGTTGCCGGGATAGGCGGTGGCATCGAGCTGGTAAACGCTGAAGACGTCGTTGGCCAGGCGGCGGATCAGCGCGGGGTCGAGATTGCGCGAGTTGGCCTGGGGGATGCCGATCGGCGTGATCGCGGAGACGATGCCGCGATGCGTGACCGGCGTCATGCCGAGCACGTTGCCGATCGGGAATCCGGTGAAGGCGATCTCCTGGCCCTCGAGCACACGCGCGTCCGCGCCCAGGCGCAGCGCCGGCAAGGGCGGGCCGCCCTCGAGGCGCAGCACGGCGAGGTCGCGACTGCGCTCGCTCGCCACGGCGCGGGCGGGCCGCACGGTGCCGGTCTGGCCGTCGCCCGGCACCACGACCACCAGCGCCTCCATGTTCTCGGCGTCGATCCGCTCGGGCAGCACGTGCGCATTGGTCGCGATCAGGAGACCGTTGCCGACGACGAAGCCCGTGCCGCGGAACTGGAAGGCCGGGCTGCGCGTACGCTGGTAGGTGCCAATGGCGACGACCGAGGGCTTGATCCGCGGCACCGTCGCCACCAGATCGGCCCGCGCCGACGACCACCCCGCCAACAGCAGCGGCAGGGCCAGCGCGCAGGAAAGGAAGCGGCGCCGCCCGGCAGCGCGCCTGGACGCCGGGGTCGACGCGCTCATGTCTCGTGATCCTCCTGGCTCGCCAGACGCAGGGTGCGCAGCATCGGGCTCGGCGACACCACGTTGCCGTCGTAGGGATGGCGCCCCTCGCCGACGTGGCGCAGGATGCGCTCGACGTAGGCGCGGGTCTCGCGGTAGGGGGGCACGCCGCGATGACGGTCGACCGCGCCCTCGCCCGCGTTGTAGCCGGCGGCGGCGAGCGCGATGTCGCCCTCGAAATAGGCCAGCAGCCAGCGCAGGTAGGCCAGCCCGCCGCGGATGTTCTGCTCGGGGTCGTAGGGATTGGCGACGTTGAAGCGTTGCGCGGTCTCGGGAATCAGCTGCATGACGCCCATTGCGTTCTTCGGCGACAGCGCCTGCGGGTTGAGCGCGGACTCGGTGAGCCCGATCGCGAGCGCGAACTGCGGCTGGATGCCGTACTTGGGCGCCAGCTCGGCGAGCATGCGCGCCACTGCCTGGCGTGCCGCCGGCAGCCGCGCGATCAGCGCCTCGACCGGCCAGCGCTGCTCGATCAGGGTCGATGGCGTGTGCAGGCACTCCGGCACGGCGCCGGTGTACTCACCCATGTAGCGCTGCATGCGCGCGGCGTGCTCGTTGCCGGTCATCGCCGCCATGGCGAACAGCGTGCCGGCGTAGGCATCGTTGCGCTCCACGCCACGGCCGTTGGCGTACATCCAGGCCAGCGCATACATGCCTTCGGGGTCGCCGAGGCGCGCTGACTCGCAATACAGCCGTGCGGCGTAGGGCTGGTCGCGGGGCACCCCCTCGCCATGCTCGAAGCTCAAGGCCTCGCGCGCGAGATAACGCGCCTGCTCGGCGAAGGCCTGCGCGATCAGTTCGCCATCGGCGGCGACGGCCGGGACCGAGCACGCAAGCGCCACCGAAAGGCCCACGGCCTGCCGGATGCGCGCTGCACGCAGCGGCACGCGGCCATCGGCCTGCCCCTGAGCGGATCGCTGATCGCGTTTCTTCTTCGCCATGCTTCTTTATGGCAGATGCCGCTCAGAGACGCCAGAGCCGCGCACCCGCCTCGGTCAGCGCCGCCGGGTCGTAGCTCGACTTGACGTCGGCGAACACCCCGCCCGGCGCGAGCTTGCCGAGCAGCTTCGTCAGCGGCATGTCGAGATAATCCTTGTGCGCCACCGCTGCGACGATCGCATCGGCCACCGGCAGCGCATCCCAGGACTCGAGCTCGACGCCGTACTCATGCACGGCCTCGGCCGGTTCCGCCACCGGGTCGTGCACATGCACCTTGCAGCCGTAGCTCTGCAGCTCGTGGATCACGTCGATGACCTTGCTGTTGCGCAGGTCGGGGCAGTTTTCCTTGAAGGTGAGGCCGAGCACGATGACGCTGGCGCCCTTGATGCTCGAGCCGGCGGCGATCATCTCCTTGACGGTCTGCTCCGCCACGTACTTGCCCATGCCGTCGTTGATGCGGCGACCGGCGAGGATGACCTGCGGGTGATAGCCGAGCATGTCGGCCTTGTGCGTCAGGTAGTAGGGATCGACGCCGATGCAGTGACCGCCGACCAGGCCCGGGCGGAAGGGCAGGAAGTTCCACTTGGTGCCTGCGGCCTTGAGCACCTCCAGGGTGTCGATGCCGATCTTGTGGAAGATGACGGCCAGTTCGTTCATCAGCGCGATGTTGAGGTCGCGCTGGGTATTCTCGATGACCTTCGCGGCCTCGGCGACCTTGATCGAGCTGGCCGGGTAGACGCCGGCCGTGATCACCGAGCCGTAGACCTCCCGCACCTTGGCCAGGGTCGCGGGGGTGTCGCCGGAGACGACCTTGAGGATCTTGGTGACCGTGCGCTCCTTGTCGCCCGGGTTGATGCGCTCGGGCGAATAGCCGACGAAGAAGTCCTGCTTCCAATTCATGCCCGACTCGCGCTCGAGGATGGGGATGCAGACCTCCTCGGTGGCGCCGGGGTAGACGGTCGACTCGTACACCACGATGGCGCCGCGCTTGAGATGGCGGCCGACGGTCTCGGAGGACTTCACCAGGGGGGTGAAGTCGGGCTGGTGCGCATCATCCACCGGCGTGGGCACGGCGATGACGATGAAGTCGGCCTCGCGCAACACGGCGGGGTCGGTGTGACAGCTGAGCTGGGTCGCGGCGCGCAGATCCTCCGACGACACCTCGCCGGTGGGGTCGTGGAACTCGCGATAGGCCGCGACCTTCTCGGCGGAGAGGTCGAAGCCGATGGTGCGGAATTTCTTGCCGAACTCCACGGCGAGCGGCAGGCCGACGTAGCCGAGGCCGATGACGGCGATGGTGGTCATGATGGTGGTCCTTGGTACTTGAGGGCGTTTCGGTGTTCAGAGGGTCTTCTGCAGGGCGAGCGCCTCGCCGTGCAGCGGCGTGCCCTCCTTGAGGCGCGGCAGCAGGGAGTCCAGCTGGCTGCGGGCCTCGCCGGCACGGCCCGCCTTGGCGAACGCCTTGGCGAGGTTGAGCTGCAGCGGCAGCAGGTCGGGGCCGAGCGCGACGGCGCGCTTGAGGTTGGTGATGCCGGCGTCGAAGTCGCCGCGCTCGACCTGGATCATGCCCACCGTGTCGATGATGGCCGGATTCTCCGGCGCCAGCCGCAGCGCCTGCTCGCCGTACTCGAGCGCCTTCGGGTCCTTGAGCTCCTTGGCGGTCCATGCCAGGTTGTTGAGGATCAGCGCATTCTGCGGCGCCATCTCGTGCATACGCACGAACAGGGTCCGGGCGTCGCCGAAGCGCTTGTCGGCCAGGGCGCGCTCGGCCAGGTAGCCGCGCATCACGAGGTCGGTCGGGTTCTTGGTGAGCCACTCGGAAGCCATGCGCTCGGCGTCGGCCTTGCGCTCGCCGCGCATCAGCGCGGCGTGCAGGCGCACCGCCGCCTGTCCGCCGCCACCGTTATCGACCGCCTTGCGGTAGGCCTTCGCGGCTTCGGCCCAGTTCGCCGCCGTGCCGTGGATCTCGCCTTCGAGCAGATACCCGGCGGGGCGCTGCGGCTGCCGTGTCTGCGCGTCACGCGCAACCTTCAGCGCGGCGTCGCGCTTGCCACCTTCCACCAGCAGGGCGATCAGGCGCTGCTGGGCTTCGAGGGCGTCGGGCGCGATGCTGAGCGCCCGGCGCAGGGCTTGCTCGGCGGCCTCGTTGTTCTTCAGCGAACGCTGAACGTCGGCGAGCATCACGAAGGGCTGGGCCGAGCGCGGCACCAGCGAGGACAGCTTGTTGAGGGCCGAGATCGCCTGCTGGCTGTCGCCGGCGGCGACCTGCGCGCGGGCGAGCATCTCGACCGCACGCGGATCCTCGCCGTGCGCCGCCGCCACCTTCTGGGCGACCTGCAGCGCCTGCGGGAAGGCGCGCTGGCGAAGGTGGTGCTGGACGATCGCGAGGTTGGCCGCCACCGCACCGGGCGAGGCAGCCTCGGCGCGCTCGAGCGAGGCGAGCACGTCGGCCGGCGCCGCGCCGGTGGCGCGCTGCAGCTCGGCCAGCGTCAGCAGGGCCTCGACGTTCTTCGGGTTGCGCTCGATGACGGCCTTCACCCGGCCGAGCGCGTCCTCGGGACGACGTTCGGAGAGGTCGATGCGGGCAAGGTTGACCGCCGCCGCGAGGTAATCGGGCCGCAGCGCGAGCGCCTTCTCGAAGGCCGCGCGCGCCGCAGGGACGTCGCGCTTGGCCAGCATCAGGCCGCCGCGCAGGTTATGCACCAGCGGGTTGTCGGGCTGCTTGCGCTCGAGCTGGGCATGGGCCTCGAGCGCCTTGTCGGTCTCGCCGCGACGCAGGTGGGCCATGACCAGCGCGAGGTCGGCCTGGAAGGCCGTGTCGTCCATCTGGGCGGCGCTCTCGAGGTCGGTGAAGGCGGCGGCGGTGTCGCCGCCCGCCATCCGCGCGACCCCAAGTCGCATGCGGGCCTGGGCGTCGTCCGGCGCGGCGCGCGCGGCACGCTCGAAGTATTCCTCCGAGCGTTCGAAATCGCCGTTGGCCAGGAACACCTGGCCGGCCAGGCCGAGCAGACGCGGGTCCGGGTCCTGCGCCTGCAGCAGGGGCTGCAGCAGCTCGAGCGCACGCTGGGCCTCGCCGGTCGCCAGGTGGGATGCGACCAGCGTGCGGCGCGCCATCGGCTCCCGCGGTGCGCGCTCGAGCACGCGCTCGAGATGGCTGCGGCCGAGGGTGTGCTCGTTGAGCCGGACCAGGACCGTGCCGGCGAGGAGCTCGGCGGGCAGGTACTGCGGCGCATCCTTGAGCACCTGCAGCAGGGTGTCGCGCGCCTCGACCAGCCGGTTGTTCTGGTAGTCCATCAGCGCCTTGAGGTAACGCGTGGACGGATGCGAGCCGGCGACCGCCTGCATCGCCTGCAGGGCCTTCTCCGCCTCCGCGGCGTTCCCCTGGCGCAGAAGCTGCGAGACATGCGCGAAATGGTAATTGACCGCGCGCGGCGCCAGGCGCAGGGCCTCGCGCAGCGACGCCAGCGCCTGTTCGGGCTGGTTCGTCATCGTCAGCAGGTCGGCCAGGGTCGCGTGCGCCTCGGCGCTGTCGGGCTTGCGCCGCACGGCCTCGCGCACCTCCGCCTCGGCGGCCTTAAGGTCGCCCTTGATGACGTGGGTGCGGGCGAGACCGATGCGCGCCGCGGTCTGGTCGGGATCGCTGGCGAGCGCATCGACGTAGGCCGTGCGCGCCTTGTCGACATCGGCCTTGGCGAGGTGGGCGTCGCCGAGCGCGGCGAGGACCACCGCCTGGTCCTTGGGCGCGGCGACGCGGGTCTCGGCGAAGTCCTTCAGCAAGGTGTCGAACTCGCCGGCGGCGAGCAGCGCCCGCGCCAGCAGCGGCGCGATCTGCTCCTGCGGATAGCCGAGGTCGCGTGCGCGCTGCAGCTCCTTCACCGCGCCGGCGGCATCACCCTGCGTGACGTGGATGCTGCCGAGCAGGAAGCGCGCCTCGGCGAGGTTGCCGTTCTCCTGCAGGGCGTTCTTGAGCTGAATGCTGGCCGCATTGAGGTCCTGCTTCTCGATATAGGACTTGGCCGACGCCAGCATCTCTTCGGGACTCTGCCCACAGCCGGCGAGCAGCACCGCCGAGAGCGCCGCGACCGCCACACCGCGACGACGTGCCGACCATCTGGAGTTGCGGACTGGATTCAGCTTCTGACTCACGAGACATTCTCCTTCTTCAGGCCAAAGCGCCCGAGCAGATCATACAGAGAGGGCCGGCTGATACCGAGGATCTCGGCGGCGCGGGCGATGTTGCCGTTGGTGCGCGCAATCACCTTCAGCACGGCGTTGCGCTCGGCCTGCTCGCGCACCGCGCGCAGGTTCAGGTGCTCGAGCTCGTCGTCGGGCGGCTGCAGGCCGAGGTCGGCGGCGGTGATGCAGTCGCCATCGGCCATGATGACCGCGCGCTTGATGCAGTTCTCGAGCTCGCGCACGTTGCCCGGCCAGCCGTGGGCCTCGATCGCAGACAGGGCGTCGTCGGCCAGCATCGGCGTGCGGCGGCCGTTGTCGCGCGCGAAGCGTTGCGCGAAGGCGTGGGCGAGCAGCGTGGCATCGCCCTCGCGCTCGCGCAGCGGCGGAATCTGCACGACGATCTCGGCCAGCCGGTAGTAGAGATCCTCGCGGAACTGGCCGGTCTGGATCTGCGCCTTGAGGTCGCGGTGGGTGGCGCAGACGATGCGGACATCGACCGCGATCTCTTCGCGGCCGCCGATGCGCTCGATCCTACGTTCCTGCAGGAAGCGCAGCAGCTTGGCCTGCAAGGCCATCGGCAGGTCGCCGATCTCGTCGAGGAACAGCGTTCCGCCATGCGCGGTCTCGATCCGGCCCAGGGTCTGCTTGACCGCGCCGGTGAAGGCGCCCTTCTCGTAGCCGAAGAGCTCGCTCTCGAGCAGGGTGTCGGGAATCGCCGCACAGTTGATGGCGACGAAGCGCTCGCGCGCACGCGGCGACAGGGCATGCAGGGCGCGCGCGAGGATCTCCTTGCCGGTGCCGCTCTCGCCGAGCAGGGCGACGGTGACCGAGGCCGAGGCGAGCTTCTCGATCGTCCTGCAGATCTTGAGCATGCCCGGATCGCGGGTGAGCAGGCCCGACAGCGGGCTGCCCTCGAGCGCGGCAAGGCGGGCGTTCTCCTTCTGCAGGTCGTGCATGCGAAAGGCGCGGTCGATGGTCAGGTTGAGCAGCTCGGGCTCGAAGGGCTTGGCGAAGAAATCATAGGCGCCCAGCCCCACCGCCTTCACCGCGTTCTCGCGATCGTGCTGGCCGGTGAGCACGATCACCTTGGTGTCGGGCGCGAGCGCGAGGATCTCCCTGAGCAGGCGGAAGCCCTCGCTGACATCGTCCGGTGCGGGCGGCAGGCCGAGGTCCATCGTCACCACGGCGGGCTCGTGCTTGCGCAGCTGGTTGATCGCGCTTTCGCGGTCGTCCGCCACGACGGTGTCGCAGGCGTCGAAGGCCCACCGCATCTGCTTCTGCAGCGCGGGGTCGTCCTCCACGATCAGCAGTGTGCGGCGCTTGTCAGTCGTCGAGTTCACGGTTTACCTGTTCATTCCCATTCATCAAAGGTCGCGACGGCTCATAGGAAGCTCGATCGTGACCCGGGTTCCGGCGCCGACTTCGCTGTCGTAGCGCAGCGTGCCGCCGATCTCCTCGAGGTATTGTCGGGTCTCGAACACCCCGATCCCCATCCCGCTCGACTTGGTGGTCTGGAAGGGGCGCGAGAGGCGCTCACGGACGAATTCGGGGCTCATGCCGCAGCCGGTGTCGGCGACGATCACGCGCACGCGGGGGCGGCTGCGCTCGAGGGTGATCGAGACACTACCATCCTCGTCGGTGGCGTCGAGGGCATTTTGCACGACATGCCCGATGATTCGCTCGAGGCGCTCGGGGTGCGCCGTCACCTCGCAGGCCACCGCCTCGCCGAGTTGCAGAGCAACCGCCGGACGCTGGCTGCGCTTGTGGTTCCGCACCGTGCGCAGCACCGCCACCAGGTCGACCGTCCGCGGCGGGTCGATCGAGCGCTTCTCCTGCAGTTGGCTCATCAGCCCGCGCATGCGCGACTCGACATGGGCGACGGTCTCGAGCATGTCCTGCTGGAATTCGGGGTTGTCGCGATGGCGCTCTGCATTCTTCAGCATCAGCGACAGCTGCGCCACCAGGTTCTTCAGGTCGTGCACGACGAAGGCCGACATGCGATTGAAGGAATCGAACTTGCGCGCCTCGAGCAGCGCCTCGGCGGCGAGCATGCGGTCCAGATAGCCGGCGGCCTGGCGCTGCGCGGTCTTGAGCAGGTCGAGCACCTCCCAGTCGATGTCGAAGCGCGTGCGCGGCGAACTGAGCACGACAAAGCCGATCAGGCGCTCGCCGGCCTTGAGCGGGATCACCAGCCAGGCGTCATCGAGCTCCGAGAGCCATGCGGGCAGCGCCAGACCTTCGTAGCGTGCAGGCTGCATCCTGAACTCCTCAAGATTGAGGATCCACTCGCGCTCGGCGAGAAAGCGGCAGAACGGCGACTGCAGCGGCTCGGTGATCTCGAGCTGCGGATGGTTGAGCCGGGAATGCATCGTGCAGTTGCCATACGGATCCGCGAGCCAGAGCGCTCCGCCGGGGCTCTCGACCAGATCGGACAGCGCCCGGATCACCGACTGTCCGAGGTCCAGCCCCTGGTCGGCCGACGACAGGGCCTGCGTGAAGCGAAGCCACTCGTTGCGGTAGTCGTAGCGATAGGAGAACAGGTGCTTGCTGATGAACACGCGCAACTTGGCGCGCAAGGCGCCCGAGAACAGCAGCGCGCCGAGCAGCACCAGGCCGGCAAACAGCAGCGTCATCTGCAGCGCCCGCCCCCAGTCGCCGCCGAAGAAGCGCACGTAATAGGCCGCACCCGCGATCACCAGCAGGTAGAGTCCGGCGCCGGCGAGGGCCGTGGAGTGGAAGACGACCTCGCGCGAGACCGACATGCGCAGGGTCCAGGCCGGGCTGCGCGTACCCGACAGGGCGATCAGCGGAATGAGCAGGGCGTGGGCGATCCCGCGCACGGCCCAGACGTCCTCGTCGATGCGCGCGAAGAGGAAGGCATCCGCAAAGAGGTAGAGCTCGAAGGTGTACCCGGCGGCGAGCGCCAGGCATGCGGGCTTGATGCCCCAGCGCGAATGCATCGGGACACCGCGATAGAGCTGCTCGACCAGCATCAGCCCGACGATCGCTTGCGCAAGCCAAGCCGCCAGGACCGGTCGCAGCGGCAAGACGTCGCTGCCGACAAGCGCTTCGAAGGCCAGTGCGCCAAACTGGGAGACGACCACGAGCGCCGCCAGCATCGCGGGCCAGCGTAGCCGCCCCGCCCACAGCGGTCGCGAGAGGACGATCAGGAAACCGTACCAGGCCCCGCCGCGCAGGACGTCGAGTATGGCCGAGCCGAGGGCCAGCGCCACCGCAGGCCGCGCCGCAGCGGCAGCAGAGAGCGCCGCCCAAAGACATGACGCGGCCACCGCGCCGAACAGCACCCCGCCCGGCAAGGCCCCTCGCCAGGCGAAGAAGATGTAGAGGCCGAAGAACAGGTACGCAAAGGCCGCGAGCCCGTAGCTCCAGGTCGCGACTTCAGCCACGCTGCATGCCTCCCCTCATTACGAGCACCGCGTGGCGAGGTGGCGCGCCTCGCCACCGGCGCTCATGGGCGCCCACGACCTGTCCAGATCAGTGCGCTCCCTCGCCGGTAAGCACCACGCGCACCGTCTCGAACAGCACCAGGGTGTCGAGGATGAGCGAATGGTTCTTCACGTAGTACAGATCGTATTGCAGCTTCTCCGCTGCATCATCGACCGAGGCGCCATACTGGTAGCGGACCTGCGCCCAACCGGTAACACCGGGCTTCACGCAGTGGCGCACGGCATAGAAGGGGATCTGCTGGGTGAGCTGATCGACGAAGTAGGGACGCTCCGGGCGCGGCCCCACCAGACTCATCTCGCCGGCGAGCACATTGAACAGCTGCGGCAACTCATCGATACGCAGCTTCCGAATCAGCCGGCCGATGCGCGTCACCCGGTCGTCGTTCGAGCTCGCCCAGCGCGGCTTGCCGTCCTTTTCCGCATCGCGCCGCATGCTGCGGAACTTGATCACGCGAAAGCTCCGGCCGCCCCGCCCTACCCGCTCCTGCGAATAAAAGATCGGCGCGCCATCCTCGAGCAGGATCAACAGCGCAGTCAGCAGCATCACGGGCGATGCCAGCAGCAGGAGTGCAGTACCCACCACAAGATCGAAGCATCGCTTCACGAACGTGCGACTCCATCCCTGCCGAAAACCGTCACCGTAGATCAACCAGCTTGCACGCAGCGCGTCGAGCCGAACCTGGCCCTGGACGCGCTCGAAGAACGACGACAGGTCGAGAATGCGGATACCGGCAAGCTTGCAGTCCAGCAGCTCGCGCAAGGACAGGACACCACCCCTGCGCTCTCGCACGGCCACGATGACTTCATCCACGCGCAGATTGCGCACCACATCGACCAGACTTCCGGGTGGCAACACCCCGGACGGATCAACCTCGATGCGCTCTCCTCCGCCTACCGGCAGGAAGCCGACGATGTCGACGCTGCGCTGCAGCGGCCGGGTCAGGTCGTGGTGCACTCGCTGCGCATCCCGCCCGGTTCCGACGATCAGAACCCGAGGAATCAAGAACCCGACGGCTTGGCGCTGGTTGACCACGCCACGGACGAGCAGCAGGAAGCACAGCAGTATCAGGACGCTAATCTGCAGCGAGTGCGGCGCGATCGCTGCCCATGGCAGAAGCCCGAAGATCACGTAGGCAACCGGCACGCTAACCACCAGCGACAGGGCCACGCGTGCAAAGGCTTGCCGATGCGAGCGCTGATACACAGGCCGATACAAGCCCATCGCCGCGTTGAGCATGATCATGCTGGCCGCAAACGCGAGCGCGGAAGGGATGCAGGCGACCCACTCGGGCATCTTGGGCGACGCCTGCAAGGCGATCGCCACCAGAACGACGACAAAGAGCGTCACCGCGTCGAAAAGAACCTGCTGCAGCGTGTGCGTGGGAAGGTAGTGACTGAAGACCTTCAGCATCTTGCGCCTCTGAGTCTGGGAACAGGCAGTGACCGGCGATTGCCTGAGAAGTCGGAGAACGAGGGCACTTACGTGGGCCGCTCTCTGCCGAAGGGTAGCCCAAACCGATTACCGGATTCGTGACGCAGGTCACGCAGGGGGCGAAGACGCCCGCCAACTCGAGTCCGGCGCATCCGCAAATGGCGTGCGGAATAGGCGCAGCGGTTGATTTTAGCATGTGGAGACGGTAGCGTCCGCGCCTACGCCGAGCTTCCCTCGCCTCTCAACAAGGAGAAACCATGAGCAACACACAACGCGACTTCAGCGAAGTCTACAGCCACCGCTTCGAAGACCTGCAGGTCGGCATGAGCGCCTCCGTCTCCCGCACCATCAGCGAAGCGGATATCCTGATGTTTGCGGGGGTCTCGGGGGACACGAACCCGGTGCATCTGGACCAGGAGTTCGCCGCCAGCACGATGTTCGGCGGACGCATTGCTCACGGCATGCTGTCGGCGGGCTTGATTTCCGCCGTGTTCGGCACGCGGCTGCCCGGCCCGGGCAGCATCTACCTGTCGCAGAACCTGAAATTCAAGGCGCCGGTCAAGATCGGCGACACGGTGGTCGCGCGCGTTTCGGTAAAGGAGCTGAAGGCGGAGAAGCGTCGCGCGGTATTCTCTACCGTATGCACCGTTGGCTCGACTGTCGTCCTCGACGGGGAGGCCGAACTGCTCATTCCGGCGCGCGACTGAACTCAAGAGCGAACCTTTTAGAACCGATCACGGTCGCGGCCCTGGCGGGGGCGCGACCGATCTTCTCGTTGCCCCCCAGTCCGCCTGAGCTGGCCTCCGACGGAGCCGTTTTGCCGCTTGACTGGGCGCAGCCGTTGGCATTAGCGAGAGGTGGACGTAAAAACGCCCCGAACACGATGGTGTATTCGGGGCGTTTTTTTGTGGTTTAGTCTGACGATGACCTACTTTCACGAGGGCGGACCTCACTATCATCGGCGC
>JAREIX010000067.1 GCA_029286945.1 Thauera sp. | reverse complement strand
GGCCGGCGCGGGGGCAGCCGCCGGTGCCGCGGCGGGCGCGGCGGCGACCGGTGCAGGCGCGGGGGCGGCCGCCGGCGCGGCAGCGGGCTTGGCCGCGCTGCCGCTGTCGGAACCACCGCAGGCAGCGAGCAGCACGGAGGCTGCGGCGGCGATCAGGAAGGGAAACTTGTTCATGCGAATTCTCCGTAGGGACGTGGTCGATCGCAGGCGCACCCTGCGAATGACCGAACGCTAGCGTCAACAGCTCACAAGATGATTGATTGCCATCAATTCGGCCGTCCCGGGGCGGCCATTTGTCCGCACGCGGGCAGCTGTCGCGCGGAGCCGCCTCAGCCCGCGCCGATCTCCCGCTTGGCGCGGAATTCGTCCACCGCGACGTAGGTCAGCTTGGCCTCGGTCACCTTCACCACGACCGGATTCTCCGGGTGGCGCTGGGCGAACACCTCCACATCGACCGTCACCGAGGTTTTGCCGACATGCACGATCTCGGCATGGAAGCTGACGATGTCGCCGACCGAGACCGGCTGCTTGAACAGGAAGGAATCGACCGCGACCGTCGCCACCTTGGAGCGCGCCACGCGGGTGGCGGGGACGGCGCCGGCGATGTCGACCATCGCCATGATCCAGCCGCCGAACACGTCGCCCGCCGGGTTGAGGTCGGCCGGCATCGGCATCGTGCGCAGCACGAGCTCCTTGCCCGAGGGCGGCGGCAGACACGCCACCCGCGCCTGCTCCACCGCGCGCTTGGCGCCCTGCGCATCGAGCGCGACGTAGGTCAGCCGCGCCTCGGTGACCTTGACCACCACCGGGTTGGCCGGATTGCGCTCGGCGAAGACATGCACGTCGACCGTGATCGACGACCGCCCGACCGACGCCACGTCGGCGTGGAAGCTGACGATGTCGCCGACCGACACCGGCTGGCGGAAGACGAAGGAGTTCACCGCCACCGTCACCACCCGCGAGCGCGCCTGGCGGACCGCGGGCAGCGCGCCGGCGATATCGACCATCGCCATCACCCAGCCGCCGAACACGTCGCCGGCGGGGTTGAGGTCGGCCGGCATCGGCATCACGCGCAGCGCGGGCAGGGTGGGCGGGGGCGTCTCCATCACGGAACGTGCGTCAGTGACCATCGGGTCCTCCATCGGCCAGGGCGCCGGGCAGGCCGGCAGGGGGAACGCCCCCGATCATGCCAAGAAACGCCCCGGCCATGTTGCCGCAACCGGGGCGCCAGGGCGCGCGCGCATCGCGAAACACATCCGCATGCCAGCCGTGAAGCCGGCGTGCTAGTCTGGATGCTGCATTGCACCATTGCGCCGGCAGTGCCGGCCGAACAGGAGTCTCCGATGCTCGAACTGCGCTGGCCGATCCGTCGGCCCCACGACCGGCCGCCCACGCTGAGCCTCGCGCTGCAGGGCGGCGGCGCCCACGGCGCCTACACCTGGGGCGTGCTCGACCGCCTGCTCGAGGCCGGCCTCCGCATCGAGGGCATCAGCGGCACCAGCGCCGGGGCGATGAACGCGGTGGCGCTCGCCCACGGCTGGACCACCGGCGGCGCCGAGGGCGCGCGTGCCGCGCTCGCCGCCTTCTGGCAGGCGGTGGGCGACAGCGTGCCCTTCCACCTCGAGCTGCTGCACAGCCTGAATCCGGCGAGCGACGGCACGCTGCCGACGCCGATGAGCGTGATGATGGGCTTCATGCGGCTGTTCTCGCCCTACCAGCTCAACCCCTTCGAGCTCAACCCGCTGCGCGACGTGGTGCGCGCGCAGTTCGACTTCGAGCGCCTGCGCCGCGACTGCCCGCTCAAGCTCTTCATCGCCGCCACCGCAGTGCGCACCGGCAAGGTGCGGCTGTTCCACACCGCCGAACTGAGCGAGGCCGCCCTGCTCGCCTCGGCCTGCCTGCCGACCCTGCACCATGCGGTGGAAATCGACGGCGAGCAGTACTGGGACGGCGGCTTCACCGCCAACCCGGCGATCTACCCGCTGCTCTACGAGTGCCGCGCGCGCGACGTGCTGCTGGTGCTGCTCAACCCGCTGCAGCGCGAGGACGCGCCGCGCAGCGCCGAGGACATCTCGGCACGCAGCATGGAACTGGGCTTTTCCACCACCTTCCTGCGCGAGATGCGGATGATCGCCCACGCCCGCCGCCACATCGCCGAGAGCGCGGGCTGGATGCCGCTCGGCCGTCTCGAGCGCAAGCTGGTCGGCCAGCGCTTCCACCTGATCGAGGCACAGGAGCTCGCCGAGGCCGGCAGCGCCAGCAAGCTCAACGCAGCGAGCGGCTTCCTTGGCCAGCTCCACGCGCTCGGCCGCGCGCGTGCCGAGGACTGGCTGCGGACGCACTACCCGCGCGTGGGCCGCGAGGAGACGGTGGATGTGGCCGGGCTCTTCCTCTAGCCGCCGCAGCGCCGACGCGCCCGCCGCCCGGCTCAGTCCGGCATCGCGTCCAGCCGGGTGAGCCAGGGCGTGCGCAGCGACTCGGGCACGAAGCTCGCCTCCAGGCTGTTGCGCGCCACGCGCTTGAGCTCGGCGCGCGTGAGGCCGAGCGCCTGCGCGGTCTGCAGGTAGTTGTGCGCGACGTAGCCACCGAAATACGCCGGGTCGTCGGAGTTGATCGTGAGCTTGAGCCCGGCATCGAGCAGGCGCTTGAAGTTGTGCGCGGCGAGCGTCGGAAACACGCACAGCTTGACGTTCGACAGCGGGCACACGGTGAGCGCGATCTGCTCGCGCGCCAGGCGCTCGACCAGCGCCGGATCCTCCTCGCAGCGCACGCCGTGGTCGATGCGCTCGACCTTCAGCACCTCGAGCGCCTCGACGATGTAGGCCGGCGGCCCCTCCTCGCCGGCATGCGCGACGACGTGCAGGCCGAGCTCGCGGCAGCGCGCGAACAAGCGGGCGAACTTGCCCGGCGGATGGCCCTTCTCGGACGAATCCAGCCCCACGCCGTGGATGCGCGCCAGGTGCGGCAGCGCCTCGTGCAGGGTGGCGAAGCCCTCGTCCTCGCTCAGGTGGCGCAGGAAGCACAGGATCAGCCGCGAGCTGATGCCCCAGCGCGCCTGGGCCTCGGCGCAGGCACGCTCGAGCCCGTCGAGCACGGTCGCGAAGGCGATGCCGCGCGCGGTGTGGGTCTGCGGGTCGAAGAACAGCTCGGCATGCACGACGCCGTCGGCGTGCGCACGCTCGAAATAGGCAAGCGCCAGATCGAAGAAGTCCTGCTCATGGATCAGCGCCGCCGCCCCGGCGTAGTAGAGGTCGAGAAAGCTCTGCAGGTCGGAGAAGGCATAGGCGGCGCGGGTCGCCTCCACGCTGTCCCAGGGCAGCGCCACGCCATTGCGGCGCGCGAGCGCGAACATCATCTCGGGCTCGAGGGTGCCCTCGATGTGCAGGTGCAGCTCGGCCTTGGGCAGGGTGCGGACGTAGGTCTCGAGGTCCATGACGATCTCCTTGGGGACGGTCGGATCAGGGGGCCGCGCGCGCGAACGAGGCCTCGGCTGCGGCCTCAAGGACATCGGGATGAAGCCTCGTCGCCCCCCGCGCATTGATCGATTCGACGGCTGCAAGCGCAGTGTACGCCGACTGCGGAGGACATTGCCAAGCGCGCTGCGGGCCGCCCCTTCCTTGTCGCGAATCCACTACCGGCGCTAGCATGGCGGCCCCCGCCCCCTTGCCGGATGCTGCCGATGCCCCACGCCGTCCCGCTGCTGTCCGCCGCACAGACCGCCGCCGCCCTGCCCTATCCCGCACTCGCCGACGAGATCGCCGCGCTGCTCGCCGAGCCCGGGGTCGAGGTCCCGCCGCGCATGGTGATGCCGCTCGCCGGCCAGGGCTCGCTGTTCGTGATGCCATCGACCGACGGCAGGCTGGCGGTGACCAAGCTGATCACCTTCACGCCGGCCAACGTCGGCAGCGCGCGTCCGACCATCCAGGGCGACGTGGTGGTGTTCGAGGTCGCCAGCGGCGAGCGCCGGCTGATCATCGACGGCCCCACGGTCACCGCGCGCCGCACCGCGGCGGTGTCCCTGCTCGCCGCCCGCCGGCTGGCGCCGAAGCCGGACGGCCCGCTGCTGATCATCGGCGCCGGCGTGCAGGGGCGCGCCCATCTCGATGCCTTCGTCGATGGCCTCGGCGTCGAGCGCGTGCGCATCGCCTCGCGCAGCCCGGCCAGCGCGCGCGGGCTGATCGACCATGCGCGCAGCCGCGGCCTGGATGCGCTGCCCGCGTTCGACCTGCGCCGCGCGCTCGACGAGTGCCCGCTGGTGGTCACCGCGACGCCGGCGAGCGGCGTGGTGCTCGCCGGCACGCCGCGCACGGACGCCTTCATCGCCGCGGTGGGCGCGTTCACGCCGCAGATGGTGGAGCTGTCGCCGGCGCTCTGCCACGACATCGCCGCGCGCGGCACCATCGTGGTCGACACCCGCGACGCCGACCACGAGGCCGGCGACCTGCTGCAGGCCGGCCTGGACGTGCAGGCAATTCCCGAACTCGCGCGGGTGATCCGCGAGGACTGGCCGCGCCCCCAGGGCCCGGTACTTTTCAAGAGCTGCGGCTGGGCGGGCTGGGATCTGGCCGCCGCCCGCCTCGCGCTGCGCGCCGCGGGCTGAGTTTCACCCGCGCAAAGGCCAGGCGCGCCGCGCCGACTATTCCGGACGCCGCAGCGCCCGCCACGCCAGGTAGGCACCGACCGCGATCAGCGGCAGCACCACGCCGGGCTCGGTGAAGGCGTGGATGAGGCCGTTGAGGAATCCGTCCGTGCCATGGGTGTGGCCGGGATGGGCGACGGCGGCGCCGGAGGCGGCCAGCGCCAGCGCGGAGGCGGTCAGCGTGCGGAGCGTGTTCATGATCGATGTCCCTGTGGTCTCGTTGATGCGGTGATGTCCGCGGTCGCGCCCGCCGGCCCGACCGCTGCGGCAGACGGCGCGCTCAGGCCGCCGCGGCGGCGAGCAGGCCCTGGCGTTCGATGAAGTCGATGATGTCGGCCAGGCCCTGGCCCGTCTTCTGGTTGGAGAACACGAAGGGCCGCGCGCCGCGCATCCTGCGTGCGTCGCGGTCCATGACCTCGAGCGAGGCGCCGACCAGCGGCGCGAGGTCGATCTTGTTGATCACCAGCAGGTCGCTGCGGGTGATGCCCGGCCCGCCCTTGCGCGGGATCTTGTCGCCGGCCGAGACGTCGATGACGTAGAGCGTGAGGTCGGACAGCTCGGGCGAGAAAGTCGCCGCCAGGTTGTCGCCGCCGGACTCGACGAAGACGATGTCCAGCCCGGGAAAGCGCGCGTTCAGGCGGTCGACCGCCTCGAGGTTGATCGAGGCGTCCTCGCGGATCGCGGTGTGCGGGCAGCCGCCGGTCTCGACGCCGATGATGCGCTCGGGCGCCAGCGCCTGGTTGCGCACCAGGAACTGCGCGTCCTCGGCGGTGTAGATGTCGTTGGTGACCACCGCGATGTTGTAGCGGTCGCGCAGCGCCAGGCACAGCGCCAGGGTGAGCGCGGTCTTGCCCGAGCCGACCGGGCCACCGATGCCCACGCGCAGCGGGCCGCGCGCCGCGGCGGGGAGCGTGCCGGCCGTGGCGCCGGAGGGGGCGGAATGCGTCGTCATGATCTGAACAGCCTCGTGTATTGGGTTTCGTGCCGGCTGCTGGCGATCGCCAGGCCGGGGGTGTAGTTGCTCCAGCGCGCCTCGGGCAGCTGCAGCGCGGACTCGACCAGCACCGGGATGCGCGCGCCAAGCCCGGCGAGCAGGCGCTGGCCGGCGCTCTGGCCAAGCGGCACCGCCTTCACCGCCGCCATCACCTGGTTCTCGGCCCAGGCCCACAGGTAGGCGGCCAGCGCCTGGTCGACGGGCACCTGCCAGGCGGCAGCGGCGGCCGACCAGGCGGTGGGAAAGCACGGCGTGTCGATCGCCAGCAGGCGGGTGCGCCAGCCGGGCAAGGCGGCGAAGGCCTCGAGCTCGGCCGCCAGCTTCACCAGCGACCAGCCCATCTGCACCGTCTCGGCGCGCAGCTCGGCGGTCTCGCGGCTGGCGAGGAAGTCCGCGTTGAGGCGCGCGACCTCGCCGTCGTCGCCTGCGCGCCAGGCGGCGAGCTGACGCGCGAGCAGCGGCGCCTCGAAGCGCGCCAGGCTGCACGCCAGCACGTCGCCGATCCACGCCGCCGCATCGGCTTCGTTGCGCACCGCGCCGCTCTCCACCGCCCACTCCAGGCCCTGCGAGTAGGTGTAGGCGCCCACCGGCAAGGCCGGACTGGCGAGCTGCAGCAGGCGCACCAGCGGCAGCAGGCCGGCGACTGATGGCGCCGGGTACATGGGCGCGACCCCGCTCACTGCCCGGCCATCAGGTGGATGCGCGCGCCACTGCCGTCGCCCGGGTGCTGGTGGCCGGGCGCGTAGGCGCCGGCCTCGGGCTCGAAGGGCGCGCGCAGCGAACTCACCAGCGCGCCCAGGCCCACCAGCATGCCCTCCAGCACGTGGTCGGCCTGCAGGCGCAGCCAGTCGCCACCGGCATCGCGCCCGACCTGCACGGCGACGTGACGGTTGCCGAGGTGGAAGGCGGCGCGCGCCAGCTCGGTGGGCGTCGCGCAGCGCGCCTCGAGCAGGTCCTCGGCGGCGGCGCGCACGACGACGATGCGGCCGTCGCGCGCGCGCAGCTGCTGCCCACCGCGCAGGATGGTGCCGCGCGGCAGGAAGAGGCCGATCTCCACGCCCGACGCGAGCCGGGTGCGCAGGCGGCTCTTGGTGCGGGCGTTGAAGTCGAGTTCGAGCGTGTCGGTCGCCGGCAGGTGGCCGTCGTACAGGGCCTCGATCAGCAACACCGCGGGCGCCGGGGTGGGCGTCGGGATCACGAAGTCGGCGAGCGTGTCAGGGGTCATCGGCATGGTCGGAAAACTCCAGGGATGGGGCGCGGGGCGCAGGCTGCAGCCGCGCCCTAGAACAGGAAATAGCGCTGCGCCATCGGCAGCAGCTCGGCGGGCTCGCAGGCGAGGTGCTCGCCGTCGGCGCGCACGATGTAGGTCTCGGCATCGACCTCGATCTGCGGCGTGGCGTCGTTGAGCACCATGTCGGCCTTCGTCACCTTGCGGCAGCCCTGCACCGCGACCAGCGGCTTGTGCAGCCCGAGCGCGGCGACCTCGGCGTTGTGCAGCGCGGCCTGCGACACGAAGGTCACCGCGGTCTTCACCGCCTTGCCGAAGCTGCCGAACATCGGCCGGTAATGCACCGGCTGCGGGGTCGGGATCGAGGCGTTGGGGTCGCCCATCGCGGCGGCGGCGATCATGCCGCCCTTGACGATCAGGCTCGGCTTGACGCCGAAGAAGGCCGGCCGCCACAGCACCAGGTCGGCGAGCTTGCCGGGCTCGATCGAGCCCACCACATGGCTGATGCCATGCGTGATCGCCGGGTTGATGGTGTATTTGGCGATGTAGCGCTTGACGCGGAAGTTGTCGTTTGCCGTACTGCCTTCGATCACCGCGACCGCGTCCGTCACGGCCGCCGCCGCGCTGCGCCTGGGCGCCAGCCAGCCGCGCTGCAGCTTCATCTTGTGCGCGGTCTGCCAGGTGCGGATCACCACCTCGCCCACCCGGCCCATGGCCTGCGAATCCGACGACATCATCGAGAACGCCCCCGTGTCGTGCAGGATGTCCTCGGCGGCGATGGTCTCGCGGCGGATGCGCGACTCGGCGAAGGCCACATCCTCGGCGATCGCGGGATCGAGGTGGTGACACACCATCAGCATGTCGAGATGCTCGTCGATGGTGTTGACCGTGTACGGCCGCGTCGGATTGGTCGACGACGGCAGCACGTTGGGCCGGCTGATGGCGCGGATGATGTCCGGCGCATGACCGCCGCCCGCGCCCTCGGTGTGGAAGGTGTGGATGCTGCGGCCCTTGAACGCGGCCAGCGTGGTCTCGACGAAGCCGGACTCGTTGAGCGTGTCGGTGTGGATGGCGACCTGGATGTCCATCTCGTCGGCCACCGTCAGGCAGTTGTCGATCGCCGCCGGCGTCGTGCCCCAGTCCTCGTGCAGCTTGAGCCCAATCACCCCGGCCTGCACCTGCTCCTTCAGCGGCGCCGGCAGGCTGGCGTTGCCCTTGCCGAAGAAGCCGAGGTTCATCGCAAACGCCTCGGCCGCCTCCAGCATGCGGTGGATGTGCCACGGCCCCGGCGTGCAGGTGGTGGCGAAGGTGCCGGTCGCCGGCCCGGTGCCGCCGCCGAGCATGGTGGTGACGCCCGACATCAGCGCCTCCTCGATCTGCTGCGGGCAGATCCAGTGGATGTGGCTGTCGATGCCGCCGGCGGTGAGGATCATGCCTTCGCCCGCGATGACCTCGGTGCCGGCGCCGATCGGGATCGTCACCCCGGGCTGGATGTCCGGGTTGCCACCCTTGCCGATCTTCCAGATGCGCCCGTCCTTCAAGCCGACGTCCGCCTTCACGATGCCCGTCACCGCATCGACGATCAGCGCATTGGTGATGATCGTGTCCGCCACGTCGGCGGCCACGCCCTGGCCCTGGCCCATGCCGTCGCGGATCACCTTGCCGCCACCGAACTTCACCTCCTCGCCGTAGATCGTGAAGTCGTGCTCGACCTCGATCACCAGCTCGGTATCGGCCAGCCGCAGCCGGTCGCCCACCGTGGGGCCGAACATCTCCGCATAGGCGCGGCGCGAGATCTCCGCCATCACAGCGCTCCCATGACCAGGCCGTTGAAGCCATACACCTCGCGCTCGCCATCGAGCGCCACCAGCTCGACGGTGCGCGACTGCCCCGGTTCGAAGCGCACCGCGGTGCCGGCCGCGATGTTGAGCCGGAAGCCGCGCGCGGCGGCGCGGTCGAAGTCAAGCGCGGTGTTGGTCTCGGCAAAGTGGTAGTGCGAGCCGACCTGGATCGGGCGGTCGCCGGTGTTGGTCACCACCACCATCAGCGTGGCACGGCCGACGTTGAGCGCGATGTCGCCATCGGCGACGAAATATTCTCCAGGAATCATTTCTTTCTCCCTCAGTTTCATGCCGCGTAGGGCAGACGCGACGACGTAGCGATCGTCATGTCGGGTGTTTGCGGCGCAGGCGAGGACTGTCCGAGCCCGCAGGGCGAGTTCCGCAGCCTGCAGAGCAAATACCCGGCGTGGCGGTCGCGGGCAGCACGGGCAAACTCTGCCGACCGCGAACTCACACGATCGGGTTGTGCACCGTGACCAGCTTCGTTCCGTCCGGAAACGTCGCCTCCACCTGGATGTCCGGGATCATCTCCGCCACCCCCTCCATCACCGCCTCGCGCGTCAGCAAGGTCGCGCCGTAGCTCATCAGCTCGGCCACCGTGCGCCCGTCGCGCGCGCCCTCCAGAATCGCGCAGGTGATCAGCGCCACCGCCTCCGGGTAGTTCAGCTTCAGCCCGCGCGCACGCCGGCGCTCGGCCAGCAGGCCGGCAGTGAAGATCAGCAGCTTGTCCTTCTCGCGTGGTGTCAGTTCCATCACCGTCCCTCTTCAAAAGCAGCGCCCGGCGCCGCGGCAGATCCCAGGCCTTGCCTCGGGTGTTCCCTCAGGTATTCCAGATACGCGGCCACTGCATCGCCCGCCCCGCCACCGCCGGCCGCGCCGCCGCCCACAGCTGCGTCAGCCACGCCCGCCCCGGCTCACAGGCCGGCCCCAGCCAGCGCGCCACCAGCAGGCCGGGCAGCAGGGTCACCGCGCCGCGCCCAGCTACCGGTTCGATCGCGCGCCAGGCCTCGAGCAGGCCCGCATCGCAGGCCGGCGCGGCGAGCAGCAGGCTCGCGCTCACCGGCTCGCCCCCCAGGCCCACGGCCGCATCCAGCAAGGCATCGCCGCCGCCGACCACGCCGCGCTCCAGCCACAGGGGCGTGTGCCCGCGCCGGATGCGGGTGCGCAGCGCGAGCTCGCCGCGGGTGAAGCGCTCGCCCGCACCGGTGCGCCCGAAACACAGCATCTCGGCGCCGATGAACACCGCCGATGGCGCCAGCTCGACCTCGGTCGCCAGCGTTCCGAGCGCCCCCTCATAGACGATGCTCTCCTGCGGCAGGAACTCGCACACGCCGCCCTCGCCCACCCGGATGCGCTGCACCAGCTCACCCCGCGTGCCGGCGCTGCGGTACCACTTGCCGGCGCCGGGCGTGGTCAGCAGCGCATGCGCACCGGCGCCGACGTCGACGCTGAGCGCCAGGCGGTCGCCGCCGGCGATGCCTGCGGGGGGATGCACCAGGATGGCGTGGCACACCGCCTCGCCCTCCGGATACAGCGGGCGCTGCACCACGAGCGGGCCGCGGTGCGCACGCTCGGCGAGCACGCTGCGGCCGCCACGACGCTCGAAGCCGAGGCGAAGCTCGGCCCGCCAGCCGGCGTCGGCTTCATCGGGGCGGAAGGCGGTGCGGGGGGCTGCGGTGACGGCGTTCATGCGGAGCCCTGAAGCAAGCCGCGGGCCAGCCCGCGCTACGGGGCCCTATCTGCCTGATGGGCAATGCTTTCTTGATCGCAGCGGGGGCCGCAGGCAGGGCGCATGCGGCTCAAGCCGGGCGCGGCCCGGCCTTTACCGCACCACGATGGCGCCTGAACCGCTGCACGCACCATTGCAGTGCATGCGGCGCGCGCCCGCAGCCAGGGACCGCGGGCGCGCGAGGGGCGATCAGCGCGCGGCCGGATCCTCGGCCGGCGCAGCGGCCGGCGCGGCGACCGGCGAGGTCGACACCCGCAGCGCCGGCGCGGCATCGTCCGCCGCAGGCTCGGCCGGGCTTGCGGGCAGCGGCTCCCACAGCGCGCGGTAGGTGGCGCTGTAGTCGAGCAGCTTCTCGGCCATCTGTGCCACGTGGTCGGGCGGCCGCGGCGCGCGCACCGGCCCGATCGCCGAGTAGCCCAGCCCCGCCCGTCCTTCCTTCACCGGCAGGCCGATGAGGTCGAGGACGGTCGGCAGCATGTCGAAGTGCGTGACCTCGCGCGTGTTGGCCTTGAGCTTGGGGTTGTCGTTGATCAGCAGGTTGAAGACCCGGCGCTCGGGGTTGGTCACCAGCTTGTCGTAGGAGGTGTTGCCCATGGCGAGGTGATCGCCCTGCACCACGATGGCGACGCGGTCGAGCCAGCCGCGGGCGATGATGTACTCGACGAACTCCGCCACCAGGTCGGCGGTACACTCGACGATGCCCTCGAAATCCTGGTGGCCGCGGCGCGCGCATTCGGGCGAAAGGTGGCCGTAGGGGTGGTGGGTGTCGATGGTCAGCACGGTGAGGTTGAAGGGCTTGCGCGACTTCATCAGCTGGTCGAGCTCGGCGCGCGCGCGCCGGAACAGCGCATCGTCGCGCAGGCCCCAGCCGCTCATGCCCGCGGGCGGCTCGCCGGCGGCGATCCACTCCTCGCGGCCCATCACGCGGGCATAGTGGTGGTCGTGGAAGAACTTGCCGACCCCGGCGAAAGCCAGGCTGGAACCGTTGAGGAACACGTTCCGGTAGCCCTGGGCGGCGAGGATGTCGCCCAGGCAGTGGGCGCGCGGCAGGTAGCGTTCGACCTTCTCGCCGACGTCGTTGCCGCTGAACATCGCCACCGACTTGAGCGGCACGCCGCACTGGGTGGACACCAGGCTGGCGATGGTGAAGTGCGCCCCCATCAGCTCGCGATAGCTGTCGAAGGAGACGACCCCGGGCAGCGCCTTGAAGGCGTTCAGGCGCTGCAGCAGGTCGCGGCCGAACAGCGCCGGGTCGGAGTAGGTCGTCTCCATGCTCTCGACGTAGATGAACACCAGGTTCTTGGGCGGCTTGCGCCCGCGCTCGAGGATGACGCGCGCCGGATCGACATAGGCGTCGGCAAAGTAGTCCTCGCCGAAATACCCGCGCACGTAGCGCGCCACCGAGAAGCTGTCGACGAAGAACGCGACGCCGGCACCGAGCACGACCAGGGGCACGATCCGCGGCAGGGTGTGGCGGGCGGCGTGGTGCAGCAGGGCGAGCAGGCGCTGCCACGCCAGGCGCAGCCAGGGCCGCGGCCAGGCCTCGCGATGGGCGCGCAGGTAGCGGATCCAGGCGTCGAGCCCCCACAGCAGCACGGCGAGGGTCAGCGGCAGCGCGAGCCCGCGCCACAGGAAGCGGTCGATGATCTCGGGGTCGCTGGTGAGCACGCCCTCGGAGCCGAAGCGCAGGTGGTAGAGCACCTGGTCGATGCTGACCTGACCGAACTCCTCGTTGAGCCAGCGTGGCAGCGCGTACAGCAGACAGCCAGCCAGGATGGCCAGGAATCTGAGCATTT
Organism: Thauera sp.; assembly: GCA_029286945.1. Classification (GTDB taxonomy): domain Bacteria; phylum Pseudomonadota; class Gammaproteobacteria; order Burkholderiales; family Rhodocyclaceae; genus Thauera. The sequence continues at coordinate 1,315 of JAREIX010000067.1, read as the reverse complement.
TTCCGACGCGCATGCAGTCCCCGCAGAAGCAAGCCCCGGCACGATCCGCGACTGGACGCACACAAAGGGTGCGCAATGGTACTGCAACGCCTTCGCAATGGACGCGGGATTTGTCACCGCGTGTGGCAGGCCGCCGTGTGCACGAGAAAACGCCCGCCCCGACCGTCAGGATCGGGGCGGGCGCCGTGATGCGGGGACGTCTTACTGCGTCGAGCGCGCGATCAGCACCGCCATCTTCGGGTTCTGGCTGGCCACCTCCTGCGCGAGCTCGGCCTTGGCGCGCTGGCCGCCTTCCTCGGTGTTGAGGATGATCAGGTCGCAGCGCAGCTGCTCGGCCAGGTCGACCACCGCCCGTCCGCGACCGTACAGCGTGGCGGTCAGGATCTGGCCTTCGGCCGGGACGCCCTGGGCGTTGACCTCGTTGACGTACTCCTGCAGGTTCGCCACGTGCTTCGGATCGATCGCCTTGTCGGTCTGGTCGACCTCGGCGGACAGGACGTGCTCCGGGGCGAGGTACACCAGGTGAACCTTCGCGCCGGTGAGCGACACGAACTCGGACACGCGCGCACGCGTCAGCGTGTTCCCGGTGTGATCGACCACGGCCATGATCGTGCCGTAGAGACGCGACTTGCCGGCCGGCACCGTGGCCGCAGGCGTCGTGGTCGGTGCCACCGCCTGGGCGACCGCCGCGGCCTTGCTCTTCGGAATGATCAGCGTGAGGGCCAGGCCGATGAGGCTGATGCCACCGAGCACATAGAAGATGCTGTGCAGCTCGCCGGCAAACTTGACCGCCAGGAAGGCGCCGAAGATCGGCCCGAAGATGCCGCCGATACGGCCGAAGGCAGCCGTCCACGCCACCCCGGCGCCACGAACATTGGTGCGGTAGTAGTTGGCGGCCATGCCGTAGATCAGGGTCTGCGTGCCCGAGGTGCCCAGACCGGTGATCGCGATCGTGAGCAGCAGCAGCGCCACGACCAGCCCGCTGACCTCGGCGAGTTGCTGGACTTCGCCGGGCTTGGCGACCGCCGGGACGTCGATGGTGGCGGCGAGCAGGCCGATGGCCCCCATGGCGAGCGCGCCGACCAGGAAGCCCAGCGCCACGATGCGCTGCGGGCTGTGCTTGTCGGCCAGGGTGGAGCCATACAGGGTGCCCACCATCGCGCCGGCGTTGAGCACCAGCAGCAAGGCCAGCGATCCGTTCTGGCCCATGATCGGGAGCATGATCTTCGGCAGCCAGGTGTTCAGCGAATAGACCAGCAGCAGGCAGAACGCCGAGACGAAGCCGATGACGATGGCCGGGACGAGATAGACGGTG
>JAREIX010000307.1 GCA_029286945.1 Thauera sp. | reverse complement strand
CCACTGCGACACGCAGTGCGCCTCGTCGATCGCGAACAGCGCCAGCCGGCCGGTGTCGCGCAGGTGGTCGAGCTGGTCGAGGAAGCGCGGCGTCATCAGACGCTCGGGGGCGACGTAGAGCAGGTCGAGCGTACCGTCCCACAGCGCGCGCTCGACCGCGCGCGCGCGCTCGGCGTCGAGGCTGGAGTTGAGGAAGGCGGCGTTCACCCCCGCTTCGACCAGCGCGCTCACCTGGTCCTGCATCAGCGCGATCAGCGGCGACACCACGATCGCCGTGCCGTGGCGCAGCAGCGCCGGGATCTGGTAGCACAGCGACTTGCCGCCGCCGGTGGGCATCAGCACCAGCGCGTCGCCGCCGGCGGCGACGTGCTCGACGATCTGCTGCTGCTCGCCGCGGAAGGCCGGGTAGCCGAAGACGTGCTCGAGCACACGGTGCGCGGCGGCGGCGAGGTCCTCGCCGCCGGGCGCGATGGCGGCCGCCGGCGAAGGCGCGTCCCAGGCTGCGGCGGGGTCGAGGTCGGGGTCCTGCGGAGGGAGCGGTGCGCGGGCGGCGGAGTCGGCGAACATGGCGCGCATTTTACCGCCGCGCGCACGCCTTAGCGGATGATCTTGCGCACCTTTACGTTCGTTTCAATGCCAAGTGATTAAATGGCGCTGCCGGCCGGGCGCTCCTCGGGTACCCTGCTGAGCCGAGCCATTTGGTCCCGACGCACGCAGGCGGCCGCGCGCGCGCCCTCAGGCCCGCGCAGCGCGCCACTCGGCGAGCGCCGCCAGCGTGTCGTCCAGGCCGCCGACCACGCGGATGCCGGGCAGGCGCTTCTGCTTGTCGCGCACCGCGGCGCCGCCGGCCCAGATCGCCACCTCGGGCGGCAGCATCGCGCGCAGCTCGAGCAGGTCGTCGATCGCCTGCCGCGCCGGGTAGGCGATGCTGAACGACAGGCCGACGACGTCGAAGCCGCCGCCCACTGCCGCGCTGCGGATGTCGGCGAGCGGCGTGCGCGTGCCGAGCGAGACGCAGCTCGCGCCTTCGGGCACCAGCATCGCCTCGGCCATCAGCAGGCCGAGCACGTGCTCCTCTTCCGGGAAGGTCGTCAGCAGCACCCGCGGCTGGCCGCCGGGCGTGGCGTGGGCGCCGATCGCGCTGCGCAGCACGTTCTGCACCTGTTCGGTGAACAGGTGCTCTTCCGGTACTTCGACCTCGCCGCGCACCCAGGCCTCGCCGACGGCCGCGGCGAGTGGGGCCACGGTGTCGGCGACGAAGCGCTGCAGGCCCTGTTTCATGAGCGCCTGGCGCAGGGCGGCGTTCAGCTCGGCACTGCGGTGCAGCCTCACTAGCTGCAGCAGGCCGTCCTCACGTGTGGCGGGTGCGGCGCCGGGGGGGCATACGCAGTCGTCCAGCATGCGCGCGAGCTCGTCGACGCTCGCGCCGACGACGCCGGCCGGGCGCCGGCCGTGGTCGAGCAGGCGGCGGATCAGGCGCAGCTTGTCGACCTGATCGGGTGGGTAGACGCGCTCGCCGTTGGCGTCGCGCGCCGGCGTGGGAAAGCCGTAGCGCCGCTCCCACACGCGCAGGGTGTCCTTGGCGAGACCGGTGTCGCGCTCGACGGCGGCGATGCTGAAGCAGGCTTCGGGCTGGGCGGGAGCGTTCATTGGCAAGGGGCCGGCGGGAGGCTGTTATCCTGACCGGATCTTAGGCCTGGGAATCTTGTTTGTCCAGGACAAAAATGATTCGTGCTCGGCGCCGCAAGGCTCACACCAGTCCGTTTGCGTCCACATGGCCGCCGGCGTCGGCCGCCTGCTGCGGGGTGAGGTCGCCGTCGAGCACGGCGAGCATGCGTGCAGCCTTGGCGACCTGCTCGATCGCCCGCCGCTCCAGGCTCGCCAGGCGCAGCCAGTCCTGCATCGCGCGGATGTCCAGGCGGGCGTGCGCGCCCTCGAGCAACAGCGCCTCCTTGAAGGCCTGATAGCGGAGCTCCGCCTCGTCCAGCCGCACCGCCACCGCCGCCGCGGAGAAGTCGTCGCGGGCGGCGTCCGCGCTTGCCGCCAGTGCGCCGGTGGCCTGGCGGAAGGCGGCGGCCACCGGCTCCAGCTCGGTGCCCGGGGGCGTGCCGAGCGTGATCGCCAGGTTGCAGGCCTGGCGCACCGCGGTGATCGCGCTCTCCTGGTACTGCAGCGCGCGCAGGCTGTGCGCGACCGCCTCCACCAGCGCCGGCGGCAGGCGCATCGCGTTGAGCTTGCGCACGTAGTCGCCGATCGCCGGCGCCAGCGCGTCGAGCGCGCTCGCCTGGCGTTCGATCCAGGGCTCGTCGGGCGGCACGCGGCTGGCCGCGGTGAGCGCGGTCACCGCGAACGACTGCGTGCGGCCGAGTTCCAGGCGCAGTGCGCGCAGGGCGAGGTCGGGCACCGCCAGCGAGGGCGCGTCGAGGTGGCGCGGGCGCGCGATCTCTTCCTCGCGACTGCGGAAGTGGCCGCTCAGCAAGCGCAGCAGCGGGCGCGCCAGCGGCACCATCAACAGCACGCCGAGCACGTTGAAGGCGGTGTGGAACATCGCGATCATCACCGCCGGCGTCGCCGGCTGCTCGAACCACGCGCGCAGCAGGCCGAGCAGGCTGATCAGCAGCGGCAGCAGCAGGATCGCGACCGCCCCGGTGACGACGTTGAACAGCACGTGGGTGGCCGCCAGCCGGCGCGCGTTGGCGGTGGCGCCGATCGCCGACAGGATCGCGGTCGAGGTGGTGCCGATGTTGGTGCCGATCACCATCGCGCACGCGGCCTCGATCGACATCAGCCCACCCTGAGCGGCGGTGATGATGATCGCCACCACCGCACCCGAGGCCTGCATCAGCACGGTGAGCAGGGTGCCGATGCCGACCAGGATCAGCCAGCCGATGTGGTCCTGCAGGTTCATCGTCGCGCCGAAGCCCGAGAAGGTGTCCTTGAGCACGTCGATGCCGAGGAAGAGCACGCCGAATCCCGCCAGCGCCTGGCCGAGCGCGCGCTGGCGCACGCTGCGCCCGGCGAGCATCAGCACCGCGCCGACGCCGATGAAGGGCAGCGCGAAGGCGTCGATCCTGAAGCTGAAGCCGAGCGCCGCCACCAGCCAGGCGTTGAGCGTGGTGCCGACGTTGGAGCCGAAGATCACCCACATCGCGTTGTGCAGCGACAGCAGGCCGGTGTTGACGAAGCCGATGCTGGCCACGGTGACCGCGGTCGAGGACTGCACCAGCGCGGTCATCGTCATGCCGGCGCCCAGGCCGCGCACCGGCGTCGCGGTGCCGCGCTCGAGCAGGCCCTCGAGCGCGCGGCCGGCGGCGAGCTTGAGGCCCTCGGTGAGCATGTGCATGCCGAGCAGGAACAGGCCGAT
>JAREIX010000066.1 GCA_029286945.1 Thauera sp. | reverse complement strand
TTGGCGTGGGAAACGTTATTTCCCACCATCGGTGCTTTACCGGTCACTTGGCAGACGCGAGCCATACGATGCTCCAGGGAATTCTGATTGCGGAAAACGAAGGAGGATAATGCATGAGCTTGACTCAAGGCAAGCCCCGCGCTCCGGTTTTACGCGTTGGTGGATTGGGTTGGCGGTGCCTCAGAGCAGGCCGCGCTCCGCGAATGATACCGGAGACCCATGCGCCGGCACCACGAAATGGTCGAGCACGCGCACATCGACGAGGGCGAGGGCGTCCTTGAGTGCGCGCGTCAGCAACTCGTCGGCCGTGCTCGGCTCGGCCGCGCCCGAGGGGTGGTTGTGGGCGAAGATCACCGCCGCCGCGTTGTGGGCGAGGGCGAGCTTGACCACCTCCCGCGGGTAGACCGAGGTCTGGGTGAGCGTGCCGCGGAACAGGTCTTCGGCCGCGATCAGGCAGTGGCGGGCGTCGAGCAGCATCACGCAGAAGGTCTCGTGCGGCAGGTGGCCGAGGCGCAGGCGCAGCCAGTCGCGCACCACCTGCGGGGCGTCGAACAGCGGCCGCTCGATCAGCGTCTCGCGCAGCGCGCGCCGGGACAGTTCCATGACCGCCTGCAGTTGGGCATACTTCGCCATCCCCATGCCCGGCACCGCGGCAAAGTCCTGCGCGGCCGCGCTGCACATGCGGGTGAGGCTGCCGAAGCGGGACAGCAGGCCGCGCGCCAGGTCGACGGCGCTTTGCCCGCGGATGCCGACGCGCAGGAAGATCGCCAGCAGTTCCGCGTCGGAGAGGGCGGCCGCGCCGCGCGCCAGCAGCTTCTCGCGCGGGCGCTCGTCGGCCGGCCAGTCGGTGATCGCCATGATGGGTCGGGCTCCTCGCACGCACGCTGCGTGCTCTATTCAATTGGCATTGAATGCCGAGTATAAGTGAATGTCATGTCCGTGTTGAAGGGTCGCAGGATTGTTCTCGGGGTCAGCGGCGGGATCGCGGCGTACAAGGCGGCCGAGCTCGTTCGCCTGCTGGTCAAGGCCGGTGCCGATGTCCATGTCGTGCTGAGCGAAGGCGGCGCGCGCTTCGTGACCGCGGTCACCTTCCAGGCGCTGTCGGGCAACACGGTGTGGACCGACCTGTGGGACGCGCGCATGGCGAACAACATGGCCCACATCGATCTCGGTCGCGAGGCCGATGCCATCCTGGTCGCGCCGGCGACGGCCGACTTCCTCGCCCGGCTGGCGCAGGGGCGGGCGGACGACCTGCTGTCGACGCTGTGCCTGGCGCGTGACGTGCCATTGATCGTGGCGCCGGCGATGAACCGCCAGATGTGGGAGTCGCCGCCGACGCAGCGCAACCTCGGGCTGATCTGCGCGGACGGCGTCACCGCGTTCGGTCCGGCGGCCGGCGACCAGGCCTGCGGCGAGATCGGCATGGGCCGCATGCTCGAGCCGGAGGAACTGCTCGAACGCCTCGAGGGCTTCTTCGTGCCCAAGCTGCTGGCCGGGCGCAAGGTGGTGATGACGGCAGGACCGACCTTCGAGGCGATCGATCCGGTGCGCGGCATCACCAACATCAGCTCGGGCAAGATGGGCTACGCGCTGGCGCGCGCCTGCGCGCAGGCAGGCGCCGAGGTGGTGCTGGTGAGCGGCCCGGTGAACCTGCCGGTCCCGGCGGACGTGCGTTGCGTTCCGGTCGCCAGCGCGCTGCAGATGCGCGCGGCGGTGCTCGACGCCTTGGCCGGAGCCAACGTGTTCATCGGCGTGGCCGCGGTCGCCGATTACCGGCCGCTGGCGACGGCGGAGCACAAGCTGAAGAAATCCGCCGACACCCTGACCGTGGCGCTGACGCCGAACCCGGACATCCTCGCCGAAGTCGCTGCGCGTGAGGATGCGCCGTTCTGCGTCGGCTTCGCGGCGGAAAGCCGCGACCTCGACGCCTATGCCGAAGGCAAGCGACGCAACAAGCGCCTGCCGATGCTGGTCGGCAACCTGGTCAGCGACGGCATGGGCGGCGACGACAACACCGTGATCCTCTACGACGATGCCGGCCGCCATCCGCTGCCGCGGGCGCCCAAGGCCGAGGTCGCGCGCGGCATCGTCGCGCACCTGGCGCGGCTGCTCGCCGGCTGAAGGTGGCCTGATCGCGACTCCGGCCGCCACCGGGGACGGACGAACAGATGTCGCCCGCCGCATGCCGTCGGCGGGCACGCAGGGAGAACCGAGATGCACCGAATCGACGTCAAGCTGCTCGACGAGCGCCTCAAGACCCATCCGCCGGCCTATGCCACCCAGGGTGCGGCCGGCCTCGATCTGCGCGCCTGCCTGCCCGGGCCGATCACCCTCCACCCCGGCGAGACCACGCTGGTGCCGAGCGGGCTGGCGATCCACCTCGCCGATCCCGGCCTGGCCGCAATGGTGCTGCCGCGTTCCGGGCTCGGTCACAAGCACGGCATCGTGCTCGGCAACCTGGTCGGGCTGATCGACTCCGACTACCAGGGGCAGATCTTCGTGTCGGTCTGGAACCGCGGGCGGGCGAGCTTCACTATCCAGCCGATGGAGCGCATCGCGCAGCTCGTGGTGGTGCCGGTACTGCAGGTGGGCTTCAACGTGGTCGACAGCTTCGATGCCAGCGCGCGCGGTGGCGACGGCTTCGGCAGCACGGGCAAGCATTGATGCACGCGGGTATCCCGACTGGCGTCCATGTGCTCTGCGAGCGCGAGGGCAGGATCCTGATGATACGGCGCGCCGGGACGGGGTTCTTCGACGGCCTCTACAGCCTGCCCGGCGGGCACGTCGAGCCGGGCGAGTCGGTGCGCATGGCGGCGCGGCGCGAGCTGCGCGAGGAGACCGGGCTCGAGGTCGAGCTGTCGGCGCTGGCCTACGTCGGGGTCGTGCATCGCCTTTCGGACACCAACCGCATCGACTTCTTCGTCCGCGCCGACCGCTTCGGCGGCGAGCCGCGCATCCTCGAGCCCGCCAAGTGCGACCGGCTCGAGTGGCATGATCGCCGCTGCCTGCCGACGGAGACCGTGGCCTACGTGCGAGCGGCGCTCGAGGCGGGGGCGGCGCCCTGGATGCTGGAACTCGGCTGGAGCGACCGGGCCTGATCCGGCGCCGCTGCCATGAACGTACGCCGCGCCGATCGCGGCGACCCCACACGAAGCTGCGAACGGGAGCGCTTCATGAAGACATTGAAGGGACGGGTCGTAGTGTGCGCCGTGGCGCTCGGCGTGCCGGTGGCCGCCATCGCAGCGGAGCTGCCGAAGGTTGACCTGGCGCGCGCGGCCGAGATCAGCGGCGGGCGCTGCGCGCTGTGCCACGGCGCCGAGGGCGACAGCTCGTCGCCGCTCTACCCGCGGCTGGCCGGGCAGCATCACCAGTACATCGCCAAGCAGTTGGGCGACTTCAAGTCGGGGCTGCGCAAGAGCGACACCATGAACGGCATGGCGCAGGACCTGACGCCGGACGAGATGCTCGCGCTCGGGGTGTATTTCGAGCAGAAGCCGACCAAGCCGCGCGAGGCGCGCGACGCCGAGCTGGCCGCGGTCGGCCGCTTCATCTTCCACCGCGGCAACGAGTATTCCGGTGTTGCCGCCTGTGCCGGCTGCCATGGCGACAAGGGGCTCGGCACCGATCGACTGCCGCGCCTGGCCGGCCAGGTGCCGCGCTACATCGAGGCCCAGCTGAAGTCCTTCAACACGCGTGCGCGCACCAACGACAACGAGATCATGCATTCGGTCGCCTCCAAGCTCTCCGAGCTCGAGATCAAGGCGGTCGCGCTCTACCTCAGCACGCTCGACTGAGCGCGGCGCCGGTCCGGCCCACCGCAGCGAAAAACGGGGTCGCGAGGACCCCGTATTCACCTGTGGCGGCAGTGCGCATCAGGCCAGCATGTCGGCCCAGATGTTGCGCGCCCAGGCGAGTGCGGCCTTGCCCTCGAGCTCGTTGGCCATCGCCGACACGCCGCCGGCGCCCTGCACCGGCATCGGCTGCTTCTTGTCGGCGTCGAACTGATGCACCGAGGCGACGTGGATGACGTTCCTGGCGTCCACGAAGCTGTAGCAGGTGTTCATGACGACCGGGGCCGGATTGGGCGGCAGGCCCTCGAACAGGTTGAGGATCGCGGCCGCGGCCAGCTTGGCGTGCTGGTTCGCCATGTGGCCCGACTTGGGCATCGTCGGCGCCGGGAACAGCGCGTCGCCGAGTACATGCACGCCGGGAATGCCCTTGGCCTCGAGCGTCAGCCAGTCGACGTCCACCCAGGCGTCGTTGATCAGCGGCAGGCCCGCGGCAGCCGCGATGTTGCCGGCGCGCATGGGCGGGATCACGTTCAGCACGTCGGCCTTGATCGAGTCGAACTCGAGCTCGGCGGTGAGCGTGCCGGCGTCGACGCTCTGCAGCGCGCTGTTCGGCACGTACTCGATCAGCCCGCCGTAGCGCTCGAAGGCCTGGGTGAACAGTGCCTTCTTCGACTGGATCTCGCCGTTGGCGTCGAGCACCAGGACCTTGGAGTTCGGCTTGGCCTCGCGCAGGTAGTTGGCGACCAGGCAGGCGCGCTCATAGGGGCCGGGCGGGCAGCGGTAGGGCGCGCGCGGGATGTGCATCGCGAACACGCCGCCGTCGGGCATGGCCTCGAGCTGCTTGCGCAGCAGCACCGTCTGCGCGCCCGCCTTCCAGGCGTGCGGGATGCGCGCGTCCTGGCCCTCGAGGCCGGCGATGCGCGCGGGCAGGAGCTCGATGCCGGGGGACAGGATCAGGCGGTCGCCGGTGAGGGTCCCGTGCCGGGCGGTGGTGACGGCCTTGCGCTCGATGTCGATCGCGGTCGCCTCGTCGGTGATCACGCGCACGCCCCACTTCGACTTCAGGTTGTCGTAGCTGACGGTGATGTCCTCGAGCTGCTTGAGGCCGCCGACGACGAGGTTGGAGATCGGGCACGACACGAAGGCGGCGTTGCGCTCGATCAGGGTGACGTCCACCGCGCCCTCGCTCCACATGCGCAGGTACTTGGCCGCGGTCGCGCCGCCATAGCCGCCGCCGACGATGACGACGTGGCGGCGCGCCTTCGCGGTGGCCGCGCGCGCGCTGCCGACGAGGCCGGGGAGGGCCGCGGCCGCCGCGGCGGACTTCAGGAACCTACGACGATTCAGCATCTTGCGCGTCTCCTGCGTCATTTCTGGGCGGCGAACCAGGTGGTGATCAGGTCGATCTGCTCGTCGGTGTAGCCGGCGATGATCTGATGCATGATCGTCGCCGGCTTGTCGCCCGAGCGGTATTCCGCCAGCTTGCGCATGAGCTTCTCCTTGGGCTCCCCGGCGAGCGACTCCATGCCGCCGACGCTCACCCCGTTCGTTCCGTGACAGTTCGCGCAGGTAGCAGCGAGGTTGCGCGCGAGGTGGGGATCCTGCGCGTGGGCGGCGCCGACGAGGCCGGCGATGCCGAACGCGGCAATGGCGGTTTTCAGCTTCACGTGTGGGGGCTCCTCATGGTGGGGGTGCGTCGATTCACGGCTGCGCGTCCGGCTCCGGTGCGCCGCCGCGCCACCGGCTGGGGCTCCGAGTATAGCCCGGCCATGGGGCACGGATGGCGCCAGAACGTGCTTTGCGGGGGGCGGCCGCCGGCGTCGCGGGCAAGGGCCTTGCTGCACGGCAAAAATATTAGAGATTGACCATATGATTCTATGGTTATAGATTTGATCCAGATCAGGAATGCATCGATAAGCGAGGCTGATATGGACGAGATGGAGAAGGTATTCGAAAGCGCTGCTGAGTACTTCAGCCTGCTGTCCGAGCCGTCGCGGCTGAAGATCATGCATTGCCTGTGCGACGGCGAACGCTCGGTGAACGAGGTGGTCGCCGCTTCCGGGCTGAACCAGGCCAACGCGTCGCGGCACCTGAACATGTTGTACCGCGCGGGCGTGGTGGGACGGCGGCGGGACGGGGTGCAGGTGATGTACCGCCTGATCGACCCCGATTTCACCGAACTGTGCCGCACCGTATGCGTGCGCATCGCGTCCCGCGAGCATCTGGGCGGGCCGGAACGGACCGGCTTGCTGAAGCTCGACGACGATGATGTCGAGCCGGAGGCCTGAGGGTCTCGATCGTGCATTGGGAACGACAAGCGAGGAGAGACAAGGCATGGCGATGATTGATGTCCAGCCCGGCCGGGTCAGGCCCGCGCCGGAGAACTTCCTGACCGACGCGCAGATCGCCGCGGTCAAGGACGGACGGCGGGACTTCCTGCGCAAGGCATTCCTCACCGCGGCGGCGGCCATGGCGGCACCGGCGGTGGCGCGCGCCGCGGTGGAGGGGGATGCGGCAATCCTCGAACTGCCGCAGTGGTCGACCACGCTCGGCCTGCCGGTGGCGACCAACCCGTACGGCATGCCCTCGAAGTACGAGCGCGGGCTGCAGCGCCGCGAGAGCCCGGGTCTGACCCGCGTCGGCGGCTCGTCGGTGGCATTCACGCCCTTGCAGGGCCTGTTCGGCATCATCACGCCGTCCGGCCTGCACTTCGAGCGCCATCACCAGGGCTGGCACGACGTCGATCCCGCGAAGCACCGGCTGATGATCAACGGCCTGGTCAGGACCCAGGCCGTGTTCACGATGGACGACCTCATGCGCCTGCCCTCGGTGTCGCGCATCCACTTCATCGAGTGCGGCGCCAACACCGGCATGGAGTGGGGCAACGTCGCGGTGCCGACCGTTCAGTACTCGCACGGGATGCTGTCGTGTTCCGAGTTCACCGGCGTACCGCTGAAGGAGATCCTCGACATGTGCGGCGCCGACTACAAGAAGGGGCGTTACGTGCTCGCCGAGGGCGCCGACGGCTCGTCGATGACGCGCACCATCCCGATGGAGCTCATCGAGTCGGGCGAGGTGCTGGTTGCCTACGGCATGAACGGCGAGATGCTGCGCCCCGAGAACGGCTACCCGCTGCGCCTGGTGGTGCCGGGCGTGCAGGGGGTGAGCTGGGTGAAGTGGCTGCGCCGCATCGAGGTCGGCGACAAGCCCTGGGCGACCAAGGACGAGGCGGTGCATTACATGGACCTGATGCCGGACGGGCTGCATCGCCAGTACACCTCGATCCAGGAGTGCAAGTCGGTGATCACCACCCCCTCGGGCGGGCAGCTGCTGCTCGACAAGGGCTTCTACAACATCTCCGGCATGGCCTGGTCGGGGCGGGGCAAGGTCACCCGCGTCGATGTGTCGACCGATGGCGGCAACAACTGGCGCCCGGCGCGCCTCGAAACCCCGGTGCTGTCGAAGGCGGTGACCCGCTTCAACATCGACTGGGTGTGGGACGGCAAGCCCGCGATCCTGCAGTCGCGCGCGGTCGACGAGACCGGCTACGTGCAGCCCGGCTACGGCCAGCTGCGCGCGGTGCGCGGCACCAAGTCGATCTATCACAACAACGCCATCCAGTCCTGGAAGGTGGTCGAATCCGGGGAGGTGAGCAATGTCCAGGTTCTCTAGGACGCTGATCGCGCTGCTCGTGGCCGGCGCTGCGACCTCGGCCGCGGCCTGGGAGCGCTACCCCGGCATCGGTCGCGAGGCCACGCCCGCCGAGGTGCAGGCCTGGGACATCGACGTGCGTCCGGACTTCGCCGGCCTGCCCAGGGGCAGGGGCAGCGTCGATGACGGCCTGGCGCTGTGGGAGACGCACTGTGCCAGCTGCCATGGCGTGTTCGGCGAGTCGAACGAGGTGTTCACCCCGCTCGTCGGCGGCACCACGCAGAAGGACATCGAGACCGGCCGGGTGGAGGCGCTGGTTACCGGCGCCTTCCCGCAGCGCACGACGCTGATGAAGGTGGCGACGGTGTCGACCCTGTTCGACTACATCCAGCGCGCGATGCCATGGACGGCGCCGAAGTCGCTGAAACCGGACGAGGTTTATGCGATCCTCGCCTACCTCCTGAACCTGGCCGAGCTCGTCCCGGCCGATTTCGAGCTGAGCGATGCCAACATCCACGCGGTGCAGGCAAGCATGCCCAACCGCAACGGCATGAGCACCGACCACGCCATGTGGCCGGGCGCGTCGCAGGCCAAGGGCGGGATCGGCAACGGCGGCATGCCCGACGTCAGCAACGTGGCCTGCATGACGGACTGCAAGAAGGACGTGGTGATCGCCTCGGCGCTGCCCGCCTACGCGCAGGATGCGCACGGCAACCTCGCCGAGCAGAACCGTGCGGTCGGCCAGACGCGGGGCAAGCCGACCGGCGCGCCGGCGGAGGCCGCCGCGCAGCCTGCCGTCGGCGCCGCGGCGACGCTCGCGCTCGCCAAGGCCAAGGGTTGCATGGCCTGCCATGGCGTGGCGAACAAGCTCATCGGCCCCGGATACAATGAAATTGCTCAAAAGTATCAGGGGCAGGCGGATGCCGAGGGCAGGCTCGTCGCCAGGCTCAAGGCCGGCGGCCAGGGGGTCTGGGGGGCGGTGCCGATGCCGCCGCAAGCCCACCTCAAGGACGAGGAGCTCGCGCAGCTCGTCAAGTGGATTCTGGAAGGCGCGAAAGCGCAGTGATACCTCAACAAGGAGAGACGGAATGAACCCTCAACGCAGGGATACCCTGAAGGCGGGCGGCGGCCTGGGCGTGCTCGGGCTGTTCGCCGCGGCCGGCCTGATCAAGCCGGAGATGGCGCAGGCGGCCTGGAACAAGACCGCATTCGAGGCCAAGAACATGGAGGCGGCCTTCGCCGCCTTCAGCGCCGGCAAGCCGGCCGAGAGCGCCGACGTGGTGATCACCGCACCGGACATCGCCGAGAACGGCGCCGTGGTGCCGGTGGGCGTGGTCAGCAAGCTGCCCGCGACCGAGCAGATCGTGATCATGATCGAGAAGAACCCGAACATGGTCGCCGCCAGCTTCACCTTGCCCGAAGGCACCGTCGCCGACGTGCAGACGCGGGTGAAGATGGGCCAGACCTCGGACGTCTACGCGATGGTCAAGGCCGACGGCAAGTTCTACATGGCCAGGAAGGAAGTCAAGGTCACCCTCGGCGGCTGCGGCGGCTGACCCGGAACACAGAGCAAGGAGAGAAACACTATGGCAAGCCCGATGCGCATTCGCGCCGCCGCCAAGGATGGCGTCACCGAGGTCCGCGTGCTGATGTCCCACGTCATGGAGACCGGCCAGCGCAAGGATTCGTCCGGCGCCGTGATCCCGGCCCACTTCATCACCGAACTGACCGCCAAGCACAACGACCGGCTCGTGCTCGCCGCCGAGTTCGGCCCCTCGGTGTCCACCAACCCCTACCTCGCCTTCAAGTTCGCGGGCGGGGCGAAGGGCGACAAGCTCGTGGTGAGCTGGGTGGACAACAAGGGCGACAGCCGCAGCGACGAGGTGCAGATCGCCTGAGCGGCGGTCGCTCCGCGTCATCGTCGCGGGTTGCCGTTTGCCGCGCATGCGGCCGGCGCCGGCATCCCGTGAAGGAAGGCAAGGGGGCTGCGGCCCTGGAGGAGAAACAATGAGAAGACAACTGCTGTTCACCGCCCTCGGCGCCGCGATCGCGCTGACGAGCCCGCTGGCCGGCGCGGCCGGCGACGAGCTGAACTTCGACGCCTACCGCGAGATGCTGGCCGACGGCAACCCGGCCGAGCTCCTCGAGATGGAGGGCGAGGAGCTGTGGCGCACCGCGCGCGGTCCGAAGAACGCCACCCTCGAGCAGTGCGACCTCGGCCGCGGTCCGGGTGTGGTCGAAGGCGCGGCGGCGCAGCTGCCGCGCTACTTTGCGGACACCGACAAGGTGCAGGACCTCGAGTCGCGCCTGATGCACTGCATGGAGGCCCAACAGGGCATCCCGTCGGCCGAGATCATCAATGGCCAGTTCCTGAAGGGTGAACGCGGCAAGCTCGCCGCCCTGGTGGCCTACGTCGTCACGCACTCCAAGGGCAAGCCGATCGCGATCGACCTGTCGCATCCCAGGGTCAAGGAGATGTACGACATGGGCGAGCGCGCCTTCCGCTACCGCACGGGCGCGATGGACTTTGCCTGTTCGTCCTGCCACAGCCAGGACGGCAAGCGTATCCGCGCCACCCAGCTGCCCAACATCACCAAGCCCGAAGGTGCTGCCGAGGGCTGGAGCTCGTGGCCGGCGTACCGTGTCTCGAACTCGCAGTTCTGGACCATGCAGCACCGCCTGTGGGATTGCTTCCGCCAGCAGCGCACCGCCGAGCCCGTGTTCGCATCGGACGTGACCATCGCGCTGTCGGTGTTCATGGCGGGCAAGGGCAATGGCGCCGAGGCCAGGTGGCCGGGCGTGAAGCGCTGAGGGGGAAGACGACATGAAGAAGCTGTTCCTTGCCCTGCCGCTCGCGCTGGGCCTCTCCGGCGCGAGCGCCGACGAATTGCAGACCCGGGTCGAACAGATGATGCTCGACTCATTCAAGGCCAACGGCATCGCCGGCCTCGATCGCCAGAAGCAGGACGCGGTGCAGAAGGCCTGCTCGGGCCTCACCCCGCCCGATGCCGAGACCATGAAGAAGCTCGAGGCCGCCGAGATGGCCACCATCAAGTGGCCCACCGACGGCAACTTCACCGGTGGCGACTGGAAGGAAGGGCAGAAGATCGCCGCCAGCGGCCGCGGCCTGACGTGGACCGACAAGACGGCCGACAACAACGGCGGCGGCTGCTACAACTGCCATGCGATGGATCCGAAGGAAGTGTCAGAGGGCACCATCGGCCCCAGCCTCGAGGGCTACGGAAAACTGCGCGGCAGCTCGGAAGAGGTCGTGAAGTACACCTGGGGCAAGCTGTGGAACTCCAAGGCCTACAACGCGTGCAGCGACATGCCGCGCAACGGCTACGGCGGCATCCTCACCGAAACGCAGATTCGCCACGTGATGGCCTACCTGTTCGATCCCGCTTCGCCGGTCAACCAGTAAGTCCCGCCCGCGGGCGCTTCCAACGGGCCCGCGGCCTCGGCCCCGGGCCTTCGTTTCATCCCGAGTGCGGCAGGGAGGGTCAGCCACGTCCGCGCTCCCGTTCATGCAAAGGGTTCTCCCATGTCGATGAATCGTCGTGAATTCATGCAGATGCTCGCCGTCGCGGCGGCCGGTGGCATGACGCTGCACTCGAACTTCGCGCGCGCCGAGCAGGCCGCCGGCGCGCTCTACGACCTGCCGCCCTTCGGCAACCTCAGCCTGCTGCACATGACCGATTGCCATGCGCAGCTGCTCCCGATCCATTTCCGCGAACCCAACGTCAACATCGGCGTCGGCAGCATGCGCGGCATCGCCCCGCACATCGTCGGCGAGGGCTTCCTCAAGCACTTCGGCATCCGGCCGGGAAGTCTCGAGGCGCATGCGTTCACGCATCTCGACTTCGTCGAGGCGGCGAAGATCTACGGCAAGTGCGGCGGATTCGCCCACCTGGCCACCCTGGTCAAGAAGATGAAGGCGAGCCGTCCCGGCGCGCTGCTGCTCGACGGCGGCGACACCTGGCAGGGTTCGGGCACCGCGCTGTGGACCAAGGCCCAGGACATGGTCGATGCCTGCAAGCTGCTCGGCGTTGATGTCATGACCCTGCACTGGGAGTCGAGCTACGGTGCCGACCGCGTCAAGGAGATCGAGGAGAAGGACTTCGCGGGCAAGATCGACATCGTCGCCCAGAACGTGAAGACCACCGACTTCGAGGACCCGGTGTTCAAGCCCTACGTGATCAAGAACATCAATGGCGTGCCGGTCGCCATCATCGGCCAGGCCTTTCCCTACACCCCGATCGCCAACCCGCGCTGGCAGACCCCCGACTGGAGCTTCGGCATCCGCGACGAGGACATGCAGCAGGCGGTGGACGCCGCGCGCGGCGAGGGCGCCCAGGTGGTGGTCGTGCTGTCGCACAACGGCATGGACGTGGACCTCAAGATGGCGAGCCGCGTCACCGGTATCGACGCCATCTTCGGCGGCCACACCCACGACGGCATGCCGGCGCCGACCATCGTCGACAACGCTGGCGGCAGGACGCTGGTGACCAACGCCGGCTCCAACGGCAAGTTCCTCGGCGTGATGGACTTCGACGTCAAGAACGGCAAGGTCGCCGACTTCCGCTACAAGCTGCTGCCGGTGTTCTCCAGGCTGCTGCCGGCCGACCCGGAGATGGCCGCCTTCATCGACAGGACGCGCGCGCCCTTCCTGGAGAAGCTCACCGAGAAGCTCGCCGTCACCGAGGGCCTGCTCTACCGCCGCGGCAACTTCAACGGCTCGTGGGACCAGCTCATCGTCGACGCGCTGATCGCCGAGAAGGACGCCGAGATCGCCTTCTCGCCCGGCTTCCGCTGGGGCACCTCGCTGCTGCCGGGCGACACCATCACCATGGAGCATCTGCTCGACCAGACCGCGATCACCTATCCGTGGACCACGCTCACCGAGATGAGCGGCGAGATGATCAAGACCATCCTCGAGGACGTCGCCGACAACCTCTTCAACCCGGACCCCTACTACCAGCAGGGCGGCGACATGGTGCGCGTGGGCGGCCTGCAATACACCTGCGACCCCAACGCGGCGATGGGCAGGCGCATCGACAACATGATGCTCAAGGGCAAGCCGATCGAGGCCGGCAAGACCTACAAGGTCGCCGGCTGGGCGCCGGTGTCGGAACAGGCCAGGGATTCCGGCCCGCCGATCTGGGACGTGGTCGCCAGCTACCTGCGCGGGCAGAAGGTGATCAGCCAGCGCAGCCTCAATCTGCCCACGCTCAAGGGCATGGACAGCAACCCGGGCGTCGCCATCTGAGCGCCGGATTTTCAGCTTTCCGTAAGCTGCTGTAAGGGATAAGTAAGAGTGATCTCCTCATAATCCACCACCGTCGCATGCCCGGGCTTTCGCCCGCGGTCATGAGGCGGTGGTGTTTCACACATAACGAGGAGACATGATGGATAACAACAGTTCAGGCTACTGGAAAGCCGTGCTGGGCCTCCTGACCAAGATCCTGATCATCTGGTTCGTGGTCTCGTTCGGTGCCGGCATCCTCTTCGCGCCCGCCCTCAACAGCATCTCGTTGGGTGGTTATCCGCTCGGGTTCTGGTTCGCCCACCAAGGTTCGATCTACATCTTCATCGCGCTGATCTTCTATTACGCGAAGAAGATGGGCGACATCGACCGCCAGTTCGACGTCCACGAGGAGTAAGAGGATTATGGATCTTCAGACCACAACCTACCTGGTGGTCGGCGCGTCCTTCGCGCTGTACATCGGCATCGCCATCTGGGCGCGTGCCGGCAGCACCAGCGAGTTCTATGCCGCGGGCGGCAGCGTGCACCCGATCACCAACGGCATGGCCACTGCGGCCGACTGGATGTCGGCGGCGTCCTTCATCTCCATGGCCGGCCTCATCGCCAACATGGGCTACGGCGGCGGCCTGTTCCTGATGGGCTGGACCGGCGGCTACGTTCTGCTGGCGATGTTGCTGGCACCGTACCTGCGCAAGTTCGGCAAATTCACCGTGCCGCAGTTCATCGGCGATCGCTTCTACTCGCAGACGGCGTCCACCGTGGCGGTGATCTGCCTGCTGACCGCGTCGCTGACCTACATCATCGGCCAGATGACCGGTGTCGGCGTGGCCTTCTCGCGCTTCCTCGGCGTGTCGAGCGAGACCGGCATC
>JAREIX010000306.1 GCA_029286945.1 Thauera sp. | reverse complement strand
CACCACCACCGCCATGCCGATGCCGCAGTTGAACACGCGGTACATCTCCTGCATGTCGACGTTGCCTTCCTTCTGCAGCCACTGGAACAGCGGCGGCAGGGTCCAGCTCGCGGCGTCGATGCGGGCGGTCAGCGCCTCACGCAGGATGCGCGGCACGTTCTCGGTGATACCGCCGCCGGTGATGTGGGCCATGCCCTTCACCATGCCCGGGTGCGCCTGCATCAGCGCCAGCAGCGGCTTGACGTAGATGCGGGTGGGCTCCATCACCACGTCGCGCAGCTTGCGGCCGTGGAAGTCGGCGTCGAGGTCGGGCTTCGCGACCTCGATGATCTTGCGGATCAGCGAGTAGCCGTTGGAGTGCGCGCCGCTGGAGGCCAGGCCGAGCACCACGTCGCCGGGCACGATCCGGCTGCCGTCGATGATGTCGGCCTTCTCCACCGCGCCGACGGCGAAGCCGGCGAGGTCGTACTCGCCCGCCGGGTACATGCCCGGCATCTCGGCGGTCTCGCCGCCGATCAGCGCGCAGCCGGCCAGCTCGCAGCCCTGGGCGATGCCCTTGACCACGTCGGCCGCGGTATCGACGTCGAGCTTGCCGCAGGCGAAGTAGTCGAGGAAGAACAGCGGCTCGGCGCCCTGCACCAGGATGTCGTTGACGCTCATCGCCACCAGGTCCTGGCCGACGGTGTCATGCTTGTCGAGCTGGAAGGCGAGCTTGAGCTTGGTGCCGACGCCATCGGTGCCGGACACCAGCACCGGCTCCTTGTACTTCTTCGACAGCTCGAACAGTGCGCCGAAGCCGCCGATGCCGCCCAGCACCTCGGGGCGCATGGTGCGTTTGGCCAGCGGCTTGATGCGGTCGACCAGGGCGTCGCCGGCTTCGATGTCCACACCGGCGTCGCGGTAGGAGAGGGAGGCTTGGTTGGAGGAGGTGGGTGCGCTCAAGATCGTTCCTCTGGGCTCGGAGAAAGGCAGGGAAATGCAGCGACTGGAGGGGCTGCAAGGCAATGGTCAGGACGGGCTGGGGGCCGGCTGGCTGCGGTCTCGTCTTGAGGCCGCAACGCCAAGTGGCTACATTTACGGGTTTTCGCGGGCGCTTCGCCCCGCGCCAAGCCCGCGATTTTACTTGAAATGAACGTTCCCCGCGCCGATCGCCTGCAAACCTTCGCCTGGACCGCGGCCGGCTTGGCGATCGTCGGCCTGTTCTGGCTGCTGGGGCCGATCCTCACCCCCTTCGTCATCGCCGCGGTGTTCGCCTACATCTGCGACCCGGCGGTGAACTGGATGGTGGCGCGCCGCGTGCCGCGCGCGCTCGCGGTGCTGCTGGTGATCGTCGCGCTCGGCCTGGTGCTGGTGGCGCTGGCGCTGATCCTGCTTCCGATGGTCTATCGCGAGGGCGTGCTGCTGGTGCGGCGGCTGCCCGACCTGGTCGAGATGTTCAATGCCCAGGTCGCGCCCTTGCTGCAGGCACGGCTGGGCATCGAGCTGCAGCTCGACGCGGCGCAGTTCCGCCAGCTCGTCGCCGACAACTGGACGAGCGCGCAGGACATCGTGCCGGTGGTGCTCGGCCACCTCAAGACCGGCGGCCTGGTGGTGCTCGGCCTCGTCGCCAACCTGTTCCTGATCCCGCTGGTGATGTTCTACCTGCTGCAGGAGTGGCCGCGCATCCTCGACGCGCTCGAGCGCATCGTGCCCCGCCCCTGGCTGCCGCGCACGATGCGCATCCTCAACGACATCGACTCGGTGATGTCCGAGTTCCTGCGCGGCCAGCTGTCGGTGATGCTGCTGCTGGCGCTGTTCTACAGCGTCGGGCTGTGGTTCGCCGGGCTCAACTTCGCGCTGCCGGTGGGCGTGCTGACCGGCCTGCTGGTCTTCATCCCTTTCGTGGGCTTCGGCGGCGGGCTGATCCTCGCCATCATCGCCGCGCTGCTGCAGGCCGAGGGCTGGCCGCCGCTGGTGGGCGTGGCGCTGGTCTATGGCCTCGGGCAGCTGGTCGAGAGCTTTCTGCTCACGCCCTACCTGGTCGGCGAACGCATCGGCCTGCACCCGCTGGCGGTGATCTTCGCGCTGATGGCCTTCGGCCAGCTGTTCGGCTTCGTCGGCGTGCTGGTCGCCCTGCCGGTGAGTGCGGCGCTGCTGGTCGGGCTGCGCGAAGTGCTCGGCGCCTGGCTCACCAGTCCGGTCTATCTGGGCGATCGACGCCCGGCCCAGGACGAGGCGCCCGGCAAATGATGAAGCAGCTCGTGCTCGACATCCGCCCCGACGCCCCGCCCACGCTGGAGAACTTCGTCGCCGGCGCCAACGCCGAGCTGGTCGCCACCGTGTCGCTGCTGGCCGACCCGGCCACCGCAGCGCAGCTGCCCGCACGCCACATCTACCTGTGGGGCGGCGCCGGCAGCGGCCGCAGCCACCTGCTGCGCGCGAGCGCGGCGATGGCGCGCGCGGCGGGGCGGCCGGCGCACCTGCTCGCCGCCGCCGACGTCGACGACAGCCTGCCCGAGACCGCGGATGCGCTGGTCGCGATCGACGACGTCGAGCAGCTCGGTCCCGAGGCCCAGATCGCCCTCTTCAACGCCTTCAACCGCGCACGCGGCAACGGCCAGTCGCTGCTGCTGTCCGGCCCGACGGCGCCGCTCGCGCTACGGCTGCGCGAGGACCTGCGCACCCGCATCGGCCAGAGCCTGATCTACGAAGTGCAGCCGCTGGACGATGCCTCGCGCGCCGCCATCCTCGCCACCCTGGCCGAGCGACGCGGCCTGCGCCTGGCCGACGAGGTGGTCGACTTCCTGCTGCGCCACGGCCGCCGCGACCTCGCCAGCCTGCGCGCCGTGCTCGACGCGCTCGACGCCGCCTCGCTCGAGCGCAAGCGCCCCATCACCCTGCCCCTGCTGCGCGAGATGATGCAGCAAGGCCTGGAAATCTGAACAACGGAGCCTTCAACGTGAATCTCGTCCTCTTCGACCTCGACAACACCCTGCTCGCCGGCGACTCCGACTTCGCCTGGGCGCAGTTCCTCATCGGCAAGGGCGTGCTCGACCG
>JAREIX010000065.1 GCA_029286945.1 Thauera sp. | reverse complement strand
TGCGGTGGCGGGCATCGCCGGCGCGGTTCTTGTTGCCGCGGCCGGCGTAGTTCAGGTGCGAGAAGTAGAACTTGTCGATGCGCTCGTCCTCGACCAGCTGCAACAGCGCCGGCAGGTCGTGGGCGTTGCCCTCGGTCATCGTGTAGCGCACACCGACCTTGATGCCGCGCTCGCGGCACAGGCGGATGCCGTGCAGCGAAGCCTCGAAGGCCCCCTGCTTGCGGCGGAAGTGGTCGTGGGTGGCGCCGATGCCGTCGAGGCTCACCCCCACGTAGTCGAAGCCGATCTCGTCGATCGCGTCGATGTTGGATTCGTCGATCAGCGTGCCGTTGGACGACAGGCCGACGTAGAAGCCCATGCCCTTGGCGCGGCGGGCGATGTCGAAGATGTCGGGGCGCAGCAAGGGCTCGCCGCCGGACAGGATCAGCACCGGCACGCGCGCGGCCTTGAGCGCGTCGATGACCGTGAACACCTCCTGGGTGTTCAGCTCGCCGGGGAAGTCCTTGTCCGCCGAGATCGAGTAACAGTGCTCGCAGGTCAGGTTGCAGCGCCGGATCAGGTTCCAGATCACCACCGGGCCCGGCGGGTTGCGGCGCGGGCCGGCGGCGGTCGGGTGGTCGAGCTCGCGGATGAAGTGGGAGATGCGGAACATGGGGGCCTCCTGAATGGGGCCCATTTGACCCGACCCGCAGCGTGCAGAAAATGACGCGGGTCAAGGGTGCCCGGGACGGGCGGCGGATGGCGCTGCGACGACGAACACGTGGATCCCCGCGGGCGGGATCGCGAGCCGGCCATCGCGCACCGTCCCCGCCGCGATGACGCGTCAGCCGCCGATCCGCAGGCCCGTCTTCTTGAGGATGCCGGCCGAAAACAGGACGTCGCGGCTGCGGCAGGCGCCCGGGAAGGCGTCGTCGATCAGCGCCGCGATCTCCGCGACGCGCGCGAGCGCCGCCTCGCGGCTGGCGGCATGCACCATCGCGAACAGGTTGTACGGCCACTCCGGCAGGTGGCGCGGCCGGCGGTAGCAGTGGGTGACGAAGTCGAGCGCGCCGACGCGCTCGCCCACTGCGTCGATGACCGCGTCGTCGATGTCCCACACGCTCATGCCGTTGGCAGTGTAGCCGATCGCGTAGTGGTTGGGCACCGCGCCGATGCGGCGGATGCGGCCGTCGGCGAGCATCGCGGCGAGGCGTTCACGCACGCGTGCCTCGGCCACGCCGAGGGTCTCGGCCAGCGCGGCGTAGGGTCGGGGCACCAGCGGCAGGCCGCCCTGGGTGGCGAGCACGATGCGGCGGTCGAGCTCGGCGAGATCGGCACCGGCCGATCCGGCCCCGCCCGTCCCCGCGTCGCCCCGCGCCCGCATGCCGGTTCCGTTGTCGGGCATCGCTTGCGCCATCACGCCTCCAGCCTCATCTCGACGAAGTACTCGCGTTCCTTGGGGAACAGGTGCACCGCCAGCCCGCTGGCGGCCTCGATGCGACGCGCGCAGTCGGCGATGCCTGCCGGCGTCTCGGTGGCGAGCACGAACCACATGTTGAGCGCGTGCTCGCGGCGGTAATTGTGGGCCACCTCGGGGAAGGCATTGACCGCCTCCACCGCCTCGGCCCAGCGCGCCTCGGGAACCGCGATCGCCGCCAGGCAGAAGGCGCCGCCCATGCGCTCGATCTGGAACATCGGCCCGAAGCGGGTCAGCACGCGGTCGTCGAGCAGCGACTGCAGGCGGGCGATGACCTCCGCCTCGCTGAGGCCGAGCGCGGCGCCGATGTCGGCGAAGGGCGTCCCGGTGAGCGGGAACTCGCCCTGCAGCGCATTGATCAGGCGGCGGTCGGTGTCGTCGGGCGCGCGTTTCGCGGCCACGCCGCGCCGGCCGGCGGGCGGCGCGAGGGGGTTGGGCGATTCAGACATGGGCGAGGTCCCGCGCGCCGAGGTAGCGCGCTCCGGTCTGCTTGAAGCGGCGGCAGCTGAACAGCACCGCATGCGGATGGCGGTCGAGGCCGAGGCGGGCGGCGAGCTCGGCGCGGGCGGCGAGCACTTCCTCGCGCGCGCTGCCGTGGATCATGCAGAACAGGTTGTAGGGCCAGTCGGGCAGCACCCGGCGGCGGCGATAGCACAGCGTCACCGCCGCCTCGCGCGCGAGCTGGCGGCCGAGCTCGGACACCTGCGCATCGGGCACATCCCATACGCACATCGCGTTGGCCTCGAGGCCGAGCTCGTGGTGGCGGACCACGACGCCGAAGCGCCGGATGAGGCCGTCCGCCAGCCAGGCGTCGATGCGCGCGATCACCGCCGCCTCGTCCAGCCCCACGCTCGCTGCCAGGCGCGCGAAGGGCCGCAGCTCGAGCGCGAGCCCGCCCTGCAGCGCGGCGATCAGGCGGCGGTCGGGCTCGGCCAGGCTGCAGCCGCCATCGCCATTGGCGAGCGCGATCGGCTCGCCGGCGACGCTCGCCCGGCACGCCCGCCGCCCCTGCCCACCCGCCTTGAGGTCGAAGCCGAGGTCGATGTGGAACTCCTCCTCCAGCGGCAGCACGATGACCGCGCAGCCGGTGTCGCGCTCGATGCCGGCGACCACTTTGTCGAGCTGCACGCGCGAGGCCGCGGTGACCACGAACCACAGGTTGAAGGGGTGCTCGCGCTGGTAGTTGTGGTTGATCGCGGGTTCGCGCGTCACCCGCGCGGCGATCTCCTCCAGGCGCTCGGGCGGGGCGGCCAGCGCGGCCAGCGCGCTCGCCCCCAGGCGGCGCGGCGCGAACACCGCGCCCACCCGGCTCACCAAGCCTTGCGCGCTCATGTCGCGGTAGGCCGCGATCACGTCCTCCTCGCCTGCGCCCACCGCCTGCGCGATGCGCGCGAAGGGCCGCGGCTCGAGCGGGAAGTCGCGCTGCCACTCGTTGAGCAGGCGGAAGCCGGTGGCGTCCACCGCCGCGGGCAGGATCGGCTGGCGCGGCATCAGAAGCCCGTGCGCGCGGCGCGCGTGGTGAAGAAGATGCCGCTCGGGCTCGCCGAGTCGAAGCCGCCGATCGGCTTCTTGGTCGCGGTGTCGTAGATCACCACCTTGTTGTCGTCGCGCGCCGACAGCCAGATCTCGTGGCCCTTGGAGAGGAACTCCATGTGCAGGATGCCGCGTCCCGGCTGCAGCGTGTCGGTGACCTCGCCGCTGACGGTGTCGATGACCTGCACCCAGCCATTGTCCGGGAAGGCGAAGTTCACCCAGATCTCGCGGCCGTCGGGGCGCGCCATCGCGAACACCGGCTGGCTCCTGACCTTGATGCGATCGACCTCCTGCCAGGTGTCGGTGTCGACCACCAGCACCTCGTGGCGGCCGATCGCCGGCAGGTAGGCGCGGTTGCCGGCGATCGACCAGCCGCGCAGGTGCGGCATCTTGAACACCGGCAGCGGCTGCTCGCCACGGCCGTAGCCGGAGAGGATCTTGCGGCTGCCCTTGTCGAGGTTCCACAGGTCGATCAGCGCCAGGCCGTCCTCGCCGAACAGGCCGGCGATGTAGTAGCGGCCGTTGGGGCTCACCAGCGCGTCGTAGGGCTGCTTGCCGCCGGCAAAGCGCTGGGTCACCGGGTTCTTCGGGTCGGAGAAGTCGGTGATGCGGATCTCGCCCGCCTCGAACAGCGAGTAGATGAAGCGCCGGCCGGAGAGGTCGGCCAGGCCCACGACCTTGGAGCGGGTGCCGTCCTCGGTGGTCGCCGGCACGTCGGCGACCAGCTCCAGCGTGTTGGCGTCGAAGGCCTTGATGCCGCCCGGCTCGTAGTTCTGCGCCACCACCAGGCTGCCGTCGTGCGAGATCGAGCCGCCGATCGCATTGCCCGCCTGCACCACGCGGCCGGCGATGCGGCGCTCGAGCAGGTCGACCTTGGTCAGGCCGCCGTCGCGGCCGAACACGAAGGCATGGCGGCCGTCGCGCGAGAACACCACCGAGGCGTGGGAAAGGTCGCCCAGCCCGTCCACGGTGGCGAGCACGCTGCGGCCGGTGGTCTCGATGACCTTGACCTTGCCGTCGGCGCGCTCGATGACCACGCCCAGGTCACCGGTGCCGCGCAGCGCGGCCGGCGGCGTGCTCGAACAGGCCGACAACAGGAAAACGATCGCTGACAGGACCACGCCCCACAGGGCGGGTGGCGCGAGACGGACGGTCTGGGAAGACATGAGTGCTCCGGCTTCGATGCTGGGTTCGGGCCCCGAGGGGTGCGGGTGCGGCAAGAGAGAGGGTGCAAGAGCGGGGGTGCAAGAGCGGGGCCGGCTGCCGCGCAGGCGCCGCCGCCTGCAATCAGGGGGTGTGGCGCGCCTGCGGCAACCCCGCATCGGACGGAAAGCCGCGCATCAGCTGATCCACGATCCATTGGGCCTCGGCCTCGCTGACGATGGTGGCAAAGGGCGGCATCGGGGTGCCCGGTCGGCCACCGATGATGGTGGCGACCAGCCCTTCGGCAGGCTTCTCCGCGAGGGCCTCGGCGGTGAGCGCCGGGCCCAGGCCGCCCTTGAGCGTCAGGCCATGACAGGAGCCGCAGTCCTGGCGGACGATGTGCACCAGCTCGCGCGCGCGCTCGGGCTGGGGACCGGCTTGAGGGGCCACGGAACGCGCCTCGGACGCCGAGGCCAGGGCGGACACCACGGCGGCGCCGATCAGCAGGGCGACGTGGGCGACAAGGGGCGGGAGTTTCATACGGGTTTCCAACGGCGATGCGGTTGGAAACAGGATGGACTTTCGGCCGCGGCGAAACCTTGACTCGAATCAACCATGAACCGAGCGGGGTTGTCGGCCCCGACACCGCGGTGCGGCGCCCGCTTCAGTCCTCGACGACGACCACGCCGAGCATCTCCGGATGCGGCCCGCAGCGATACTCGAAGCGCCCCGCCTCCGGAAACGCCCGCGACCATTTCTCGCCGGGGAAGAAGCGCTCGGACTCCTCGGCCCGCCCCATGAACAGGATCGAATGGCTGACGCGCTTCTCGTTGTTCACCCAGGTGACGGTGTCGCCCTTGCGCACCCGCAGCTCGGCGGGGCTGAAGGTGTATTTCTCGATCGACACCTGATGCTCGGCGGCCTGCGCGCCACCGAGGACGCCCAGGGCGAGCATCGTGCTCGCGATTCCGACCCGCAGCGATCTGCCTCTCATTTCGCGTCTCCTCATGCGGGCCCGGCCGGATCCGCGAACAGGAAGGACAAAGCGGAAGCGCCGGGATCGTGCCCGGGCTTCCGCGATCATGACGTGCCACCGGCCACCGCTGACGGCAGCCGGCGGAAGCGCTCTTACTGCTTGGCGGCCTTCACGTGGCCGTCGGCGTCGATGCCCAGCTTGTAGCCGAGCGAGACGTGGTGGAAGCGGCCCGCGGCGTTGTCATCGTGGATGGCGAAGCCGAAGTTGTAGGCCTTGCCCGACTCGAGCGCCACATCGCCTTCGCCGCCGGCGAGCTTGCGGGTGAACACCACCGTCCAGTTGTCGCCGTCCTTCTTGCCTTCGGCGCTCACCAGGGCCTTGCCGCCTTCCATCACGCGCTTGTCGGCAACGTGGCCGTCAAAGCCCTTGTTCTCGCCGCTGCGCCACTGGTAGAGGTCGTAGAACTTGCCCTCGGCCAGCGAGCCGCCCTTCACGTACTTGGTCTTGGCGTCGTCGGCGCCCGGCATGGTGCGCGAATCGGTGTGGCAGGTGGCCCAGCAGCCGGCCTGGTCGGCCAGCTCGACCTTGCCGCCCGACTCGAGCATGAAGGCGATCTTGACCGGGTTCTTGTCGTCCATCTTGGCCGCACCCGAGGCCGCCGGCTGCTTCCAGGAGAAGCGCAGGTAGAGGTTCTCGCCGTCATGCGCGGCCTGCACCTTGACCGGGATCGAGGCCGCCTTGCCGGCGATCGGCGTCGGCTCGATCTTCTGGCCGCTCGCCATCTTCTTGCCCATGTCGGCGGTTTCTTCGCTGTGACAGTCGGCGCAGGTCTCGCCCTTCTTCAGCGCGCGCGCGCCGCCGTGCTCGGTGCCCTTCTGGATCCACTCCAGCGGCGACACGCCCGGGTAGAACAGGGTGATGTCCTTGGCCTCGACCTTGCCCCAGTCGGGGGCCGCAGCCACCGCGGTGCCGGCACCGAACGCCAGGAGCGCGCCCACGGCGCCAGCAATCATGGTTTTCTTCATCGTCATTTCCTCACTGTGCTTGGGTTGGACCTCGATGCAGGACAAGCCTTACATCTCGTCTTCCTCGGTCATGCCTGCCGGCTTGTTGTGGGAGATGCCCTTGTGGCAGTCGATGCAGGTCATCTTGTCCGCAATGGCCATCTCGTGCTGCTTGCGTGCGCGCTGCTTCTGAACCTCGGGATTCATGCTCTCAAGGCTGTGGCAGTTGCGACATTCGCGCGAATCGACCGCCTTCATGCGCGCCCATTCGCGGCGGGCGAGGGTCAGACGCTTGGCCTCGAACTTCTCGCGCGTGTCGATGGTGCCGGTGATCTTGCCCCACACCTCGCGCGAGGCCTGGATCTTGCGCATCATCTTGTAGGTCCAGGCCTTCGGAACGTGGCAATCCGCGCAGACCGCACGCACCCCCGTGCGGTTGGTGTAGTGAATCGTCTGCTTGTATTCCTGATACACGTTGTCATACATCTCGTGACACGAGATGCAGAACTTCTCCGTATTCGTGGCTTCCATTGCGGTGTTGAAGCCGCCCCAGAACAGGATGCCAATCACGAAGCCAACAGCCAACAGACCGCCCAGCGATCTCTTCGACGGGCGGCGCAGGCGTGCCCAGAAGCCGCCCGAATCTTCTTGTTTGAGGTTGTCGCTGTTTCGATCTGACATGGAACTTTTCCCTCGTGAGCCCCCGCGCCGGAGCGCGGGGGTTGTTCAGCTACGACCGCTTGCGTCGATCAATAAACGTCGTGCATGGTGTTGTAGACGTTGAACTTGCCGGTCGGCGTGACGACGGCCGGGTCGGTGATGACCTTCTTCACCTTCAGGGTCTTGTCGTCGTAGATCACGATCGCGGACTGATCGGTCTTGCCGCCCCACAGCGAGATCCACACTTCGTCGCCGGCCTCGTTGTACTCGGGCTGCACCGCGCGACGGATCGCCTTGCTCTCGGGCAGGCCCGAATCCTTGGCGACGTCGAGGCGGACCGGGTCCTTCTTCAGGTCGGCCTTGTCGAACACGAACACCGCCTCGGCGATCTCACGCTCCGGGTTCATCGGCGCGTCGGCCCAGAAGTTCTTCGACTTCGGATGGGTCTTCACGAACAGGTTTCCGGCGCCCGGCATCTTCAGCTGCTGCACCACCTTCCAGTTGTGATCCTTGTACTTGGCGAACTTGGGATCGTCGGAGGCGGTGGAGATCAGCGAGACGACGGCATCACCGAGGTGACCGGTCGACCAGACGGGACCGAACTCCGGATGGACGAAGTTGGCGCCACGGCCCGGGTGCGGGATCTTCGCGGTATCGACCAGGGCGGCAAGCTTGCCGGTCTTGGTATCGACCGCGGCGACCTTGTTCGAGGCGTTGGCGGCCACCATGAAGTAGCGGCCCGAGGCGTCCCAGCCGCCGTCATGCAGGAACTT
The DNA here is from genome assembly GCA_029286945.1 of Thauera sp. Classification (GTDB taxonomy): domain Bacteria; phylum Pseudomonadota; class Gammaproteobacteria; order Burkholderiales; family Rhodocyclaceae; genus Thauera. Next base: position 6,196 of record JAREIX010000065.1, on the reverse strand, counting down.
GGCGGACTCGATCGTGGTGGTCTTCAGGTTCTTGATGTCGCTGTAGTCCACCAGCTGGATCATGCCGGTTTCCTTGACGTTGACCACCCACTCCGGCTTGGTCAGCGAGGCCACGATCGAGGCTACGCGCGGCTCGGGGTGATACTCGCCATCGACGGTGTTGCCGCGGGTCGACACGATCTTGATCGGCTCGAGCGTCTCGCCGTCCATGATCGAGTACTGGGGCGGCCAGTAGGTGCCACCGATCAGGTACTTGTCCTCGTAGCCCTTGAACTTCGAGGTATCGACCGAGCGCGCATCCGAACCCAGGCGCACGGTGGCGACCGTGGTGGGCTCCTCGTAGTACATGTCGATGATGGTGGTCAGGCCGTCACGACCGACGGTGTAGACATAGCGGCCCGAGGCCGACAGGCGCGAGATGTGCACCGCGTAGCCGGTGTCGAGGATCTTCCAGATCTTGTGGGTGTCGCCATCGACCAGGGCCAGCTTGCCCGCGTCGCGCAGCGTGATCGCGAACACGTTCTTGAGGTTGACCTTGTTCATCTGCTTGGTCGGACGGTCCTTGACCGGCACGATCAGCTTCCAGCTGTCCTTCATGTCCTTCAGCGAGAACTCGGGCGGGACCGGAGGCGGGTTCTGGATGTACCGCGCCATCAGGTTGATCTCTTCCTTGGTCAGGATGTCGTCATAGTTCACCATGCCACCTTCGGTGCCGTAGGAGATGATCTTCTCCAGACGGTCGGTGCCGAGCTTGAGCGTACCGCCCTCGAGCTTGGTGCCGTCGGGCGCGGTCTTGGTCCAGTGCGGCTCAAGGTTCTTGCCGGTGGCGCCCTTGCGCAGCACGCCATGGCAGCCGGCACAGCGCTCGAAATAGATCAGCTTGCCCTTCTCCATCTCTTCTGCACTCAGCTTGGGCGCTTCCTGTGCCCACGCGCTGCTCATGGCCATCGGCAGGATCGCCATCGCGAGCGCCGAACCGATCAAACGAGTTTTTTGCATTGCCCTCTCCTTACTCACGACACGGGATATGAAACGACGTTGTGGCGGCAGTATGGTTTTTGTGCCGAGCCCCCATCCTTGATGTGAGTTAATTTTCCTTACGATCCCTGGGGATAAAGTTCCGTCGTGTCAGCAGGGCGATCACGGCCCCTCGATCGCCCCCGAGAACACACTCTTTTCCTCGCTCGAGAGCCGGAGCTCCCAACATGTACGCAGGCAGCCAGACATCCCACGCCTCGCCCTCCAGCAGCAAGCCGCGCGGGTTTCGCGCCATCGACGCCCAGCGCGGCCACCATGCCGCCCCCGGCACGCCCTCGACGAGCCGGCTGGAGGGCGAAGGCCGGCGTGCGGGCAAGGTCTATCTCGTCGGCGCAGGCCCCGGCGACCCCGAGTTGCTGACGGTGAAGGCGATGCGGCTGATCGAGCGCGCCGAGGCGGTGGTTTTCGATCACCTGGTGGGCAAGGCCATCGTGGACCTGATCCCGGCCTCGGCACGCCGCGTCTACGCGGGCAAGGAAGCGGGCAACCACGCCCTGCCGCAGCACCGCATCAACCAGCTGCTGGTGGATCTGGCCGGCGAGGGCCTCGAGGTCGTCCGCCTCAAGGGCGGTGATCCGTTCATCTTCGGTCGCGGAGGCGAGGAGATGGAGGCAGTGCTCGGCGCCGGCTTCGCATGCGAGATCGTCCCCGGCATCACCGCGGCGGCGGGTGCGGCCTCCTGTACCGGAATCCCGCTCACCCACCGCGAACACGCGCAGACCCTGGTGTTCGCCACCGGGCACCTGAAGGACGACACCATCGACCTCGACTGGCCCACCCTCGCCCGCCCGCGCCAGACCGTGGTGATCTACATGGGCCTGGGCGCGCTCGACATCATCTGCGAACGCCTGATCGCACACGGCCTGCCGCCGCACACGCCGGCCGCGGTGATCCACGCCGCGACCACGCCCGCACAGTGCGGCGTCGGCAGCACGCTCGCGTGCCTGCCGCAGGCCGTGCGCGAGGCCGGCATCCGCACCCCGGCGCTGATCATGATCGGCGAGGTCGTCGCGCTCGACCCCGGGCTGCTGCTCCAGCACGCGCGCCAGGCCACCATCGCCTGAGTGCGGGCTCGCCGCTGCCGCCGCGCTGGGCACGGCGCGCGCCGGCTACAATTTCGCCTGTTCGCAGCGCATGAGGCGCCAACAGGCATGGCCGACGAAAACCAGTTCTTCCGCCCGATCCGGGACTTCTACCAGCGCACGGTGGTGAGCTGCACCGCCGACGCTGCGCTGGTCGACATCGTCGCCCAGATGCGCGCGCGCAGCATCTCGTGCGTGGTCGTGGTCGACGGCGGCAAGCCGTGCGCGATCCTCACCGACCGCGATCTGCGCAACAAGGTGGTGGCGACCGGCAAGGATCCGGCCAGCCTGTCCGTGGCGGAGGTGATGAGCACGCCGCTGGTGACGATCGGCGAGGACGACGTGCTCTACGAGGCGCTGTACCGGATGTCGCGGCACAACATCCATCGCCTGGTGGTGATCGATCACGCCGGCATGCTGGCCGGCATCATCACCGTCACCGACATCCTCCGCCTGCAGGCGCATTCGCCGCACCAGCTGGTACTCGACATCGAGAAGGCGGGCTCGATCGACACCCTGCGCGAGCTGCACCAGCGCATCCAGAAGCTCGTCATCCACCTCGCCGGCACCGGGATCGCGATCCGCGAGCTGGTGAAGCTGATCGCCAACCTGAACGACCAGGTGCTGATCCGGCTGATCCATCTGCTGCGCGCCGAGCGCTACCCCGACCTCACCGACGATTTCGCCTTCGTCGTGATGGGCAGCGAGGGGCGCGGCGAGCAGACGCTGTCCACCGATCAGGACAACGCCATCATCTACGGCGATGGCCTCACCGGCGACGCGCTCGCGCGCCTGGAGGCGTTCTCGGTCGACCTGATCGACGCGCTGATCTCGATCGGCGTACCGCCCTGCCCCGGCGGCATCATGGCCAGGAATCCCGAATGGCGGCGCAGCCTGTCGTCGTGGCGGCAGGCGCTCACGTGCTGGCTATCCACCCCCACGCCCGAGAACGTGATGACCGGCAGCATGTTCATGGACCTGCGCCTGCTCCACGGCCGCAGCGAGCTGGTGGACGCCCTGCGCAGCCACGCCTTCCACTACATGGCCAACGAACAGGGCTTCCTGGTGCGGATGGCGCAGAACATGACCCACTTCGCGCCGCCGCTGGGCTGGTTCGGACGCATCAAGGTCGAGAAATCCGGTCCGCAGCGCGGCAAGCTCGATCTCAAGAAGGCGGGGATCTTCGCGATCACCGACGGCATCAAGGCGCTCGCGATCGAGGCCGGGCGCCTGAGCGGAAGCACCCACGACCGCATGGAGGCGCTGGTCGAGGCCAGCGTGCTGAAGGCCGAGCAGGCCGCAGACCTGCGCGCCGCCTTCGACTTCCTGGTGCTGATGCGCCTGCAGGGACAGGTCGCCGCCCTGCGCAGCGACGAGACGCCGACCAACTTCATCGCGCTCGAACACCTCAACGCCATGGAACAGGGCGAACTGCGCCTTGCACTGGAGGGCGTGGCCAAGTTTCAGGGCTTCATCGAGCACCACTTCAAGCTGCAGCTGCTGCGCAACTGAACCGCGGGCGAGGCGCGATCAGTCCTCGACCAGCTGGCGATGCACGCAGATCGCGGTCGCGCGCGGCCGCACCGGACGGCCGCGTGCCTGCAGGTGGGAACGGGTGAAGGCCGCGCCGAACAGCAGGATCAGCGAGGAGTAATTCACCCACAGCAGCAGCAGCACCAGCGAACCGGCTGCGCCGTAGGTGGAGGCGGTCGCGGTCGTCGACAGATAGATCGCGATCAGCGCCCGTCCGAAGGCGAACAGCAGCGCGGTCACGAAGGCGCCGAGCAGCACGTCGCGCCAGCCCAGCACGACGTCGGGCAGCACGCGGAAGATGGTGGCGAAGAGCAGCGTGATCACCACCAGCGACACCGCCCAGTCCAAACCGAGCACGACCGGGACCGGCACCGGCAGCCAGTCCTGCGCAAAGGCGATCACGCCGCGCACGAACACGCTCAGGGTCAGCGACACCAGCAGCACGAAGCCGATGCCGAGCACCACCGCGAGCGAGAGCAGCCGCGTCTTGAGGTAGATGAACACGCTGCTGCGCGTCGGCCGCGGCGCCACGCCCCAGATCGCGTTGAGCGAGATCTGCATCTGGGTGAACACGGTGGTGGCGCCGAACACGATCGCGGCAAAGCCGGCGATGGTGGGCAACAGCCCACTGTGCTGGATGCGGCTGTTCTGGACGGCGGTCTGGATGGCCGCCGCGGCCTCGGCACCGATCGCCACCTGCAGTTGCTCGGCGATGCGGCCCTCGGCGGCACTCTCGCCGAGCACCAGCCCGACCAGGGTCACGGCGACGATCACCACCGGCGCCACCGAGAACACGGTGAAGAAGGCGAGTGCTGCGGCATGCACGAAGACCTGCGCATCGAGCCACAGCTTCACGGTGGTCTTGAACACCGAATACCAGAAGGCCAGGACAGGCACGTTTCGAGCACACATGCCGCGATGTTACCGCCATCGGCTGCCCTCTGCCGCGCGCGGCACGGGCGCAAGAAAGCCCGCGCGAAGACGGGCTTCCGGAGGCGATCAGCGCGCCGCGGGGTTCATGCGGAACGCGAGATCATTCCCATTCGATCGTCGCCGGCGGCTTGCCGGAGATGTCGTACACCACGCGGTTGATGCCGCGGACCTCGTTGATGATGCGGTTGCTGACCTTGCCGAGCAGGCTGTGCGGCAGCTCGGCCCAGTGCGCGGTCATGAAGTCCTGCGTCTGCACCGCGCGCAGCGCCACCACGTATTCGTAGGTACGGCCGTCGCCCATCACGCCCACGCTCTTCACCGGCAGGAACACCGCGAAGGCCTGGCTGGTCTTGTCGTACCAGTCGGCGGCACGCAGCTCGTCGATGAAGATCGCGTCGGCGCGGCGCAGCAGATCGGCGAAATCCTGGCGGACCTCGCCGAGGATGCGCACGCCCAGGCCGGGTCCGGGGAAGGGGTGGCGATAGACCATGTCGTGCGGCAGGCCGAGCGCCACGCCAAGCTCGCGCACCTCGTCCTTGAAGAGGTCGCGCAGCGGCTCGAGCAGCTTGAGGCCGAGCGTCTCTGGCAGGCCGCCGACGTTGTGGTGGCTCTTGATGGTGTGCGCCTTCTTGCTCTTGGCGCCGCCGGACTCGATCACGTCGGGGTAGATGGTGCCCTGCGCCAGCCACTTTGCATTGGGCAGCTTCTTCGCTTCGGCCTGGAAGACCTCGACGAACTCGCGGCCGATTATCTTGCGCTTCTGTTCGGGGTCGGTGACACCCTGCAGATGACCCATGAACTGCGCGGTGGCGTCGACATGGACCACCTTGGCATGCAGGCGGCCGGCGAACATCTCCATCACCAGCTTGCCCTCGTTCAGGCGCAGCAGGCCGTGGTCGACGAACACGCAGGTGAGCTGGTCGCCGATCGCGCGGTGGATCAGCGCCGCTGCCACCGAGGAATCCACGCCACCCGACAGGCCGAGGATCACCTCCTCGTCGCCGACCTGCTCGCGGATCTTCTGCACCGCCTCGGCGATGTAGTCGGGCATGTTCCAGTCGTGGCCGCAGCCGCAGATGTCGTGCACGAAGCGCGCGATCATCTCCTTGCCCTTGATCGTGTGCGTGACCTCGGGGTGGAACTGCACGCCATAGAAGCCGCGCGCCTCGTCGGCCATCGCGGCGATCGGGGTGGACTCGTTGCTGCCGATGACCTTGAACCCGGGCGGCAGCGCGGTGACCTTATCGCCGTGGCTCATCCACACGTCGAGCAGGCCGTGGCCTTCGGCATTGGTGCGGTCCTCGATGCCCTCGAACAGCTTCGAATGCCCGCGCGCGCGCATCTCGGCATAACCGAACTCGCGCTTGGCCGCGCTCTCGACCTTGCCGCCGAGCTGGCTGGCCATGGTCTGCATGCCGTAGCAGATGCCGAGCACCGGCACGCCGAGCTCGAACACCGCCTGCGGCGCGCGCCAGTCCTCGGCCTCGTAGACCGAGTTGGGCCCGCCGGACAGGATCACGCCCTGCGCGCCGAAGTTGCGCACGAACTCGTCCGACACGTCGAAGGGATGCAGCTCGCAGTACACCTGCTGCTCGCGCACGCGGCGCGCG
>JAREIX010000305.1 GCA_029286945.1 Thauera sp. | reverse complement strand
CCTGCAGGAAGCGGGAGCCGCGCCGGTTCTCGTAGGAGCGGCGCAAGCCGCGAACGCCGACCGCGACAGCGGCCTCAGTGCCCGAACACGTCCGAATCCAGCATCTCCGGATCGGGGCGGTCGAGCGCACCGATCGCGGCGAGCTCCTCGGCGCCGAGCTCGAAACCGAACACATCGAGGTTCTCGGTGAGGCGCTGCGGGTTGGACGACTTCGGGATCGGCACGTAGCCGAGCTGGGTATGCCAGCGCAGGATCACCTGCGCTGGCGTGCGGCCATGGCGCCGCGCCACGTCCAGGATCGCCGGGTCGCCCAGCATGGCATTGGCGCGCCCGAGCGGGCTCCACGATTCGGTGACGATGCCGCGCGCCTTGTGCACCTCGATGTGGTCGGCGCGGGCATGCCAGGGGTCGAGGTGGATCTGGTTCACCTGCGGGCACAGGCCGCGGTCGAACAGCTGCTGCAGATGGGCGGGCTTGAAGTTCGAGGTGCCGATCGCACGCACGAGGCCGGCTTCCTGCAGCTTCACCAGGCCCTCGAAGGCCTCCACGTAGCGGCCCTGGTCCGGATTGGGCCAATGCACCAGGAAGAGGTCGATGTAGTCCAGGCCGAGGCGCGCCAGGCTGGCCTCGCAGGCCTGGCGCGCACCCTCGACGCTGTGCCACTTGCGGTTGAACTTGGTGGTGACGAAGAGCTCGCCGCGCGCGATGCCGGAGCGACGGATGCCTTCGCCGACGCCGCGCTCGTTCTCGTAGTTCTCCGCGGTGTCGATGAGGCGATAACCCATGTCGAGCGCGAGCGCGACCGTTTCGGCGGCTTCGGCATCGTTCATCGGCCAGGTACCGAGGCCGAGCCGCGGCATCTCGACACCGTTGGACAAGGTGAGCAGCGGAGCAGGCGTGATCTTCATGGGAATCTCGAGAAAGGGAATTGGGGCCTACAGGATTCCACATTCCGGAGTCTTGCGTAAGCACCCGGGGAAGTAGCGCCACACTCCACCGCGAGGGCACGGCTGCGCAGCGGGTAGGACGTACGCCGCGCGATGGCGCCGATGTGCCAGTCCGGCGGAGATCTCCTCCGCGTGCCATGTGCCTCCTTGAAACCTTCCTGAGGGTGGTTCCACGTGAAACCACCCTCGCGGCGCCCTGCCCCGCTCAGCGCCGCAATTCGTCCGTCAGGCGCTTCAGGTCAAGCGTGCGGGCACGCTGCGCGATCTCGGGGGCATAGCGCTCCTGCATCGCCTTCGCCTGCTCGAACAGCCCGGCGAAGGCCTGGCGCAGCGCGTCGGTATCGAGCTTGCGGCCGCCGCCGTAGTACTGCACCGCGACCTTGCCGATCGCCCAGGTGGTGGCGAAGGAGAAAGCCGAGCCGGTGGCCTGGCTGCCCACCGCCCGCCCGGCCCCGCCCAGCACCTTGCCGAGCAGGCCGCCGATCAGCCGGCGGCCGAACTGCTCGACGTACTGGCCGGTCATACCCACGCCCGCGGCGGCGAGGAAGTCCTTGATGTGGCCGCGGTCGAGCTCGTAGCCGTGCGCCTGGCCGATGCGATACACCAGGCGCAGCTGCAAGGGAATGATCGCCATCGAGGCCATCGACTGCGGCAACAGCTCGAGCGCGCCGTTGAGGATCGACGCATTCAGGATGGTCCGGTCGAGTTCCGCCGTCCCCGGTGCGGCCGCACCTGTGGACGACGCAGCCGCCGGCTCGACCTCCAGGCCAGGCAGCCCCGCGAGCGGCCCGTCGGCCGGCGCCTGGCCGAGCGCCTCCGCCTCGCGCACGAAGGTGTCCGCGGCCGGCCGGGAGAGCTCCAGCAGACCCGACAGGCGCTGGAGGAAGTCCTTCTCGCGTCCATCCAACCCGCCATCGGCTTCGCACACCCCGACCGCCAGCTCGAAAGCGAGCTGGCGCAGGTTCGGCTCGTCCAGTCCGGCCACCGCCGTATCCAGTTCGAGCCGGCCGAGCAGCACGTCCTGGTAGAGCGCGATGAAGTCGATCTCCGCCTCGCGACCGAGCGATTCGGCGACCTTGCGTACCTGTTCGCGCTCCTCCGCCCCCTGGTGGCCGTCGGCGAAGGCCGCGTGCAGGCAGATGGCGACGAGGGAACGGGCTTGCTGGGGGTTCAGGTTCATGGAGCGACTCCGCAGGGGAAAGCTTGCAGTTTGGGGATGGACGGTGGTGCTTCAAGCGCGGCTGACACGCTGTAACGATTCGACCGGCGCTGCGCCGAGACGATCCCAGGTGGCGCGTGCCCGGCGTTTCGAACACTGGCCGCCGCCGGCCGGCGCGGACATAATTACGCATTACCGCATCCCAGGTCCGCACACACCATGTCCCAGTCGATCGAGCACCTCTTCGCCAACAACAAGAACTGGTCCGAGCGCATGCACTCGGAGGACCCCGAGTTCTTCACCCGCCTGGTCAACCAGCAGTCGCCCGAATACCTCTGGATCGGCTGCTCCGACAGCCGGGTGCCGGCGAACCAGGTGATCGGACTCGCGCCGGGCGAGGTCTTCGTGCATCGCAACATCGCCAACGTAGTCGTGCATACCGACCTCAACGCGCTCTCGGTCATCCACTACGCGGTCGAGATCCTGCGCGTGAAGCACATTCTCATCGTCGGCCACTACGGCTGCGGGGGCGTGAAGGCAGCGATGAACGACAACAAGACCGGGCTCACCGACAACTGGCTGCGCCACATCCAGGACGTGCGCGACCGCCACATCGACCGCCTGGAGCGCTTCACCGATCCGTCCGAGCGCGCCGACCGCCTGTGCGAGCTCAACGCCATGCACCAGGTGGTGAACGTATGCCAGACCTCGGTGCTGCGCGAGGCCTGGCAGCGCGGCCAGGGCGTCACCGTGCACGGCTGGTGCTACAGCCTGCAGGACGGCCTGGTGCGCGACCTCGGCGTCAGCTCGCGCACCCGCGAGGAGGCGGTGGAGCGCTACCGCGACGCGGTCGAGCGCATCGGCTGACGCTGCCCGCCACGGCATGGGGACCCGCATCGGCATCGACCTCGGCGGCACCAAGATCGAGCTCGTGGTGCT
>JAREIX010000064.1 GCA_029286945.1 Thauera sp. | reverse complement strand
GAAGAGCCGCATCATCATCTTGCGGTTCTCGAGCAGGTAGCTCACCCCCGAGGGCACGCGCAGGTTGTCCTCGAGCACGTAGTACTCGCCCTTGCCGTCGGTACCCTCGGCGCGCACCAGGTCGATGCCGGCGATCATCGCGTACAGGCCGCCGGGCACGTCCACGCCTTTCATTTCGGCACGGAACTGGGCGTTGTTGAGCACCTGCTCGGCGGGGATGCGGCCGGCGCGCAGGATCTCCTGGCCGTGGTAGATATCGGCGAGAAAGGCGTTGAGGGCGCGCACGCGCTGGCGCAGACCGACCTCGAGCGTGGCCCACTCGGTGCCGGGAATGATGCGCGGCAGCAGATCGAAGGGGATCAGGCGCTCCCTGCCGCCTTCCTCGCCATAGACGTTGAAGGTGATGCCGACGCGGTGGAAGGCGATGTCGGCCTCCTTGCGCTTGCGCGCGATGCATTCGCGCGGGGTGTGTTCGAGCCAGTCGGCGTAGGGCCGGTAGTGCGCACGCACCGTGCCGTCGGCGGCATGCATTTCGTCGTAGGGCTTCGCAGCGGTCATGTTGTGTTCTGCACTCATGGTTTAACTCCCGTCCCGCATCCCTCAGCAGAAACCATGCCAAGCAGCAAAGGCAGCTGAAAGCCCCACGCCACGCAGGGTCGTAAGGGCGGGCACCGCCCTGGTGCGCACCACGATGGTTGGCGATGCATCAAACTGGTGCGCGGCCCGAACCCACCTCTTCATCATCCGCCGGCATCACCGTCACCGCCACCTCCACCGCATGGCCGCCGCCGCCGAGGATGACGCCGCGCAGCGGGCACACGTCGCCATAGTCGCGCCCCCAGGCCAGCGTGATGTGGCCGACGGCGGGCTGCAGGTCGTTGGTGGGATCGACGTCGATCCAGCCCAGCCCCGGGCACCACAGCGCCACCCAGGCGTGCGAGGCGTCGGCGCCGATCAGCCGTGGCTGGCCGGGCGGCGGCGCGGTGAGCAGGTAGCCGGACACATAACGCGCGGCCAGCCCGAGCGCGCGCAGGCAGGCGATCATCAGGTGCGAAAAGTCCTGGCACACGCCGCGGCGCGCGGCGAAGACCTCGGCCACCGGGGTGGCGACGCTGGTGGCCTCGGGGTCGAAGCGGAAGTCGCCATGGATCTGCGCCGACAGCGCGAGCAGCGCCTCGATCAGCGGCCGCCCGGGGGTGAAGCACTGCAGCGCGTAGTCGGCATAGGCCACCGCCTCGTCGCCGAGCGCCACGAAGGGCGACGCGAAGCGGTACTGGCCGGCGTCGCGCGCATCGGCCTGCAGCGGCGCACGACCGGAAAGGCCGTCGCGCAGATGGTCGCGCACCACCGCCCATGGCGGGCTCGCCGCCGGCTCGGGCCAGGCCGGCGGTGCGACCCGGATGCGGCTGCGCGCATGCACGGCAAGCTGCGCGTGCGGGGCATGAAGCGCGAAGGCAGTCACCGGGTTACCGAAGAAATCTTCGCGTTCGCTGCACTGCGTCGGCGCAGGCACGATCTCGAGCCGGTGCGCGAGGGTGTGCTGGCCCGCGCACTCGCGTGGGCGCAGGTGAGCGATCTGCTGCGACAGCAGCACTGCGCTGTCGTAGCGGTAGATGGTGTCGTGCACGACGTCGTAGAGCGCCATCGCTGCCCTCCGCTACAGCGACAAGGTCGCCCGGCTGCGGGCGTCGAGGTGGGTGAAGTAGCGCTGCGCCAGCGCGTCGGCGAGCGCGTTGCCGCACGTCCAGATGTCCGCCAGCACCGCGCGCAGCGGCTCGCAGTGGCGCGCTTGCGGTGTTGCGCGCGTGCGCGCCTCGGCCAGCTCGTGCACGAAGCAGTCGCACAGCGCCAGCGCATCGAGTGCCGCAAGCTGGCGCCGCAGGGGCGCCGCCAGCGCCTGGCCGTCGGGCAGCAGCGCGACGTGCTCGGCGAGCGAATCGAGCTGGTAGCGCAGCGCGCGCGGGTTGTCGGCGTCGAGCATCACCAGCTCGGCCACCGGCTGCGGCGCCAGGCCGCGCGCGTGGCGGCTGCGGTAGCGCAGTTCGGCGTCGGTCACCGCGAGCAGCGCCTTCAGCCCCCCCGCGCACGGCGCCAGCAACAGCGCCGACAGCGCAGCGGCGAGGAACTGCAGGCGCTCGATGCGGCGCCCGATCGACAGGAAGCGCCAGCCGGCGTCGCGCGGCATGCTCTCGATCACGAAGCCCGACAGCGTGACCAGCGACAGCAGCGATTCGTCCAGGCGCTGCAGGGCATCGCCGAGGCGGGGGGTGTGCTCGGGCGCGGTGGCGAATTCCGCCAGCCGGTTGTAGATCCGCCAGCTGTCCGGCGACAGGCGGTCGCGCACCAGGGCCGCCAGGCGCAGCACCTGGCGCAGGCTGGCGACCACGCTGCCGGACAGCCCCGGGTCGAACAAGGCCTGCGCGAGCGGGGCTGGCGGCGTGGCGGCTGCGCCGTCCGTCGCCTCCGGCTCCCTGGCCGCGGCGAGCATGTTGCGCCGCTGGCACAACGCCAGCAGCACCGCGGCGACCTCGCTGTCCTCGTCCGGCCCGCCCGCGCCGCCCGACTCGCCCAGGCGCGCCAGGGTCTCGCGACCGAGGCGCGCGGCGGCATCGGCGCGCTCGCTGTAGCGGCCGAGCCAGAAGAAGTTCTCCGCCACCCGGCTCGACAGGCCGAGCACGCGCGCGCCCTGCGCGGGCGGCGCGAGCTGGCCGGGAACGATGCGCGCCAGCGGGCGCTGGCGCGCCGGCGAGGCGAGCACCCAGGCGTCCTTGCTGCCGCCGCCGTGCTGCATCGACACGATGCGCATGTCGGCCTCGGACGCCACCCGGGTGAGCCCGCCCGGCAGCACGCGAAAACCGTCCGCACCGGCGGCGGCGAACACACGCAGGCCGATGTTGCGCGCCACCAGGCCATGCGCGCCGCCCTCGTCCTGCGCGCGTCGGCCGGGCACCTCGCCGTCCGCCGCCAGCACCGGCGCCTGCGAGATATTCACCATCTCCTGCGCCACGAAGTCGAAGGGCCGCGCCGCGATCCGCGCCGCCAGCGCGTCGAGCTCTGCCGCCGGCAGGTCGCGGCAGAACACCGGTCCCTCGCCGATCGTCGGGCACGCGGGCTTGACCACCAGTTCGCGCAGATGCTCGAGCGCGTAGGCGCACGCCGCCGGCTCGCCGCACCACCAGGTCGCCACCGAGGGCATCTTCAGCTTCTGCCCGAGCAGGTGCTCGCACAGCCGCGGCAGGTAGCCGAGCAGCGCGCCGGTCTCGAGGATGCCGCTGCCGAGCGCGTTGGCCACCGTCACCGTACCCGCGCGCACCGCCGCCACCAGGCCGGCGACGCCGAGCGTCGAGTCGTCGCGCAGCTCGAGCGGGTCGCACCAGATGTCGTCCACCCGGCGCAGGATCACATGCACGCGGCGCAGGCCGTCGAGCGTGCGCAGCCAGACCTTCTCGTCGCGCACCGTGAGGTCCTGGCCCTCGACCAGCGGAAAGCCCATCTCGCGCGCGAGGAAGGCGTGCTCGAAGTAGGTCTCGTTGTAGGGGCCGGGCGTCATCACCACGATCAGCGGGTCCTCGCCAGCGCCGGCGTCGGCGGGCGCGAGCTCGGCGAGGCTGTCGCGAAAGCCCTCGAAGAAGGGTGCCAGCGGCTCCACGCCGGCGGCGCGATAGAGCTCGGGCAGCACGCGCGCCACCACGCTGCGGTTCTCCAGCGCGTAGCCGGCGCCCGACGGCGCCTGGGTGCGGTCGGCCACCACCCACCAGCGCCCGTCGGGCGAGCGCGCCAGGTCCACCGCATACAGGTGCAGGAACAGCCCGCGCGGCGGCTTCGCGCCCACCAGCGCACGCAGGAAGCCGCTGTGGCCGTAGATCAGCGCGGGCGGAATCAGGCCTTGCTGGAGCAGGGTCTGCTCGCCATAGAGGTCGGCGAGGATGCGGTTGAACAGGGTCGCGCGCTGGGTCACCGCGGCCTCGATCTGCGCCCACTCCGCCGCCGGCAGGATGTAGGGCAGCAGGTCGAGTTCCCACGGTCGCTCGAAGCCGCGCGGGTCGGCATACACGTTGTAGGTGATGCCGTTCTCGTGGATCTGCCGGCGCAGCGCGGCCCGCCGCGCCGCCAGCTCGCCCGCCGGCATCGCCTCGAGCGCGCGATGGAACTCGCGCCAGTGCGGCCGCACCACGATCACGCTGCCGATGCGCTGACACAGCTCGTCGTAGCGGTCGGGGCGCGCGGCGTAGGCGGCGAGCAGCTCGGGCGGGCTGTGCGGCTGGACCTGCATGGTTTGTCAGCCCTGCCGGCGCAGGTCGAGGGTGAACGGGAAGTCGGCGTTGCGCTCGGCTGCTGCGGGCGCAATCCGACCGGGCGTGTGGCCGGTGGTGGTGAAGCGCGCCAGGCGACGGCCTTCGGCCTCATAGGGGTTGACCGGGTAGGTCTCGTAGTTGCGCCCGCCCGGATGGGCCACGTGATACACGCAGCCGCCCATCGAGCGCTGCATCCAGCCATCGACCAGGTCGAACATCAGCGGCGCATGCACGCCGATGGTCGGGTGCAGGCAGGACGGCGGCTGCCAGGCGCGGTAGCGCACGCCGGCGACGAACTCGCCCACCGTGCCGGTGGGCTGCAGCGGCAGCGCGCGGCCGTTGCAGGCCAGCACATGGCGGTCGTCGTTGAGTCCGGACACCTTCACCTGCAGACGCTCCACCGAGGAATCGACATAGCGCACGGTACCACCGGGCGCCCCCTCCTCCCCCATCACATGCCAGGGCTCGAGCGCCATGCGCAGTTCCACCTGCACGCCGCGCGCGACGAATTCGCCGAACTTGGGGAAGCGGAACTCGAAGTGCGGCGCGAACCAGTCGAACGCCACCGGGTAGCCGAACTCGCGCAGCTCGCTGATGACGTCGCGGAAGTCCTCCGCCACCCAGTGCGGCAGCAGGAAGCGGTCGTGCAGCTCGGTGCCCCAGCGCCGCAGGCGGGCGGGGGCGTAGGGCTGCTGCCAGAAGCGCGCGATCAATGCCCGCAGCAGCAGTTGCTGGGCAAGGCTCATGCGCGCGTGCGGCGGCATCTCGAAGGCGCGCAGCTCGAGCAGGCCGAGCCGACCGGTGGCGCTGTCGGGGCTGTAGAGCTTGTCGATGCAGAACTCGGCGCGGTGAGTGTTGCCGGTGGCGTCGATCAGCAGGTTGCGCAGCAGGCGGTCGATCAGCCACGGCGGCACCTGGGTGCCGGGCTCCGGCATCTGCTGGAAGGCGAGCTCGAGCTCGTGCACCGAGTCGTGGCGCGCCTCGTCCACCCGCGGCGCCTGCGAGGTCGGGCCGATGAACATGCCCGAGAACAGGTAGGACAGGCTGGGATGGTTGTGCCAGTAGCTCACCAGGCTGCGCAGCAGGTCGGGCCGGCGCAGGAAGGGCGAATCGGCCGGGGTGGCGCCGCCGAGCACGAAATGGTTGCCGCCGCCGGTGCCGGTGTGGCGGCCGTCGAGCATGAACTTCTCGGTCGACAGGCGCGACTGGTGGGCCTCGTCGTACAGCGTGGTGGTGCGCTCGACGAGCTCGTTCCAGTTGGCCGCGGGGTGCACGTTGACCTCGATCACGCCGGGGTCGGGGGTGATGCGGAAACTCGCCAGGCGGGGATCGGACGGCGGCTCGTAGCCTTCGAGCACGACCGGGATCGCGAACTCCTCGGCGGTGGCCTCGACCGCGGCGACCACCTCGAGGTAGTCCTCGAGCGCCACCGTCGGTGGCATGAACAGGTAGAGCAGGCCGCCGCGCGGCTCGGCGCACATCGCGCTGCGCGTGATCCAGGCGGCGGATTCGAAGGGGGCCGGGCGGCGGGTGGGGTCGATGCGCTCGTCGCGGGTGGCGAGCGCGGCCTCGGCAGCGCCGGGCAGCGGCACGGCGGCCTCGCCCTGCGGGGCGTGGAAGCCGGCGTGCTCGGCGCGGCCGGGCGTCCATCCACCACTGTGGGCCACGAAACCGAGGCCGCTGTCGGCGCCGACGGTGAGCCCCGGGCCCAGGTCAGCACTGCCGCCGCCGGGGCGCACCTGCTGGCGCAGTTCGGCATGGGCCGGCAAGGTGGGGAAGGCCTGGTTCGGGTCGGCGGCGTGGATCCACGGATAGTCGCCCTTGTCCGCCCACGGCTGCGAATCCAGCGGCAGGCGGTAGCCGATCGGCGAGTCGCCGGGGATCAGGTACAGGCGTTCGCTGCGCAGGAACCACGACCCGCTTTCCCAGCGCGTCGCCTGGCCCGCAGCATGCTTGCGCACGATCGGCAGCACGTGGCCGATGACCTGCTTCAGCCCCTGCTCGAAGATCTTGGCCAGGCGCGCGCGCTCGAGCGCATCATCGACGCGCGAGTCATGCGGATCGACGTTGGCCGGCAGCCGGCGCTCGCGCCACAGGTAGTACCAGGCATCCTCGAAGGCCGGCATCATCCACTGCGTGTCGACGCCCAGGCGCTCGCCGACGCGGGCGAGGAAGCGGCCGGCGGTCGCCTCATCCACCGCGGTGCCGGAGAGTTCGCGCGCAAACAGGTCCGGATTGCGCCAGATCGGCTCGCCGTCGCGCCGCCAGTAGCAGTTCAGCGACCAGCGCGGCAACTGCTCGCCCGGGTACCACTTGCCCTGGCCGAAGTGAAGCAGGCCGTGCGGCGCGTAGTGGTCCTTCAGGCGGAACATCAGGTTCTCGGCCAGCGTGCGCTTGCTCGGTTTGCTGGCGTCCCGGTCCTGCGGATCGAGCGCATCGCTGTTCCACGCCGCGCCGTCGCGGTCGTCGAGCGCCACGAAGGTCGGCTCACCGCCCTGGGTCAGGCGCACGTCGTGCGCGCCGAGGTCGCCGTCGATATGGTGGCCGAGGGCCTCGATCGCCGCCCATTGCTCGTCGCTGTAGGGCTTGGTGACGCGCGGCGCCTCCCACACGCGCTCGACGGTCATGCGGTGCTCGAACTCGCACTCGCATTCGTCACTGAAGCCGGTGATCGGCGCCGCCGCCGAGGGCTCGGGCGTGCACGCCACCGGGATGTGGCCCTCGCCGGCAAAGAGGCCGGAGGTGGGGTCGAGGCCGACCCAGCCCGCGCCGGGCAGATAGACCTCGCACCAGGCGTGCAGGTCGGTGAAATCCACCTCGGTGCCGGAGGGGCCGTCGAGCGACTTCACGTCGGGGGTGAGCTGGATCAGGTAGCCGGACACGAAACGCGCCGCCAGCCCGAGGTGGCGCAGCAGCTGCACCAGCAGCCAGGCCGAATCGCGACACGAGCCGCTGGCCAGGGTCAGCGTCTCTTCCGGCGTCTGCACGCCCGGTTCCAGCCGCACCAGGTAGGCGATGTCGTGCTGCAGGCGCTGGTTGAGCGCGACCAGGAAATCGACAGTGGCCTTGGGCGCACGCGGGATGGATTCGAGGTAGTCGAGGAACTTCGGGCCCAGCGCAGGCGCCGGCGCCTTGGCGAGGTAGGGCGCCAGATCGACGCCCAGCGCCGCGTCGTAGGTGAAGGGAATCTTCTCCGCCGCCGGCTCGAGGAAGAAGTCGAAGGGGTTGATGACCGACATCTCCGCCACCAGATCGACCTCGATGCGCAGCTCGGTGGTCTTGTCGGGAAACATCAGCCGCGCCAGGTAATTGGACTGCGGATCCTGCTGCCAGTTGATGAAGTGGCCGGCGGGCTCGACCTTGAGCGCGTAGGCGAGGATCGGCGTGCGGCAATGCGGTGCCGGGCGCAGGCGCACGACCTGCGGCGACAGGCTCACCGGGCGGTCGTAGCGGTAATGAGTGACGTGGTTCAGCTTGACGTGGATGGACACGGGGGCCTCGCATGCGGCGTGATGGGCGATGGATTTCCCCAGCAAGAAGCGTGCTATCGCCGACGCAGCCGTGCATTCGGCGCAATCGCAGCGCCTGCGGGCCGGTGGGCGCCGGTTTGCGGCCCCCGCGGCGCACCAATTGCGCAAGCCTCGCACCATGATGGTGCTCCCGCCCGCAGGCGCCCCGGCCAACGACTGCCCACGCCGGGTGATCGACCGCCACCAAGCTGGCACAATGCACCGCATGCCTGCTCCCCGGCCCGCCGACTCGCTCGCCCGCCCGCTCGCTCTCGCCTACGCCCTGCTCGTCGCCTATGCCTGCCTGCATCCGCTCACCGGCTGGCGCGACCGCGGCCTGCCGCCCCTCGACTGGCTGTGGGCGCCATGGCCGAAGTACTTCATCCTCGAAGACTTCCTGTTCAACGTCCTCGGCTACCTGCCGCTCGGCCTGCTGCTCGCCGCCGCCTTGCCCGCGGGCCTGAGCTTCGCGCGCAAGGTGGTCGCGGCCACGCTGCTCGCCGCCGTGTTCAGCCTGGGGCTGGAAGCGACGCAGAACTTCCTGCCCTCCCGCATCGCCAGCAACCTCGACCTCGGCGGCAACATCGCCGGGGCGCTGCTCGGTGCGCTCGCCGGCGCACGCTGGGGGGCGGCAGTGTTCGGCGCCCAGGGGCGCCTGCACCGCTGGCGCACGGATTACGTGATCCCGGGGCGCACCGGCGATGCGGGCCTGCTGCTGCTGGCGCTGTGGCTGCTCGGCCAGCTCAGCGCCACCGACCTGCTGTTTTCCAGCGGCGACATCCGCAGCCTGCTCGACATCCCGACGCCGCTGCCCTTCCGCGCCGAACGCTTCATCGCCTTCGACACCGCGCTCACGGCGAGCGCACTGGTGGCGGTGGGCCTGTTCACGCGCTGCATGACGCGCGGCGCCAACCCGCTGCCGGTGCTGCTGGTGCTCGCGCTCGGCGTCGGCGCCAAGGCGCTGGCAACGTGGGCCTTCTTCAGCCCTCCCGCGCCGCTGGCCTGGCTGACCCCGGGCGCCGAGCGCGGCCTGCTGATCGGTGGCGCCGTGCTGCTGCCCTGCCTGCTGCTGCCGCGCCTGGCCCAGCACGCCATCGCCGGCACCAGCCTGCTGCTCGCCACCGCGCTGGTGAACCTGATCCCCGAGAACCCCTACCTGCCCTACGACCGCCAGCTCGCCGCCTTCAGCAACGTGCTCAACTTCCACGGTCTGACCCAACTCGTCGACAGCCTGTGGCCCTACGTCGCGCTCGCCTACCTGTCAGCGCTCGGCCTGTGGCGCGGCGAGCACCTTGGCGGCCCGCCCGCGCGCGGCGAGCGCCGCCTATAATCCGGGCATCGTTGCACCGGCGTCGCATGGCGGCGGCGCTGCTCCCTCCACCCGAGAAACCGCATGAGCTACTTCAAACACCACGTCTTCTTCTGCTGCAACCAGCGCGCGGCGGGCGAGTCCTGCTGCAACGACTTCAAGGCGAGCGAGCTGCAGACCTATGCCAAGGAACGCACCGCCGCGCTCGGCCTCAAGGGCAAGGGCAGCGTGCGCGTGAACAAGGCCGGCTGCCTCGGGCGCTGCGACGACGGCCCGGTGATCGTCGTCTATCCCGACAACGTCTGGTACACCTACATCGACAAGGACGACGTCGACGAGATCATCGACAGCCATCTGGTGCACGGCCGCGTGGTCGACCGCCTGCGCCTGCCGGAGGAGGCCGCATGAGCCGCGCACTGCCCACCGAATCCGCCCTGCTGCGCGGCCCCGCCGGCGCCATCGAGGCCCTGATCGACGCCCCCGAGACGGTAAAGGGCGTCGCACTGGTCTGCCACCCGCACCCGCTGTTTGGCGGCGCCAACACCAACAAGGTCGCGCACACGCTGGCGCGCGCCTACCGCGACCTCGGCTTCGCGGTGATCCGGCCCAACTTCCGCGGTGTCGGCCAGAGCGAAGGTGAACACGACCACGGCGAGGGCGAGACCGAGGACATGCTGTCGGTCCTCACCTGGGCACAGTCGCGCTGGGGCAGCCTGCCGCTGGCGCTGGGCGGGTTCTCGTTCGGCGGCTACGTGCAGGTGCGCGTGGCCAACCGCCTGGCCGAAGGCATCGCGCCGCCGCGCCAGCTCGTCCTGGTGGGCATGGCCGCCGGCGACACCACCGGCAGCGGACGCAGCTACGACACCCCGGCGCTGCCGAAGAACATCCCGGCGCTCGTCATCCACGGCGAGAACGACGACACCGTGGCGCTCGCCAACGTGCTCGACTGGGCGCGCCCGCAGGAGCAGCCGATCATCGTGATCCCGGGCGCCGACCACTTCTTCCACGGCAAGCTGCACCTGATCCGCGCGCTGATCGCGCGCAACGTCGATCCGGCGTGAACGAAATCGCGACACAGGGCGAAACAGGAAACAGCCCCCGGTTTCGCCCTTTTCCCGCCCGGATGTGGCGGCGACGTCCCCGCTTTCCCTAATGTCGGCGCCATCAGGCGCGGCGTATCGTGCCTCATACCCCACGGGAGACACGACCGCCATGAAACTGCTCGCCTCGCTCACCAGCCCCTACGCCCGCAAGATCCGCATCATCCTCGCCGAGAAGGCCCTGCCCTTCGAGCTCGTGATCGACTCGCCGTGGGAGGCCAACACCCGCGTTCCCGAGTTGAACCCGCTCGGCAAGGTCCCGGTGCTGGTGGCCGACAGCGGCGAGACCTTCTTCGACTCGCCGGTCATCGCCGGCTACCTCGAGACCCTGGGCGCCCCGCCCGCGCTGCTGCCGGGCGACGCGCTCGACGCCGTGCGCGTGCGCCAGACCGAGGCCCTGGCCGACGGCGTCACCGACGCCGCCGTCACCGCCCTGCTCGAATCCCGCCGCCCCGACGGCGAGCGCAGCGCGCGCGAGATCGCCCGCCAGCGCGACAAGATCGACCGCGGCCTGGCCGAACTCGAACGCCGCCTCGACGACCGCCACTGGTTCAACGGCGGCGCGATGATGCTCGGCGACATCGCGGTGGGGGTCGCGCTCGGCTACCTCGACCTGCGCTTTCCCGACCTGGACTGGCGCGGGCGGCATCCGGGGCTGGTGCCGTTTGCCGAGCGGGTGTTCGCGCGCGAGAGCTTCGTGGGCACGCGGCCGCCGGCGGGGTGAGGCCTGGACGCGCCCTGTCCGCCGGGCGTATGCCGGGTGCAGGGACGACCGGGCGGGTCGCGACTACGGTCGCCCCGTCATCCCCGATCTCGGCTGACCGGCGGCTGCGTGGGGCGGTGAGCAAATGAAAGACCTGACCCCAGGGTTCCCACGGGGTTCCCACGCGGCACTCTGCTGGCGGGCATGCGCACGGGAAACCTCGACTACCTGATCACCGGCGATAAGGATCTGCTGGCCCTGGCCGGCACCTACCCCATCCTCACGCCGGCGGAGTTCTGGGGACGTCACGGGGGGATCTAGCGCCCGCGCCGACCGGCTCGATGTACAACGGCGGCGTAAGCAAATGAAAGGTCTTACCCCGGGATCTCCTTCCGCGTGACATCTTCACCCGCCCCGACTACACTCCAGTTGGTCAGATAGTCACGAAGGCATCGTCATGCGTACCCTCACCCTCGCCGAAACCAAATCGCATCTGTCCGCCGTCGTCGATCAAGTGATCGCCGGCGAGGAGATCGTGATCACCCGCCGCGGCCGACCGGTCGCCCGCATCATCGCCGAGCACGCGCAGCCGGCGGTCGACGCCGCAGCCGTCGCCGCCGAGCTGCGCGCCTTCGTGCTCGCCCAGCCCCCACAAGCCCGCACGGCAGCGGAAGTCGTGCGCGAAGCACGGGACGGGGCACGGTACTGATGGCCTTGTATGCCGACACCTGCATCCTGCTGCCCCTGTTCTTTCGCGACGCCAGCACCGATGCGGCGCTCGCGTGGCTCGAAGCCAACTGCAGCAAAACGATCCTGATCAGCCCGTGGACGCGCACCGAGTTCGCCAGCGCAGCGGGGATCATGGCGCGCAGGGGCGATATTTCCGCGGATCTCCATCGCGAGGGACTCGAGCGCTTCGACCGCCTCGTCAGCGCCCGCCTTGCAGTGGAAGCAATCGACACCACGGATTTCGACCGCGCCAGAGGCTGGATTGCCGACTACCGCAGCGGACTGCGTGCGGGCGATGCGCTGCATCTGGCCGTATGCACCCGCCTGAGCACGACACTGTGCACAGCGGACGACACGCTGGCGCGAGCGGCAGACAAGGTCGGCGTGGCCGTGCAGCGGGTGGCGTGAGGAAGCAAAAGGCCAGACGAGTTGATGCTTCTAAGATGCTATATTTAATGTCTTATCAAGCATCTTTTTGAGGCGCACCATGCATGCCATCATGGCCGACCTGACGGTCAGCGTCACCGAACTCAAGCGCAACTTCTCCAGCATCCTCGCCCAGGCCGACGATCAGCCCGTCGCCGTGCTCAATCACAACCGGCCCGAAGCCTATCTGCTCTCGGCCGCACACTACGAACGCCTGGTCACCCACCTCGAAGACCTCGAAGACGCCGCCCGTGTGCGCGAGCGCAGCGAAGGGCCGTTCATCGAGGTGAGCCTTGACGACCTATAAGCTGCGCTTTCACACCCTGGCGCTCGCCGAGTGGAAAAAGCTCGATGGCAGCGTGCAGGCACAGTTCAAGAAGAAGCTGGAAGAGCGCCTGCTCACACCGAGGGTGCCCTCGGCTGCGCTGTCGGGCATGCCGGATTGCTACAAGATCAAACTCCGCGCTGCAGGGTATCGATTGGTTTACCGGGTGGACGACGGTGAGGTCTGGGTGACGATCATCTCGATCGGCCCGCGCGAGAGGCTCCAGGCGTACACCCGGGCGCAAGCGCGCCTGGACGACACGCCTCGGGACTGACCGCCGGCTGAAAAGCCAGTGAGCAGATGAAAGACCCGACATCAGGCTTTCCCTCACAAGCTTCGCGTGCTTAAATGAATACAAGTATTCGCGAGGATTCGTCATGCCCACATCCATCCGGCTCGAACCCGAGATCGAGCGCCGACTCGACTTTCTGGCTGCCAGCACGGGCCGTAGTAAAGCGTACTACCTACGTCGCATCATCGAGCGCGGCATCGAGGACATGGAGGATTACTACCTGGCCGCCGATGTACTGGAGCGTGTGCGCAAGGGGGAAGAGGCCGTTCATCCTGCTGCCGACGTGAGGGCGGACCTTGGCCTGGACGGTTGATTACTCGGCCACGGCACTCAAGCAACTGCGCGCACTCGACAAGCCGCTTGCGCGCCGAATCCTCGACTATCTGGACGCGCGCGTGATCGGCAGCGCGGACCCGCGCAGCGCAGGCAAAGCCCTTAGCGGACCATTGGGCGGAGTGTGGCGATACAGGGTTGGCGATTACCGCGTCATCTGCAGCATCGAGGATGGCGTGATGCGCGTGCTGGTCTTGCAGATTGGCAACCGGCGCGAGGTGTATCGCTGAGCCGGCGAGCGAGTGAAGGACCTGACTACGGGATCTCCCGCCTACCCCCGCCCCCTCAACCACTCCGAAAACTCCGCCACCGTCAGGATCGGAATCTGGAAATCCGCCTTGACTGCATGAAGGTCGCCGTCCCCGCCGACAAGCGCGTCGGCCTCGGCGGCGACCGCCAGCGCCAGGAAGATCAGATCGTCGGGGTCCCGAATATCCGGAAGCCCGTCAGGCAGCGTCTCGATGCCGACAGTCTCGACATAAGGCAGAAAGTCCGCCAGCAGCGCCTCCTGCTCGTCGCGCGCCAGCTTGAACTTCGGGTAGTTGAGCACACGCAACAACTCGCCGACCGTATCGCGACTCGCCAGCGGCACACCGCGCCCACCCTGCCAGGCCTCGCGCAGCCAGGCGAAGCGCCCGCGGGAAAAGATCAATGCCGACACCAGGCAGTTCGTGTCGAGCACGACGCGCGGCCGCGTCATGCGCGTTTTCTCGCCCAGGCAATCGCATCCTCGA
>JAREIX010000304.1 GCA_029286945.1 Thauera sp. | reverse complement strand
CACCTTGTCCGTGCCGTCGACAACGAACCAGTCGCGCTTGACCTCGTGCGGCTTGGCGGAAAACGTCTTCATGTGAATCCTCGATCTTTGTCGGGCCGTTGGAGGTGGCCGTCAAACGGAAAGCTCGCAATCCTACGACCAACACCCTGACTGTGTCAATCATTGGTTCGCGATGGCGAATGTACGCGCAACAGGCAAAAAAAACGCAGTCCGATCGGACTGCGTTAAATCCACACCAAAGGAGGAGGGTGGAGGAGACACCATTTGGATCGGCGCACAGTGCAGAAACCTTGACTGCCGCGTCAGCGATCCGACTGGTTCGAATTATCCCGGTCAGCGACGTCTTCCGCAAGCATTTTTTGTGCAGCGCAGAACTAAAGATTTGATTTTTCCATTCAAGCCATTTATCAAAGATCATGATTTTGATTTATCTCAACTTTCCCATCCGGATGCGAGCGGCCGGCGACGCCTGGAATCGTCCCGGATCATGACCTTCACATTCAAATGCTGCACTGCATCGCTACGCCTCCGTACTGACCCCCGGGTCCGCGCAGCACGCGAGCCCCTGCCGCGCGCAAATCCCTGAGCACCCGGACGAAAGCGCCCTGCAGACGGCACCTGCCGTTGCGATGTCGCACTGCGGTAACATCGCCCCCTCGACCCATGGACATCAGCGACGGGGCCCGCCCCGGGGAGCACGGAAGATGGAATGCACGATCAAGTGGCTGGATGGAATGAGCTTCATCGCCGAGACCGGGACCGGACACATCGTGGCGATGGATGGGGCGCCGGATGCCGGCGGCCGCAACCTGGCGCCGCGCCCGATGGAGTTGCTGCTGGCGGGCGCGGGCGGATGCACCGCCTTCGACGTCATGCTCATCCTCAAGCGTGGACGCCATGACGTGCGCGGCTGCAGCGTGCGCCTCGAAGCCGAGCGCGCCGACAGCGACCCCAAGGTCTTCACGCGGATCCGCTTCGTCTACACCGTCACCGGACGCAAGCTCAAGCGCGAGACGGTGGAGCGCGCGGTGCATCTGTCGGCGGAAAAGTACTGCTCGGCCTCGATCATGCTCGGCAAGACCGCCGAGATGATCCACGAGGTGGAACTGCTCGAGGCCGACTGAGCGCGGCCCTGCCCGGCACGGCCGCCCGCCGCCGTGCGCGGCAGGCGGTCCGCGCGCGAATCACCTCACAGCCGGTAGGAGAGCGTGGTCATCACCCGCGCCGCGGCCTTCATCAGCCCCCGCGCCGGCGCCGGCAGGGCGTGCGCACCGAGGCGCACGGCGGTCTCCGCGTGCTCGGCCTCGTCCGCCTTCATCTGGTCGACGATCGCGCGCGAGCGCTGGTCGGCGGCGGGCAGCGCATCGAGGTGGCCCTTCAGATGCTGCTCGACCTGGCGTTCGGTCTCCGCCAGGAAGCCCAGGTTCCAGCGCTCACCGAAGCGGCCGGCGAGCAGGCCGATCGCCAGCGCCCCGCCGTACCAGAGCGGGTTCAGCAGGCTCTTGCGCCCGCCGAGCTCGGCGATGCGGCGCTCGGTCCACGCCAGGTGCTCGGTTTCCTCCTGCGAGGCCTGGCGCAGCGTGTCGCGGATCGCCGGATCGCGCGACATGATCGACTGCCCCTGGTACAGCGCCTGTGCGCACACCTCGCCGACGTGATTGACGCGCATCAGCGCGGCGGCGTGGGCCCGTTCGGCCTCGCTCAACTCGGCATCCGGAATGTCGTCGCCAGGCACGGGGCGGAGGCTGCGCGCCGGGGCGAAGACGGTGCGCAGCGCCTTGTCGAACTCGATGATGGCCTGGTCGATCATTAGCGGTCTCCGAAGGGACGGGTGAGGTCGCGCCGCTGTTGCAGCAGCTGCAGCGCATGCTCGCGGTCGCGGGGAGCCGCCGGACCATCGCAGAGATAGTCGTGGGCGAGCGCCGCGCGCGGCCGGTTGTAGGTATTGTCGGCGATCGGCTGCCAGGCGCTGTTCTTCATCGGCACCCACGATCCGTCCTTGCGACCACTGGCGTAGAGGCGGCGTTCGCCGGTGGCGCAACGGATGCCTTCGAAGGTGACGTTCTCGGCGCCGCCCGGCGTGCGCACGATCAACGTGTAGCGCACCACGCCATCGGCGCCGACGCTGAGGCTGCGCTCATCGACGAAGAAGGCGTTGGGCGACGGCGTGCCGATGTCGAAGGCGCGCAGGCCGGACGCCTGCGGCGCCGCCGGCATCTCGACCGCGCCCTCCTGCCAGTCGGGGTCGGCGTCGACCAGCAGGCCGGCGCCGGCCGGAGTCGAAAGACAGGCGAGGGCCGCGAGGCCCGCACCCAGACAGCGTTGGAGGGTCGGATTCAAGTGCTCGGATCTCCGCACGGCGAAGCCGCACCGCGTTGCGCGCGACGTCCACCGTGACCTGTGGTTGAGGGGGTCGATTCCCGCCGCGAGCGCCGCGCCGGCCTTCGCCGCCGCCCGCTCCCGGCTACTTGTGTAGCGTGCCGCGCTGCGTCCGCTCGCCGAGCACCACCTGCACCGGCTCGACCGCCGGCTCGGCTTCCGGCTCGGGCAGGCGGTAGCTGTCGGGCAGCTCGAACGTACGCGAGCGGAACAGGATCCGCGCCAGCTCGATCAGCGCCAGCTGGTAGACCTGACGCTTGAACTCGATCACCGCCTCCAGCGGCACCCAGTAGTTGCTCCATCGCCAGGCATCGAATTCCGGGTGCGTGCTCGCGCGCAGGCAGACGTCAGAGTCCCGCCCCACCAGCCGCAGCAGGAACCAGATCTGCTTCTGGCCGCGGTAGGTGTTGCGCCACTCGCGCCGTATCCAGTGCTTCGGCACCTCGTAGCGCAGCCAGCCGCGCGTGCGGCCGAGGATCCTGACGTGCTCCGGACGCAGCCCGACCTCCTCGAAGAGTTCCCGGTACATGGCCTGCTCCGGCGACTCGCCGTGCTTGATGCCACCTTGGGGGAACTGCCAGGAGTGTTCGCGGATGCGCTTGCCCCAGAACACCTCGTTGCGCGCATTGACCAGAATGATGCCGACGTTCGGGCGAAAGCCTTCACG
>JAREIX010000303.1 GCA_029286945.1 Thauera sp. | reverse complement strand
CGACGCTGCACCGCCTCGGCATCCAGGCCTTCGAGCCGGTGCTGATCGAAGGCAAGGCGATCCAGCTCCACCCGCTGGTGTGCGTGGCCTTCAACGCCGACTTCGACGGCGACCAGATGGCCGTCCACGTGCCGCTCTCGCTCGAGGCGCAGATGGAAGCCCGCACCCTGATGCTGGCCTCCAACAACGTGCTGTCGCCCGCCAACGGCGAGCCGATCATCGTCCCCTCGCAGGACATCGTGCTCGGCCTCTACTACGCCACCCGTGAAGGGGTGAACGTGCCGGGCGAAGGCATGATCTTCACCGACGTGTCGGAAGTGAAGCGCGCCTACGAGTCCGGCCAGATCGCGCTCCACGCGCGCGTCACCGTGCGCCTGAAGGAAGCCGACCTCGGCCCCAACGGCGAGCGCATCGAGAAGGTCGTGCGCCACAACACGACCGCCGGCCGTGCCATCCTGTCCGAGATCCTGCCGGCCGGGCTGCCCTTCAGCGTCATCGACAAGCCGCTGAAGAAGAAGGAGATCTCGAAGCTGATCAACGCCTCGTTCCGCCGCTGCGGCCTGCGCGCGACGGTGATCTTCGCCGACAAGCTGATGCAGTTCGGCTACGGCCTGGCCACCCGCGCCGGCCTGTCGATCGCGGTCAAGGACATGCTGGTTCCCAAGGCCAAGCACGAGCTGATCCGCGCCGCCGAAGCCGAGGTCAAGGAGATCGCCCAGCAGTACACCTCGGGTCTGGTGACCGACGGCGAGCGCTACAACAAGGTGGTGGACATCTGGGGTCGCTGCGGCGATCAGGTCGCCAAGGCGATGATGGAGCAGCTCGGCTCCGAGGAAGTGGTCAACCGCGAAGGCAAGACCGTCCGCCAGGAATCGTTCAACTCGATCTACATGATGGCCGACTCGGGCGCGCGCGGTTCCGCGGCGCAGATCCGCCAGCTCGCCGGCATGCGTGGCCTGATGGCCAAGCCGGACGGCTCGATCATCGAGACGCCGATCACGACCAACTTCCGCGAAGGCCTGAACGTCCTCCAGTACTTCATCTCGACCCACGGTGCCCGTAAGGGTCTGGCCGACACCGCGCTGAAGACCGCGAACTCGGGCTACCTGACGCGTCGTCTGGTCGACGTGACCCAGGACCTGGTGGTGATCGAGGACGATTGCGGCACCCGCGACGGCTTCAACATGAAGGCGCTGATCGAGGGCGGCGAGGTCGTCGAGCCGGTGCGCGAGCGCATCCTGGGCCGTGTCTGCGTCGAGGACATCGTCAACCCCGAGAACCAGGAAACGGTGATCGAGGCTGGCAGCCTGCTGGACGAGGACGCGGTCGAGCTGATCGAGAGCCTCGGCGTGGACGAGGTCAAGGTGCGCACGCCGCTCACCTGCGAGACCCGCTACGGCCTGTGCGCCAAGTGCTACGGCCGCGACCTGGGCCGCGGCTCGATGGTCAACGTCGGCGAGGCGGTGGGCGTGATCGCCGCGCAGTCGATCGGCGAGCCGGGCACCCAGCTCACCATGCGTACCTTCCACGTCGGTGGCGCGGCGTCGCGAGCCGCCGCCGCGAGCGGGGTCGAGGCCAAGTCGGCGGGTTCCATCCGCTTCGCCGGCAACATGCGCTACGTCTCCAACGCCAAGGGCGAGAAGATCGTCATCGCCCGTTCCGCCGAGCTGGTGGTGGCGGACGACATGGGCCGCGAGCGCGAGCGCCACAAGCTGCCCTACGGCGCGCTGCTGATGGTCGATGACGGCGCCGCCGTCAAGGCCGGCACCCAGCTGGCGTCATGGGATCCGCACACCCGCCCGATCGTGACCGAATACGCCGGTACGGTGAAGTTCGAGAACGTCGAAGAAGGGGTGACCGTCGCCAAGCAGATCGACGAGGTCACCGGCCTGTCCACCCTGGTCGTCATCGACGCCAAGCGTCGCTCGACCACCGGCACCGCCAAGGGCGTGCGCCCGCAGGTCAAGCTGTTCGACGAGCAGGGCGAGGAAGTGAAGATCGCCGGCACCGAGCACGCGGTGGCGATCACCTTCCAGGTCGGCTCGCTGATCACCGTGAAGGACGGCCAGCAGATCAACGTCGGCGACATCCTGGCCCGTATTCCGCAGGAATCGGCCAAGACCCGCGACATCACCGGTGGTCTGCCGCGCGTCGCCGAGCTGTTCGAAGCGCGTGCGCCCAAGGACGCTGGCATGCTCGCCGAATACACCGGCACGGTGTCCTTCGGCAAGGAGACCAAGGGCAAGCAGCGCCTGGTGATCACCGAGCCGGACGGGACCTCGCACGAGTTCCTGATCCCGAAGGACAAGCACCTCATGGTCCACGACGGTCAGGTGGTGAACAAGGGCGAACTCATCGTCGACGGCCCGGCCGATCCGCACGACATCCTGCGCCTGCAGGGCATCAGCGAGCTGGCGCGCTACATCATCGACGAGGTGCAGGACGTGTATCGCCTGCAGGGCGTGAAGATCAACGACAAGCACATCGAGGTGATCGTTCGCCAGATGCTGCGCCGCGTGGTCATCACCGATGCCGGCGATACCCGCTTCATCCGCGAGGAGCAGGTCGAGCGCTCCGAGGTGCTGGACGAGAACGATCGCATCGACGCCGAAGGCAAGCTGCCGGCGCAGTACGAGAACGTGCTGCTCGGCATCACCAAGGCTTCTCTGTCGACCGACTCCTTCATCTCGGCGGCATCGTTCCAGGAAACGACCCGCGTGCTGACCGAGGCGGCGATCATGGGCAAGCGCGACGAGCTGCGCGGCCTGAAGGAGAACGTCATCGTCGGCCGCCTGATCCCGGCCGGTACCGGTCTGGCCTACCACCGCAGCCGCAAGGCACAGGAGGAGGGGCGCGATCTGGGTCTGGAGCATGCCTGGGCACCCGCCGAGGACGTTGTCGAAACGCAGCAGGACATCGAGGCCAGTTGACTTCGGTTCGGGTCTCGGAATACACTCCGGCCTCTTTTTTGTGGACTGACCAATCGTAGTCAGTCGCAGCCGGAATAATCCGCCCGCGGCGGCCCATGGTGGGCTGCCGCGGTCTTATGGGA
>JAREIX010000063.1 GCA_029286945.1 Thauera sp. | reverse complement strand
ACCGGAGCGCGCGATCAGGCCGCTTCCGGCACGATGATCACGGTGCGACGACGCGACGGGCCCTTGACCGCGAACTGCACGACGCCGTTCTTGAGCGCGAACAGGGTGTGGTCCTTGCCGATGCCGACGTTGTCGCCAGGGTGGTATTCGGTGCCGCGCTGGCGAACGATGATGTTGCCGGCGAGCACGAACTGGCCACCGTAGCGCTTGACGCCGAGGCGTTTCGATTCCGAGTCGCGGCCGTTACGCGAACTACCGCCAGCTTCTTAGGCCGAGATCGCTTCGATGCGAAGCTCGGTGTAGTTCTGACGATGCCCCTGGTGCTTCTGGTAGTGCTTGCGGCGGCGCATCTTGAAAATCTTGACCTTGTCGTGACGGCCGTGGGAAACCACGGTCGCCTTGACGGAAGCTCCGGCCACAACGGGCGTGCCGATCTTGACGGCGTCGCCTTCACCGACCATGAAGACCTGGTCGATGGTGATTTCGGAACCCACGTCGGCCGGTATCTGTTCTACCTTGATCTTTTCGCCAGCGGCAACGCGATACTGCTTGCCACCGGTTTTTATCACCGCGTACATGGTGTTACTCCAGTTGATGGGTCTGCAAAGAATCGCGCACTATAAGAAGGTGTTCGGGGAAAGTCAATGGAAACAGAAATGCCGCGCGTTCTTGTGGCCTTGGTCGGTGCGGTCTGCGAGTGCGCCCCAATCCTTTCTCGCTTCAGGCTCAAGCGATAGCCGTCCCGAGTGTCGCGGTTGATAGTGTGTAATCCATGATTTACACTTGATCGCATGAGGAGTCTCCAGACGACAGACGCTTTCGACCGCTGGTACGACGGTCTGCGCGACCGCCATGGCAGGGCGCGCATCGCGGCGCGTCTCCGTCGGGTCGAGTTGGGTAATTTCGGCGACGTAAAGGCGGTTGGCTCGGGTGTCAGCGAGCTGCGCATTGACTGCGGGCCAGGCTATCGGGTGTATCTGACGCAGCGCGGTCTGGAAGTGGTGATCTTGCTGGCGGGCGGCGACAAGAGCACGCAGAGCAAGGATATCGAGGCCGCGATCGAGCTGGCGAAGCGGCTCTAGGAGATGGCGATGACTGAACTGAAGCTGAAGAAGTGGGACGTGGTCGAGCAGCTCAAGACCGACGAGGATATGGCGCTGTACCTCGACGCCTGCATGGAAGAAGACCCCGGCGACGGCAGCCTGATCCGCGCTGCGCTTGGGGATGTCGCTCGTGCCAAAGGGATGAGCCAGCTTGCGCGGGACACAGGGCTGGCGCGCGAAGGGCTGTACAAGGCGCTTTCAGCCGAAGGCAACCCGGAGTTTTCCACCATCATGAAGGTGATGCGAGCGCTTGGCGTGAAGCTTCATGTGGAAGCGGCGTAAGCACTGAAGCCTCGCCCAAGAGGCCCGCTCCCAGCTTTCGGTTGAGTGTAAAGAATTCCGACACTGCCGCCGAAGCCGCTTGAAACGGGCCGCTCAGCCCTTGGCCAGCGCCGGCAGCAGGGCATCGAGCGCCTGGTGCTCGGTCCGGTAGCTCGCCTGCGCCTTCACCCGCGCCCACACGCCGTCGCGCTCCATGGCGTCGATCACCTGCTTCTTGAGCCCGCAGAAGGCGATCGTCTGGCCCTGGGCCTTGAAGCGTTCGATGAGTCCGGCCAGGGTGTGCAGGCCGGTGGCGTCGATGTCGTTGATGCCGGCGCCCGATACCAGCACGATCTTCACGCCGTCCTGCGCGCGCGCGGCGTCGAGCATGGCGTCCTCGAAGGTGGCGGCGGTGACGAAGCTGAGCGGGCTGTCGAAGCGCAGGATCACCAGCTCCGGGTGCGGATGGGGCAGGCCGAAGCGCTCGCGGTCACGGTAGGTGCCGTCCGCGTGCAGGCCGAGCAGCGCGGCGCGCGGGCGCATGCCGCGATACACCATCAGCGCCAGCGACAGAATGAGGCCGGTGAAGATGCCGTTCTGGATGTTGGGCGCAAAGGCCAGCGTGGCGAGGAAGGTGACCGCCGCGCCCGCACCGTCGTCGCGGCTCGCGCGCCAGGCGCGCACCAGTACCTTGAAGTCGATCAGGCCGGCCACCGCCTGCAGGATGATCGCCGCCAGCACCGGCTTGGGCAGGTGCCACAGCAGCGGCGTGAGATAGAGCAGGGCGAGCAGCACGAAGGCCGCGGTGACGATGGACGACAGGCCGGTGCGCGCCTCGCTCGCGTAGTTGAGCGCCGAGCGCGAGAACGAGGCGCTGACCGGCATGCCGCTGGTGAAGGCGGCGGCGATCTTGGCGAGGCCCTGGCCGATCAGCTCCTGGTCCTGCCGCCAGGGCTCGCGCGTGCGGCCGGAGATGAGCTTGGCGCTGGAGGCCGCCTCCATGAAGCTGACCATGGCCACGACGAAGGCCGCCGGCAGCAGCGCGGCGATCAGGTCCGGTCGCAGCGGCGGCACGTCGAGTTCCGGCAGCCCACCCGGCACCGCGCCCACCACGTCGCCGCCGCCGGCAGCGAAACCCGTCCATGCCGACAGCGCGGTGGCGGCCGCGACCACCAGCGGCACCCCGGGCAGGCGCGGCCACAGGCGCTTGAGCGCCAACAGCGCAACCAGGCTGCCCAGGCCGAAGGCGACCGAAGCGAGGTGGGGCGTGTTCATGCCGCCGAGTGCCTGCGCAAAATCCACCACCAGGTGCTGCGAGGCCGGCATGGCCAGCCCGAGCAGCGGCGGGATCTGGGTCAGGCAGATGATCAGCGCCGCCGCATTCACGAAGCCCATCAGCACCGGGACCGACAGCAGGTTGAGCAGCCAGCCCAGGCGCAGCACGCCGAGCGCGAGCTGGATGAGCCCGGACAGCAGCGCCAGCAGCAGCGTGAGCCCGACCACGTCGCCGCCGGCCAGGCCGTCGAGCGGCGCGATGCTGGCGGCGACCAGCAGACCGGTGAGCGCCACCGGGCCGGTCGACAGCTGCCCGCAGGAGCCGAACAGCGCCGCCACCACGGTCGGCACCAGCGCCGCGTACAGCCCGACGTGCGGCGGCAGGCCGGCGAGCTTGGCGTAGGCCAGGGCCTGCGGAATCATCACCAGCGCCACCGTGATGCCGGCCGTGATGTCGCCGCGCACGCCGGCGGCACGCCATTGCGCCGGCCAGGACAGGAAGGGAAACAGGCGCTGCAGAGGGGGCATCGGGCGGATGAGGACGATCGCTCTGGTGCGCGGGCAGGCCGCGGTGGCCTTGCGCGTGGGCAGGGGCACCCATGTTAATGAGAACGGGCGCGTGTTCATACCGTGGAGGCGGCCTGCGGGAGCGCGCATAATGCGGCGGCCTTCCAGATGGCCCTGAGCCCAGTCCCCATGGCGACCAGCCGCATCCCCCCGATCCAGTGCCTGCTCACCTTCGAGGCGGTCGCCCGCCTGCGCAGCGCCAGCCGCGCAGCAGAAGAGCTGTGCGTCACGGTGAGCGCGATCAGCCACCGCCTGCGCCAGCTCGAGTCGCACCTCGGCATGCGGCTCTTCAGCCGCGGCGACTTCACCCTCACCGGCGAGGGCGCGGCCTACCTGCAGCACGTGTGCACCGCGCTCGCCGCGCTGCAGCAGATGCCCGGTGCGCGCGCCACGGCGGGCACGCGCCGGCTGCGGGTGGCGGTGACGCCCTCGTTCTGCCGCCAGTTCGTGATGCCCAAGCTCGAGCTCTTCCGGCGCAGTTATCCCGACGTCGAGCTGACGCTGCAGGTGTCGATCCCGCTGCGTGACGTCACCGCCGAGGAGGCGGACCTGGAGATCCGCTACGGGCTGGGCGGCTACGGCGATCTCGAGCATCGCCTGATCCTGCGCGACCTGGTGACGCCGGCGTGCAGCCCGGCCTTCCTCGACGAGTTCGGCCCCTTCGACGGCTTCGCCCACGACGCCGAATGCACCGCCACCCGCCTGGTGCGCAGCCCGCTCGAGCCGTGGACGAACTGGTACGCGCACTGCGGGCTGGCGCTGCCCGAGCCGGCGAGCGGTGCACAGTTCAACGACCTCGGCCTGGTCTACGACGCGGCGGCGAGCGGTTTCGGCGTCGCCCTGGTGCGCCACAAGCTGGGCGCCGCGTGGTTCGACAGCGGGCGGCTGCTCGCGCTGTCCGAGCGGCCGATGGTGTCGCCCTACGGTCACTACATCTGCTGGGCGCCGGGTGCGCTCGAGCGCTGGGAGTGCGCGGCCTTCGTCGACTGGCTGCAGGGCGTGCTGCCCTGAACCGTGCCGGCCCCGGCGGCGCCTTGTGAAGTTTCTTCAAGCCGCCGGCGAAAATGCCTCAAACCCGGCCGCCGCCGCGCTGCCTATACTTCGGCGACACGGTGCCTGACCCACACGCCGGGCCGGCAAGCTGGCCAAGGCCCATGACGAGGACCTGCGATGACGAACACAGAGATCGAGATGCCGGCGTTCGGCGAGACCGAGCGCGATTTTTCCGCGGTGGACAAGGTGCGCGTGGTCGAGGCCTTGAGCCGCGTGCTGCCCGCCGGCACGCTGATGTACGAGACCGAGGACCTGCGCCCCTACGAGTGCGACGGCCTCGCCGCCTACCGCGCGCTGCCGCTGGTGGTGGCGCTGCCGACCACCGAGGCGCAGGTGGTGGATGTGCTGCGCATCTGCTTCGAGCTGGGTGTGCCGGTGGTGGCGCGCGGCGCGGGCACCGGGCTGTCGGGCGGCGCGCTGCCGCACACCCGCGGCGTGCTGCTGTCGCTGGCGCGCTTCAACCGCATCCTCGAGCTCGATCCGCTCGCGCGCACCGCGGTCGTGCAGCCGGGCGTGCGCAACCTTGCGATCTCGGAGGCCGCCGCCCCGCACGGCCTCTATTACGCGCCCGATCCGTCCTCGCAGATCGCCTGCTCGATCGGCGGCAACGTGTCCGAGAACGCCGGCGGCGTGCATTGCCTCAAGTACGGCCTCACCGTGCACAACCTGCTGCGCGTGCGCGGCGTGACCATCGAGGGCGAGATCGTCGAGATCGGCTCCGGCGCGCTCGACGCCGCGGGCTACGACCTGCTCGCACTGGTCACCGGCTCCGAGGGCATGCTGGTGGTGGTGACCGAGGTCACCGTCAAGCTGGTGCCCAAGCCGCAGCTCGCGCAGTGCGTGCTCGCCGCCTTCGACGACGTGGTGCGCGCGGGCGACGCGGTGGCGAAGATCATCGCCGCCGGCATCATCCCCGCCGGCCTCGAGATGATGGACCAGCCCGCCACCGCCGCGGTCGAGGAGTTCGTGCACGCCGGGTATCCGCTCGACGCCAAGGCCATCCTGCTGTGCGAGTCCGACGGCACGCCGGAGGAGGTGGCCGAGGAGATCGGCCGCGTGCGCGCCGTGCTCGAGGACAGCGGCGCCACCGAGATCCGCGTCTCGCGCGACGAGGC
The DNA here is from genome assembly GCA_029286945.1 of Thauera sp. Taxonomy (GTDB): domain Bacteria; phylum Pseudomonadota; class Gammaproteobacteria; order Burkholderiales; family Rhodocyclaceae; genus Thauera. Next base: position 8,698 of record JAREIX010000063.1, on the reverse strand, counting down.
CGAGCGGCTCAAGTTCTGGGCCGGGCGCAAGGCCGCCTTCCCGGCCGCGGGGCGGATCTCGCCCGACTACTACTGCATGGACGGCACGATTCCGCGCAAGCGCCTCGGCGAGATGCTGACCGCCATCCAGGCCATGGAGCACAAGTACGGACTGCGCTGCATCAACGTCTTCCATGCCGGCGACGGCAACCTGCACCCGCTGATCCTGTTCGACGCCAACCAGCCCGACGAGCTCGAACGCGCGGAGGACTTCGGCGCCGAGATCCTCGAGCTGTCGGTGGCGCTCGGCGGCACCATCACTGGCGAGCACGGCGTCGGGCTGGAGAAAATCAACCAGATGTGCGCGCAGTTCACCACCGCCGAGGTGCGCCAGTTCTTCCGCGTCAAGGCGGCCTTCGACCCGGCCGGGCTGCTCAACCCGGGCAAGGCGATCCCCACGCTCAATCGCTGCGCCGAGTACGGCCGCATGAAGGTGAGCAAGGGCCACGTGCCGTATCCGGACATCCCGCGCTTCTGAGCGGGCGGAGCGCGCATTCGAATGCAGGGACGATGAGACGATGACGACGATCGAGAAGGACTGGGCCGAGCGCGTGCGCGCGGCGGCTGCAGCGAAGACGCCGCTGTGCCTGCGCGGCGGCGGGACGAAGGATTTTCATGGCCGCGAAACGGCGGGCGAGGTCTTCGACCTGCGCGCCAACACCGGCGTGGTGGCCTACGAGCCCACCGAACTGGTGGTGACGGTGCGCGGTGGCACGCCGCTTGCCGAGCTCGAGCCGGTGCTGGCGGAGAAGGGCCAGTATCTGGCCTTCGAGCCGCCGCACTTCGGCGCGGGGGCGACGGTGGCGGGCTGCGTGGCGGCAGGCCTGTCCGGGCCGCGGCGCGCGAACATGGGCGCGGTGCGCGACTTCATGCTCGGCGTCAAGCTGCTCGATGGCCGCGGCGAGGTGCTGAAGTTCGGCGGCCAGGTCATGAAGAACGTCGCCGGCTATGACGTCTCGCGCCTGGTCGCGGGCAGCCTGGGCACGCTCGGCATCGTGCTCGAGGTCTCGCTCAAGGTCTTGCCGCGCCCGGTGGCCGAGGCGACGCTGCGTTTCGAGCTCGACGAGGCGGGCGCGCTGCGCCGGATGAACGAGTGGGGCGGTCAGCCGCTGCCGCTGTCGGCGACGCTGTGGCACGACGGCGTGCTGCAGGTGCGCCTGTCCGGGGCCGAGGCTGCGGTGCGCGCGGCGGCCGACAGGCTCGGGGGCGAGCGCCTCGCGGCGGACGCCGCCGCCGCGCTGTGGTCCTCGGTGCGCGAGCAGGCCGCGGCGCCCTTTGCGCTCGCGCCGGGCGAGGTGCTGTGGCGCCTGTCGCTGCCGAGCACCGCGCCCGCGCTGGGGCTGGCCGGCCGCCAGGTGGTGGAGTGGGGCGGGGCGCAGCGCTGGCTGGCGAGCGCGACCGACCCGGCGCAGATCCGCGCGCGCGCGGCCGAACTCGGTGGCCACGCCACCGTCTTCCGCGGCGGCGATCGCAGCGGCGCGGTGTTCCAGCCCCTGACCGCGCCGCTGGCGACGATCCATCGCCGCCTGAAGCAGTCCTTCGACCCGGCGGGCATCTTCAATCCCGGCCGCCTCTACCCGGAGTTCTGAGCATGCAGACCCAGCTCGCCGATTTCATCCGCGATACGCCCGAGGGCCGCGAGGCCGAGGACATCCTGCGCAAGTGCGTGCATTGCGGCTTCTGCACCGCCACCTGCCCGACCTACCAGTTGCTGGGCGATGAGCTCGACGGCCCGCGCGGCCGCATCTACCTGATCAAGCAGGTGCTCGAAGGGGCCGAGCCGACCGATAAGACCCGCCTGCACCTCGACCGCTGCCTCACCTGCCGCTCCTGCGAGTCGACCTGTCCTTCGGGCGTGCATTACAGCCGCCTGCTCGACATTGGCCGCCATGTGGTCGATGCGCGCGTGCCGCGCCAGGGCGCCGACAAGCTGACGCGCCGCGTGCTGCGCGAGTTCGTGCCGCGGCCGGCGCTGTTCGGCGTGGCGATGAAGGCCGGCCAGGCGGTGCGCCGCCTGCTGCCGAAGACGCTGCAGGCCAAGGTTCCCGAGGCGCGTCCCGCCGGGCGCTGGCCCGCGGCGCGCCATGCGCGCCGGGTGATCGCGCTCGCCGGCTGCGTGCAGCCGGCGATGGCGCCGTCGATCAACGCCGCCGCGGCGCGCGTGCTCGATGCGCTCGGCATCTCGATGGTCGAGGCTGCGGGCGCCGGTTGCTGCGGCGCGGTGCGCTTCCACCTCGACGACCCGGACGGCGCCCGCGCCGACGCCCGGCGCAACATCGATGCCTGGTGGCCGGAGGTCGAGGCCGGCCGCATCGAGGCGATCGTGATGACGGCTTCGGGCTGCGGCTCGCAGGTCAAGGATTACGCCCATCTGCTCCAGCACGACCCGGCCTACGCCGACAAGGCGCGGCGGGTCGCGGCGCTGACGCGCGACATCGGCGAGGTGGTGGCGGCCGAGGCCGACGCGCTGGCGGCGGTGCTGGCGGCGCGGTCGCTGCCGCGCCAGGCGCTCGCCTGGCATGCGCCCTGTTCGCTGCAGCACGGCCAGCGCATCCGCGGCAGCGTGGAGAAACTGCTCGCCGCCGCCGGCTTCGAGCTCACGCCGGTGCGCGACGCCCACCTGTGCTGCGGCTCGGCGGGCACCTATTCGATCCTGCAGCCGGAGCTGTCCGAGCGCCTGCGCGCGAACAAGCTCGACTGCCTGCTCGAGGGCGGCGCGGCGACCATCGCCTCGGCCAACATCGGCTGCATCACCCACCTGCAGGCGGGCACCGGCACGCCGGTGCGGCACTGGATCGAGCTGATCGACGCCCGCCTGGGCGGCCAGCCGGCGTGAGTTGGCCGCTGTCGTGACAAATGTCACGCCGGCTGCCCCGCGGCCGGCGGTGGCGACGGGCAGGTGCCCACGCGGGGCGGACGGGCGATTGCTATCATCGCGTGTCCATTTCCGCCCGCCGGGGCCGTTCGCTGCACACCATGACCTTCACCGCCGAAACCTGTGTCGCCCTGCATGTGGGCGACCGCAAGGAACAGCAGGATCGTGTCGCGCTCTTCGGTCATCCGAAGCGGCCGGGCATGATGATGGCGGTGCTGGCCGACGGCATGGGCGGACACAGCGGCGGGGCGATGGCGGCCGAGCAGGTGCTGATCCGCGCGCGCCAGAACTTCGAGACCTACGCACCGCTGCACGAGTCGCCCGCTGACCTGCTGCGCAGCGTCATCGACGAGGCGCACACGGTCATCAAGCTCACCCGCTTCACCAGCGAGCAGGACCCGCACAGCACCGCGGTCATCTTCCTGCTGCAGCAGGGCAAGGCCTACTGGGCGCATTGCGGCGACTCCCGCCTGTACCACTTCCGCGGCACGGCGACGGTGTCGCGCACGGCCGACCATTCGCTGGTCGGCGAGCTGCAGCGCAAGGGCCATCTCGACGAGAACGGCGCGCTCAACCACCCGCAGCGCAACGTGCTGCTGTCCTGCCTGGGCAGTGACCGCGAGCCACGCATCGAGTACGGCTGCGAGACCGCGCCCGCGGCCGGCGACTGCTTCCTGCTGTGCTCCGACGGGCTGTGGGGCTACTTCACCGATTTCGAGCTCGCCGCCACGCTGCAGGAGTTCCCGCCGCGCGCCGCGGCCGAGCGCCTGATCGCCCTCGGCCGCCAGCGCGCGGGCGGCAGCGGCGACAACATCTCGCTCGCGATCATCAAGCTCGTCGCCACCCAGACGGGCGCCTGAGCGCCTCGCGCGCCGATGGCGCGGGGGCCTCCGCGCGCCCGGCCGCGCGTGCTTGCGCGCTCTTCGAATGACGGTAATATCGGTCTGGTGTCGGCTTCGGGCGCGCCGCGCGCGCCGAGCGCGCGGCAGGGAGAGCGAAGATCGGTCAGTTTGCCGCCCACGCGCCATTCAGCTTCAGTCCTTATCGTCCTCATGAAGGAGTCCGTCCATGCCTCTGGTCATCGGAGTGCTGCTGGAGACTCATCCCGGCGAGCGACGCCTGTCGGTCGTGCCGGATGTGGTCAAGAAATATCAGGGCCTCGGCGCCCGAGTGGTGATGCAGAGGGGGGCGGGCAGGGGCGCCCACTTCCGTGACACCGACTTCGCCGACGTCGAGCTGCTCGAGTCTGCCGAGGCCGTCGCGGCCGCCGCCGACGTCGTCTTCTGCGTGCAGCCACCGCCGGCGAGCACGGTCGCCGCGCTCAGGCCGGGGAGCGTGCTGTGCGGCATGCTGCAGCCGTGGTCGGGCGCCGAGCGTGCGCGCCAGCTCGCCGACGGCGGCATCACCGCCTTCGCGCTCGAGCTGCTGCCGCGCATCTCGCGCGCGCAGAGCATGGACATCCTGTCGAGCCAGGGCGCGGTGGCCGGCTACGAGTGCGCGCTGATCGCCGCCGACCACTCGCCCAAGTTCTTCCCGATGCTGACCTACGCCGCCGGCTCCATCCGCCCGGCCAAGGTGCTGGTGATCGGCGCCGGCGTGGCCGGCCTGCAGGCGATCGCCACCGCGCGCCGCATCGGCGCGATGGTCGAGGCCTACGACGTGCGCCCCGAGACGCGCGAGCAGATCGAATCGCTCGGCGCCCGCTTCGTCGACACCGGCGTCTCGGCGGCCGGCAGCGGCGGCTACGCGCGCGAGCTCACCGAGGAAGAGAAAGCGAAGCAGGCCGAGCGCCTGGCCAAGGCGGTCGCCCAGTGCGACGCGCTGATCACCACCGCCGCCATCCCGGGCAAGCCGGCGCCGAAGATCATCACCGCCGACATGGTCGCGCGCATGAAGCCGGGGTCGGTCGTGGTGGACATGGCGGCCGAGTCCGGCGGCAACGTCGAGGGCACGGTCGCCGGCGAGAAGCTGTGGATCAACGACGTGCTCGTGATCGGCCCCACCAACATCGCCAGCCGCATGCCGGTGCATGCGTCCGAGATGATCGCCAAGAACCTGTTCAACTTCATCTCGCCCTTCATCAAGGACGGCGCGCTCGCGCTCGACTGGGAAGACGAGGTCATGTCCGGCAGCTGCCTGACCCACGCGGGCGAAGTTCGCCACGCCGGGGTCAAGGCCGCGCTCGGCCTGTAAGGAGGAGTGCGCCATGGATGGCTTTACCGCGCTGTACATCTTCGCGCTGGCCGCGTTCACCGGTTACGAGGTGATCTCGCGCGTGCCGGTGATCCTGCATACCCCGCTGATGTCGGGGTCCAACTTCGTGCACGGCGTCGTGCTCATCGGCGCCATGGTGGCGCTCGGCCACGCCGACCCGGAGGATCCGCTGCAGCTGCTGATCGGCTTCGTCGCCGTGTTCCTGGGCGCAGCCAACGCCGCCGGTGGCTACATCGTCACCGAGCGCATGCTGGGCATGTTCAAGGCCGGTGGCCGCAAGCAGGGGGGTGAGCAATGACCTCGAACTGGTTCGTGAACATGGCGTACTTCGTCGTCGCCGTGGTGTTCATCTTCGGCCTCAAGGCGATGGCCTCGCCGGTGACGGCGAAGAAGGGCATCGTGTGGGCCGGCTTCGCGATGGTCGGCGCCACCGTGGTGACCTTCTTCATGCCGGGGCTCAACAACGTCGGCCTGATGGTGCTGGCGATCGTGCTCGGCGGCGGCGCGGCCTGGTACACCGGCAAGATCGTCAAGATGACCGACATGCCGCAGATGGTGGCGATCTACAACGGCATGGGCGGCGGTGCGGCGGCCGGCATCGCGGCGATCGAGCTGGTGCGCGGTGTGCCGCACGACGCGGTGACCTCCACGCTGCTGGGGCTGGGGGCGATCATCGGCGCGGTCGCGTTCTCCGGCTCGTGTGTCGCCTTCGCCAAGCTGCAGGGCCTGATGAACAAGGCGATCCGCCTGCCGCAGCAGAACAACGTCAACTTCTTCCTCACCCTGGCGACCTTCGGCGTCGGCCTCACCGTGGCCTATGCCGACGCCCCGGGCGGCTTCGAGATCTTCCTGTTCTTCGTACTCGCGCTGGCGCTCGGCGTGGTGCTGGTGATGCCGATCGGCGGCGCCGACATGCCGGTGGTGATCTCGCTGCTGAACGCCTTCACCGGCCTGGCGGTGGGCTTCAAGGGCTTCGTGATCGGCAATCCGGCGTTGATCGTCGCCGGTATCGTGGTCGGCGCCTCGGGCATGCTGCTCACCCAGCTGATGGCCAAGGCGATGAACCGCCCGATCCGGAACATCATCTTCGCGCCGATCACCGGTGCCGCGGTCGAAGGCGGCGAGGCGGTCGAAGGCACGATGCGCGAGCTGTCGCCGATGGATGCCGCGGCGCTGATGCGCTACGGGCAGAAGCTCATCATCGTCCCCGGCTACGGCATGGCGGTGGCGGGCGCCCAGCACAAGGTGTGGGAGATGGCGCAGCTGCTCGAGGAAGCCGGGGTCGAGGTGGTGTTCGCCATCCATCCGGTGGCCGGCCGCATGCCCGGCCACATGAACGTGCTGCTGGCCGAGGCGGGCGTGCCCTACGACAAGATCTTCGACCTTGACGAGATCAACAACGACTTTGCCCAGGCTGACGTGGCGCTGGTGATCGGCGCCAACGACGTCGTGAACCCGGTCGCCCGCACCGACAAGTCGAGTCCGATCTACGGCATGCCGATCCTCAATGCCGACATGGCGCAGAACGTCATCGTGGTCAAGCGCGGCAAGGGCGCGGGCTACTCGGGCATCGAGAACGCGCTGTTCTACAAGGACAACTGCCGCATGCTCTACGGCAGCGCGCAGGAAGCCATCGGCGAAGTCATCCAGCACGTGAAGTCGATGGAGGCATGATGCCGAACCGCCCGCCGGCGGCAGCGCCGGCGGGTTCAGCTCGAGCCGGAATCGCATCGAGCCGCAAGGGCAGGGGGCTTCCCTGTACCTGCGGCCCGATGCGCGTGCGCCTTCCTCGCCTTCAGCTCGCGCTCACCCTCTTGCTCGCCCTCTCCGGCGGCCCGGTCCTCGCCCAGAAGCCGCCCACCGCACCAGCCGCCGCAGCCCCCGCCGCACCAGCTGCGAGCGCGCCGACGCCAGAATGGCGGCGCACCGACGGCTACCGTTTCCCCGCCTTGGCGGACAGCGTGCGCCGCCTGCAATACGTCGCGCAGGCCATGCAACTGCGCGAATACTGTGCCGATCGCCGCGTGTCCGACGAATTCGTGCGCGAGCGACTGCAGCACTTCGGCCGCCTCACCGGGCGCGAGGAGACCTGCGCCAGCCTGAAGGACTATTGAGCCGCTCCGCGACCGCGCATCGCATGCTCGATGTCCTCGACCCGGGATGCTGTCGGATTTTTTTACACTTGCCGCGGCTGCCCTGCGCGATCGACCCGCAGGCGACCCGATCTTCGTATTCATTCAAAGACTTATCGCGTAGGCATGTTTGATGCTCTCCCTTGTGGTTGCCGGTGGCTCGAGCCACCCAACCGCCTGCCCAGGGAGCACCAAAATGAGCCTCTACACCGAAGAGAAGGTCAACACCTACAGTCCCGACTACCAGTACCAGCCTTCGGTCTCCCCCCTCGCAGGCGGCGGATACGTGGTGGTGTGGACCTCGCGCGGTCAGGACGGCAGCAGCGACGGCATCTACGCGCAGCGCTACGACGCCTCGGGGATCCCGGTCGGGCCCGAGTTCCGCGTCAACAGCAGCACCAGCGGCTACCAGGTCGAGGGGCAGGTGACAGGCCTGTCGGACGGCGGCTTCGTGGTCCTGTGGACCGACCAGAGCGGCCTGGACGGCAGCAGCTACGGCATCTACATGCAGCGTTACTCGGCGCTGGGGGGCGCGCTCGGCGGCCAGCAGCGCGTGAATACCACCACCAGCAGCCAGCAGGAGCTGCCCACGGTCGCGGCCTACGACGGCGGCTTCGTCACGGCGTGGGCTTCGTACAGCCAGGACGGCAGCGGCTGGGGGATCTACGCGCAGCGCTACGCCAACGACGGCAGCGCGGTCGGTGCCGAGTTCCGGGTGAACTCCACCACCTCCGGAGAGCAGTACGAGCCCGAGGTCGCCGCGCTCGCCGACGGCCGCTTCGTGGTGGTCTGGCGCGACAACAGCCAGGACGGCAACAGCTACGGCGTCTATGCGCAACGCTACAACGCCGATGGCACGGCCGCCGGCAGCGAGTTCCGCGTCAACACCACCACCTCCGGCGCGCAGTACGAACCGGCGGTGGCGATGCTCGAGGGCGGCGGCTTCGTCGTGACCTGGCGCTCCGACAGCCAGGACGGTAGCGGCGCCGGGGTGTACGCGCAGCGCTATGCCGCCGACGGCTCGGTGCTCGGCGTCGAGTTCCGCGTCAATGAATCGACCAGTGGCAGCCAGTACCAGCCCGAGGTGACGGCGCTCGCTGGCGGCGGCTTCGCCGTCACCTGGCGCAACGACAGCTACGACGTCTCCGGTTCCGGCTCCTACCAGGACGTCTACGTGCGCGAATACGACGCGACCGGGGCCGCGCTCGGCGGCCAGGTCAAGGTCAATACGCCGACCCCGACCCAGACCGCGCAGTACGAACCCGCGATCGCCAGCCTGGGCGCGGGCAACTACGTCGTCGTGTGGCGCTCCGACAACCAGGAGGCGGACGGCGGCTATTCGGGCATCTACCAGCAGCTCTTCGGCGATCCGGCCGAGCTGCCCCGCCAGGCCAATCCGGAACTGAACGAGCTCGGCGGCACGCTGGTGTTCGGCGAG
>JAREIX010000062.1 GCA_029286945.1 Thauera sp. | reverse complement strand
GGCACGCTGCGCGTGGCCGAGAAGAAGGACGGCCAGTGGGTGGTCAACCAGTGGATCAAGAAGGCCGTGCTGATCTCCTTCCGCCTGCGCGACAACGAGGTGGTGCAGGCCGGCGGCCTCAACTTCTTCGACAAGGTGGCGACCAAGTTCGGCGACTACACCCCCGAGCAGTTCCGCGCCGGCGGCTTCCGCGTGGTGCCGCCGGCCATGGCGCGAAAGGGCAGCTTCATCGGCCGGAACGTGGTGCTGATGCCCTCCTACGTGAACATCGGCGCCTATGTCGATGAAGGCACGATGGTCGACACCTGGGCCACCGTCGGTTCCTGCGCGCAGATCGGCAAGAACGTGCACCTGTCGGGCGGCGTCGGCATCGGCGGCGTGCTCGAGCCGGTGCAGGCCGGCCCGGTCATCATCGAGGACAACGTCTTCGTCGGCGCCCGCTCCGAGGTCGTGGAAGGCGTGATCATCGAGGAGAACGCGGTGCTGTCGATGGGCGTGTACATCGGCATGAGCACCAAGATCTACGATCGCGAGACCGGCGAGGTCACGTATGGGCGCGTGCCGGCCGGGGCCGTCGTGGTGCCGGGCAGCCTGCCCTCGGCCTGCGGCAAGTACAGCCTGTACTGCGCCGTGATCGTCAAGAAGGTGGACGCGCAGACGCGCGCCAAGACCGGCATCAACGAGCTGTTGCGCGGCGCCTGAGCGCAGCGATCTCGATCGGCGGCAGGAGTCCGAAGGCGTGATTTTCGACAATCTCTTCCAGTTGATGGCCGAGAAGAAGGCCTCGGACCTGTTCATCACGGCCGGCGCCCCGATCCACATCAAGATCCAGGGGCACACCATGCCGATCAACCAGCAGGTCATGGACCCGCTGATGATCCAGCGCATGCTCGGGGAGGCCATCACCCCCGCACAGACCGCGATCTTCGAGCGCGACCGCGAGCTGAACCTGTCCTTCGGCCGCCGCGACCTGGGCAACTTCCGGGTCAACGTGTTCTGGCAGCGCAACTCGCCGGCGGTCGTGGTGCGCTACATCCAGAGCGAGATCCCCTCGATCGCCGAGCTCGGCCTGCCCGAGGTGCTCACCGAGGTCGTGATGGAAAAGCGCGGCCTGATCCTGGTGGTCGGTGCCACCGGCTCGGGCAAATCGACCACGCTCGCGTCGATGATCGACCACCGCAACCGCAACCGCAGCGGTCACATCCTCACCGTCGAGGATCCGATCGAGTACCTGTTCAAGCACCGCAAGTCGGTGGTGAACCAGCGCGAGGTCGGCATCGACACATTGAGCTGGAACGAGGCCCTGCGCAACGCGATGCGCCAGGCGCCCGACTGCATCCTGATCGGCGAGATCCGCGATCGTGAAACGATGCAGGCGGCGATCTCCTACGCGCAGACCGGCCACCTGTGTCTCGCGACGCTGCATGCGAACAACGCCTATCATGCGCTCAACCGCATCGTTAACTTCTTCCCGCTCGAGAACCGCCAGCTGCTCTACCTCGACCTCGCGGTAGCGCTGCGCTGCATCGTTTCGCAGCGCCTGGTGCGCCGGCCCAACGGCACGCGCCTGCCGGCGGTCGAGATCCTGATGAACACCCGCCACATCGCCGAGCTGGTCGAGCGCGGCGAGCTCAACGGCATCAAGGAGGCGATGGAGCAGTCGCTCGCGCCCGGCTCGCAGACCTTCGAGCAGTCGCTCTACCGCCTGCACGCCGAGAAGGTCATCACGCTCGACGAGGCGCTCGCGAACGCCGATTCGCCGAGCAACCTGCACTGGCTGATCAACAACGCGCAGATCCAGGCCGGCGACGGCCAGGCCCCGGCCAGCAAATCCACCCAGGTGATGGACTTCGAGGCCACCAATTCCCAGGGTGCATCGTTCCGCGAATTCACCCTCGACGCCGACACCCACTGAGCCATCGGGCCATCGACCCGGTGCCGCCACAGCACACCCCATCATGACCACCGAAGCCACGCTGGCGCTTGCCTGCGAACTCATCGCCCGCCCCTCCGTAACCCCCGAGGACGCCGGCTGCCTGGACATCATCGCCGAACGCCTGCGCCCGCTCGGCTTCGCCCTCGAGCGCATCGACGTCGGCGGCGTCTGCAACCTTTGGGCACGACGCGGATCTGCCGCGCCGGTGCTGTGCTTCGCCGGCCACACCGACGTCGTGCCGCCCGGGCCGAGCGAGGCCTGGAACACGCCCCCGTTCGCGCCCACGCTCGAGGACGGCGTGCTCTACGGGCGCGGCGCCGCCGACATGAAGTCCTCGCTCGCCGCCTTCGTGACCGCGATCGAGCGCTTCGTCGGCGCGCATCCCGATCACGCCGGCAGCATCGCCCTGCTGCTGACCTCGGACGAGGAAGGCGTCGCCACGCACGGCACGGTCAAGGTCGTGGGAGCGCTCGCGGCGCGCGGCGAGCGCCTCGATTACTGCGTGGTCGGCGAGCCGACCTCGGTGAAGACGCTCGGCGACATGATCAAGAACGGCCGTCGCGGCTCGCTGTCGGGCACGCTGCGCGTCAAGGGCAAGCAGGGTCACGTGGCCTACCCGCAGCTCGCGCGCAACCCGATCCATCTCTTCGCCCCGGCGCTGGCCGAGCTGGCCGCGATCACCTGGGACGAGGGCAACGAGTTCTTCCCGCCCACCACCTGGCAGGTATCGAACATCCACGCCGGCACCGGCGCCAACAACGTGATCCCGGGCGTGTGCGAGGTGCTGTTCAACTTCCGCTTCGGCTCGGTGTCGAGCGCCGACGCCCTCAAGCGCCGCACCTGCGAAGTCCTCGACCGCCACGGCCTCGACTACGAGATCGACTGGCACCTCTCCGGCAAGCCCTTCATCACCGGCCGCGGCCAGCTGGTCAGCGCGCTGGCGGGCGCGATCCGCGACACCCTGGGCGTGGAGACCGAGCTGTCGACCACCGGCGGCACCTCGGACGGCCGCTTCATCGCCGACATCTGCGCGGAGGTCGTCGAGTTCGGCCCGGTCAATGCATCGATCCACCAGGTGAACGAATGCATCGCCGTCGACGCCATCAAGCCGCTGTCGGTGGTCTACGAACGCACCCTTCAGGCGCTGCTCGGCCCCCGCCGCTGAACGCCTCTCTCCTGAACGCCCAACCGGCCCGACTCCGCTGGAATTCCCCCATGTCCGACGACGCCCTGCAGCAAGACCACGACGATCAACACGAGCACGAACACGAGCATGGCCCGCTGGCCGAGCTCGTCACCGTGCGCGACTGGCTGCGCTATGCCGTCACGCGCTTCAACCGCGCCGGCATCTTCTGCGGCCATGGCGTGCAGGACAGCTTCGACGAGGCGGTATGGCTGATCCTCGGCACGCTTGCGCTGCCGCTCGACCGCCTCGAGCCCTTCCTCGACGCCTGCATCCCGGGCGAGGAGCGCGTCGCGCTGCTCGAGGCCATCGAGCAGCGCGCCGACGAGCGCCTGCCCACCGCCTACATCCTCGGCGAGGCCTGGCTGGGGGACTTCCGCTTCACCGTCGATGAGCGCGTGATCGTGCCGCGCTCCTTCTTCGCCGAACTGCTCGAAGACGGCTTTGCGCCGTGGGTGGAGGATGCCGAGGCGGTTTCCACCGCGCTCGACCTCTGCACTGGGTCGGGCTGCCTGGCGATCTTGATGGCCCATGCCTTCCCGAATGCGGACATCACCGCGGTCGACCTGTCGGCCGACGCGCTCGACGTCGCCCGCATCAACGTCGCGGACTACGGCCTCGAGGAGCGGATCGAGCTGGTGCGCAGCGACGTCTTCAACGCGCTCGGCGACCGGCGCTTCGACCTCATCCTGAGCAATCCGCCCTACGTCACCGCCGAGGCGATGGACGCCCTGCCGCCGGAATACCTGCACGAGCCGCACATGGCGCTCGCCTCCGGCGAGGATGGCCTCGACGTGGTGCGCCGCCTGCTCGCCGGGGCCGGCGCGCACCTCAACCCCGGCGGCGTCCTCGCCGTCGAAGTCGGGCATAATCGCGCCATCGTCGAGGCCGCTTTCCCGGACCTGCCCTTCACCTGGCTGTCCACGCGGGGCGGCGACGATATGGTCTTCCTGCTGCGCCGCGAGGACCTCTGAGTCCTGGCGGCGCGCCCCACCCAACCCAAATGCCTGCACACATGGCGAACGAGCGCCCGATCCTGCTGGTCGAGGACAATCCGGATGACGAGGCGCTGACGCTGCATGCCCTGAACCGCAACCGCATCTCAAGCCCGGTGGTGGTGGCGCACGACGGGGTGGAGGCGATCGACTACCTGTTCGGCAGCGGCAGCCATGCGGGCCGCCCGCCCGAGGTGCTGCCGGCGGTGGTGCTGCTCGACCTCAAGCTGCCTCGCATCGACGGCCTCGAGGTCCTGCGCCGGATCCGCGCCGACGCGCGCACCGCCCTGCTGCCGGTGGTGGTGCTGACCACCTCGCGCGAGAATCTCGACCTGCGCCAAGCCTACAGCCTCGGCGCCAACAGCTACATCCGCAAGCCGGTCGATTTCGAGCGCTTCGAGCGTGTGATCGGCCTCCTCGGCCATTACTGGCTGGACCTGAACGAGACCGCCGAGACGGCCTCGCGCAGCGCCTACTGAGGCTTCGGTCTCACGCCACCTCGTCGATCCAGGCCTGCTGGATGCCCTCGAGGATGCGCTCGCCGCAGCGCTTGGGGTCGTCGTCGAAATCGGGCAGCGCCATCACCCAGTTCATCAGGTCGACGAAGTTCACCTTGATCGGATCGACGTCCGGGTGGGTGTCGGCAAGCTGGATGGCGATTTCCTGAACCTCGGTCCACTTCATGTCAGTGCTTTCCTTCGCGGGCCATGTTGATGGTGTAGCGCGGGATCTCCACCACGAGCGGCGTGTCGGCGACCACCGCCTGGCAGGACAGGCGGGACTGCGGCTCGAGGCCCCAGGCCTTGTCGAGCAGATCCTCCTCCTCGTCCTCGGCCGGGTTCAGCGAGCCGAAGCCTTCGCGGACGATGACATGGCAGGTGGTGCAGGCGCAGGACTTCTCGCAGGCGTGCTCGATGTCGATGCCGTTATCGAGCAGGCTGTCGCAGATGGTGGTGCCGGGCGCGGCCTCGATCACGCTGCCGTCCGGGCAGAGCTCGACGTGGGGAAGAACGATGATCTGGGTCATGAAGTTCGGATTCAGAGTTCGATTTCGTCCACCTTGTGGCCAGCGAGCACCGAGCGGATGCTGTTGTCCATGCGGCGGGCGGCAAATTCGTCGGTGGCGCGGCCCAAGGCGTCGATGCCCGCCTTGATCGCGCGATGGTCGGTGCCGGAACGCAGGCTGCGCAAGGCGCCGACCGCGGCGTCGATCGCCGCGCGCTCGGTCGCGGAGAGCAGGCCGCCATCCTTCTCGAGCGCATGCTCGGTGGCCTCGATCACGCGGTCGGCCTCGACCTGCTGCTCGCGCAGCGCGCGCGCCATCATGTCGTCGCCAGCGTGCTCGACGCCGGACTTGAGCATCTCCGCGATCTCGTCGTCGGAGAGGCCGTAGGAGGGCTTGACCAGCACGCTGGCCTCGACCCCCGAGGACATCTCGCGCGCGGCCACCGACAGCAGGCCGTCGGCGTCGACCTGGAAGCTCACGCGGATGCGCGCCGCACCCGCCACCATCGGCGGGATGCCGCGCAGCTCAAAGCGCGCCAGCGAGCGGCAGTCGGACACCAGCTCGCGCTCGCCCTGCACGACGTGGAAGGCCATCGCGGTCTGGCCATCCTTGAAGGTGGTGAATTCCTGGGCGCGCGCGATCGGCAGCGTCGAGTTGCGCGGCACCACCTTCTCGACCAGACCGCCCATGGTCTCGAGCCCGAGAGACAGCGGGATCACGTCGAGCAGCAGCCAGTCGTCCTGCTCGGCGCGGTTGCCGGCGAGCACGTTGGCCTGCATCGCCGCGCCGAGCGCGACCACCTTGTCGGGGTCGAGGTTGGTGAGCGGCTCCTGGCCGAAGTAGTTGGCCACCGCGCGCTGGATGTGCGGCATGCGGGTGGCACCGCCGACCATCACCACGCCCTTGATGTCGTCGGGCGCGAGGCCGGCGTCGCGCAGCGCCTTGCGCACCGGCGTCAGGGTCTTCTGCACCAGGTGCTTGGTCATCTCGGCGAACTCGTCGCGCGTGATGAGCAGATCGACCTCCTCGCCCGAGGCCAGGCGCAGGTGGATCGGCGCCTCCTCGCAGGTGGTCAGCAGTTCCTTGGCCTCGCGCGCCTTCATCTGCAGGCGGCGGGCGTCTTCCATCGAGGGAGGCGAGATGTGCGCCTTGTCGAGGATCCAGCAGAACAGGCGGTGGTCGAAATCGTCCCCGCCCAGCGCCGCGTCGCCATTGGTCGACAGGACCTCGAACACGCCGCGCGAGAGCTTGAGGATCGACAGGTCGAAGGTGCCGCCACCGAGGTCGTACACCGCATACACGCCTTCGGCGGCGTTATCCAGCCCGTAGGCCACCGCGGCCGCGGTCGGCTCGTTGAGCAGGCGCAGCACCTCGACGCCGGCCAGGCGCGCGGCGTCCTTGGTCGCCTGGCGCTGGGCGTCGTCGAAGTAGGCCGGCACGGTGATCACCGCGCCGACCAACGCCCCGCCGAGGCTGGCCTCGGCGCGTTCGCGCAGCTTGCGCAGGATCTCGGCCGACACCTCGACCGGGCTCTTGACGCCCTGCGCGGTCCGCAGGCGGACCATGCCGGCGCTGTCCTCGAAGTCGTAGGGCATGGTCTCGATGTGCGCCACGTCCTTGAGGCCGCGCCCCATGAAACGCTTGACCGAGACGATCGTGTTGCGCGGGTCGGTCGCCTGCGCCTTCATCGCGCCGAGGCCGACCTCGACGCTGCCATCGACGCCATAGCGCACGACGGACGGCAGCATCGTGCGTCCGGTCTCGTCGGGCAGGCACACGGCGATGCCATTGCGGACGGTGGCGACGAGCGAGTTCGTGGTACCGAGGTCGATACCGACCGCGAGCCGGTGCTTGTGCGGCTCGGCGAACATGCCGGGTTCGGCGATTTGCAACAGGGCCATCAGGTCGGGTTCCGTGCTCTCTAGTTTTCGAGGGCCAGCAGGGCCTCGTCGATTTCTTGCTGGAGTTTGTCGATGAACATCAGCCGGCGCACGGTGTCGGCTGCTGCCTCGTAATCCCGTTCATCGTCGAGCTGGGCCGCCAGCTGGCCCCGGACCTCGCGCGCATGCACGAGCAGCCGCTTGTGCAGGGCTTCGAGCTCGGCGACTTCGGCGGCGTCGCGCGCCTCCTCGACCGCTTCCCGCCACTCCATCTGTTCCATCAGGAACTCGGGCGACATCGCGGTGTTGGTCTCGAGCCCCGCATCGACGCCGGCGAGCTCGAGCAGGTATTGTGCGCGCGCCAGCGGCTGGCGCAGGGTGCGAAAGCCCTCGTTGACGCGCGTCGCCCACTGCATCGACAGGCGCTTCTCGACGTCGGACAGGTGCGCGTGCCGGTCCGGGTGGACCTGCGACTGCAGCGCGTGCCACGCCGCCTCAAGCGCGGAATCGTCCAGCGCATAGCGGCGCGGCAATCCGAACAGGGCGAAGAAGTCCTGCGTGAGGTCGATGCTCATCGCGCGCGGCTCAGACGTTGAAGCTTTCGCCGCACCCGCACTGGTCCTTCACGTTCGGGTTGTTGAACTTGAAGCCCTCGTTCAGACCTTCCTTGACGAAGTCGAGCTCGGTGCCGTCGAGGTAGGCCAGGCTCTTGGGGTCGATCACCACCTTGACGCCATGGCTCTCGAACACCAGATCTTCGTTCTCGGTGTTGTCGACGAACTCGAGCTTGTAGGCCATGCCCGAGCAGCCCGAGGTCTTTACGCCGAGACGGATGCCGAAACCCTTGCCGCGCTTGGCGATGAAGTTCGAGACGTGGCGGGCGGCGGATTCGGAAAGACTAACGGCCATGTTTGCAGCTCCTGTTCAGTGACGGCCGATCAGGCTTCGTGCTTCTTCTTGTAGTCGGCGACGGCGGCCTTGATCGCGTCCTCGGCGAGGATCGAGCAGTGGATCTTGACCGGCGGCAGCGCGAGCTCTTCGGCGATCTGGGTGTTCTTGATCTCCAGCGCCTGGTCGACGGTCTTCCCCTTCACCCACTCGGTCACCAGCGAACTCGAGGCGATCGCCGAACCGCAACCATAGGTCTTGAACTTCGCGTCCTCGATGACGCCGTCCTTGCCGACCTTGATCTGCAGCTTCATCACGTCGCCACAGGCCGGGGCGCCCACCATGCCAGTGGCCACGCCTTCCTCTTCCTTGCCGAAGGAACCGACGTTGCGGGGGTTTTCGTAGTGGTCGAGGACCTTTTCGCTGTATGCCATTCATGCTCTCCTGCAGGGGGTGTTCAATGTTGTGTTGACCATCGCTCGGGGCCGGTAGTGCCGTGACACGCCCGCGCCCCGGGTGGGGTCGGTCGTCAGTGGGCGGCCCACTGCACGGTGTCGAGGTCGATGCCGTCCTTGTACATTTCCCACAGGGGCGACAGCTCGCGCAGCTTGCCGATCTTCTTGTGCAGTAGCTCGATGGTGTAGTCGATCTCTTCCTCGGTGGTGAAGCGGCCGATCGTGAAGCGGATCGAGCTGTGCGCCAGCTCGTCGTTGCGACCGAGCGCGCGCAGCACGTAGGACGGCTCCAGGCTGGCCGAGGTACAGGCCGAACCGGACGACACCGCGATGTCCTTGATCGCCATGATCAGCGACTCGCCTTCGACGTAGGCGAAGGAGATGTTGAGATTGTGCGGCACGCGGTGCTCGAGGTCGCCGTTGACGTAGGTCGCCTCGATGTCGGTGAGGCCGGCGAGCAGCTTGTCGCGCAGCTTCCTGACGCGCGCATTTTCCGCTGCCATCTCCTCGCGTGCAATGCGGAAGGATTCGCCCATGCCGACGATCTGGTGCGCGGCCAGGGTACCCGAACGCAGGCCGCGCTCGTGGCCCCCGCCGTGCATCTGCGCCTCGAGGCGCACGCGCGGCTTGCGACGCACGTAGAGCGCGCCGATGCCCTTGGGGCCGTAGGTCTTGTGCGCGCAGAAGCTCATCAGGTCGACCTTGAGCTTGTCGAGGTCGATCTCGACCTTGCCGGTCGCCTGCGCCGCATCGACGTGGAACACGATGCCCTTTTCGCGGCAGAGCTCGCCGATCTCCGCGATCGGCTGGATCACGCCGATCTCGTTGTTCACGAACATCACCGAGACCACGATGGTGTCGGGACGGATCGCAGCCTTGAGCACCTCGAGGTCGACCAGGCCGTTCTCCTGCACGTCGAGGTAGGTGGCCTCGAAGCCCTCGCGCTCGATCTCGCGCACGGTGTCGAGCACGGCCTTGTGCTCGGTCTTCACCGTGATGATGTGCTTGCCCTTGCCCTGGTAGAAGTGCGCCGCGCCCTTGATGGCGAGGTTGTTCGACTCGGTCGCGCCCGAGGTCCAGATGATCTCCTTCGGGTCGGCATTGACCAGCGCAGCCACCTGCTCGCGCGCCTCCTCGACCGCGGCCTCGGCCTCCCAGCCGAACGCGTGCGAGCGGCTGGCGGGGTTGCCGAAGTGCTCGGTCAGCCACGGGATCATCTTCTGCGCCACGCGCGGATCCACCGGGGTCGTCGCCGAGTAGTCGAGGTAGATGGGGAACTTCAGCATTCAATCTCTCCGCAGAGTCGTAGTTCGGGTAAGTCTTGTGTGGCGCATCCGCGCCTGCCTCGTTCGCCGCCGGTCACACCGCGACCGACGCCAGGTTCCTGAGCTCGCCCACCACGCCGGCAAAGCTCGCGATAAAGCGTCGTACCTCGTCGGCCAGCGTGTCGCGCCCCAGGCTGACACGTACCGCGCCGCGTGCCACGGCCGGCTCCACCCCCATCGCCAGCAAGGTGTGCGAAGGCTCGGGCTGGGCGCTCGAGCACGCCGAACCGCTGGCACAGGCAAAGCCCGCCCGGTCGAGTTTGCCGACCAGGGTCTCGCCGTCGATCTCGGGCAGCGCGAAGAACACGGTGTTCGGCAGGCGCGGCGCGGTCGCGGAGAAGATCCGCGCCCCGAGCGCGCCGAGCGCCTGTTCCAGTTCGTCGCGCAGCGCGGCAAGGCGCAGCGCCTCGTCGGCCCGACGGGCGACGGCACGCTCGCAGGCGACGCCGAAGCCGACGATCGCCGCCACGTTCTCGGTCCCCGAGCGCAGGCCGCGCTCCTGTCCGCCGCCGGCGATCAGCGGCGACAGTTCGACCCGCTTGTCCACCACCAGGGCGCCGGCACCGAGCGGGCCGCCGACCTTGTGCGCGGACAGGGTCATCGCATTCACGCCGAGCGCGCGGAATTTGGTCTCGATCTTGCCGAAGGCCTGCACGGCGTCGGTGTGGAACCACGCCCCCACCGCCCGCGCCTGCGCGGCGAGCGTCGCGATGTCCTGCAGCACACCCGTCTCGTTGTTGGCGAGCATCACCGAGACCAGGCGCGGACGCGCGGCCAGCACGGCCTGCCAGTCCTCGATCGCAATCCGTCCCTGCGCATCCACCGCGATCTCGCGCATCGTCCAGCCGCCACGCTGCAGCTGCCGCGCCGGCTCGCGCACACAGGGATGCTCGATGCCACTGACCGCCACCAGGGCCGGCTTCATCGTCGCCGCCGCACCCTTCAGGAACAGGTTGTTCGCCTCCGATCCGCCACTGGTGAACACCACCTCGGTGGCGTGCGCGCCGACCGCCGCGGCGACGCGCGCGCGCGCCTCATCCACCGCGGCGCGCGCCTGGCGGCCGTACTCGTGCCTGCTCGACGCATTGCCGAAGCGCGCCGGCTCCGCTGCACCGAGCCAGGGCAGCATCGCCTCGCGCACGGCCGGATCAAGCGGCGTGGTGGCGTTCCAGTCGAGATAGACCGGGGCGAAAGCCATGACCCGACCTCAGATCGCCGCGATCTCACGCACGCTCGACAGCGTGGCCCGGCGCCGGATGTTGCGCAGCACCGCCATGTCGGCATCCGGCTTGACGCGGCGATTCACCAGCGCGTCGAGCGTGACCGAGTCGAGATAGGCGTACATGCGCTTGTTGAGATTTGCCCACAGATCGTGGGTCATGCAGCGGTGCGCGTCATGGCAGTTTTCCTTGCCACCACACTGGGTCGCATCGAGCGGCTCGTCCACCGCAATGATGATGTCGGCCACGGTGATCTCGGCCATGTCGCGTGCCAGGCGGTAACCGCCGCCCGGGCCACGCACGCTGCTCACCAGATCGTGACGGCGAAGCTTGCCGAAGAGCTGCTCGAGATAGGACAGCGAGATCTTCTGACGCTCGGCGATGCCAGCCAGCGTGACCGGCCCCTCGGCCTGGCGGGATGCCAGATCGATCATCGCCGTGACGGCAAATCGGCCCTTGGTCGTGAGTCTCATGCTCGCTCCTGGAAAGAGTGCTGAATTCGAATCGTTCGGGATCGCCTGAAGGCGATCTCGCGAAAGATGGGCAATGAATACCCGAACGTTTCGCTCAACTATACGTATCCCGACAAAAACGGTCAACTACTCCCCGTCGCGATGGCCTCGATGCGGATCGAGACGAAACGCTTCTTCAATCGACCAGCTTCGACAAGCGGCCGGCGTCGAATGCATCGCCCTGCGCCACCGCCTCGTCGAGCTTGATGCCGGCAGCCTCCAGCCGGGCGATGATCGCCTCGAGCCGGCGGTCGGTGTCGACCGAGTGATCGAGCAGGCCATGCAGCGCCTTGGACACCGGGTCGTCCATGTCGCGCGTCACGCCATAGGCGCTGAAGCCGATCTGCTCAGCCTTCTGCTCGCGCGCGGCGTCGCGCTCCGGATCGATCAGCCGCGCCGGGTTGCCGACCGCGGTGGCGCCGGCCGGCACCGGCTTGACGACGACCGCGTTGGAACCGATCTTCACCCCGTCGCCGACCGTGAAGCCGCCGAGCACCTTGGCGCCCGCGCCCACCACGACCCCGCGCCCGAGCGTCGGATGGCGCTTGGTGCCGCGATAAAGCGAGGTGCCGCCCAGCGTCACCGCCTGGTAGATCGTGCAGTCGTCGCCGATCTCGGCCGTCTCGCCGATCACCACGCCCATGCCGTGGTCGATGAAGACGCGGCGCCCGATGACGGCGCCCGGATGGATCTCGATCCCGGTCAGAAAGCGGCTGACATGGCTGATGAAGCGCCCGAGCCAGTGCCAGCCGCGCATCCACGCCCGGTGCGCGATGCGATGGAAGATCAGCGCATGGATCCCGGGATAACAGGTCAGCACCTCGAGCGTTGAACGCGCAGCGGGGTCGCGTTCGCGTACGCTGGCAAGATCTTCGCGCAGGCGGCTGAACATGCTCGGGAACTCCATCTTCGAGGTCTGGGGCGGAAACGGGTGCGGGATGGCGGTAGCGCGCAACGGGAGGCGCCGCCGAATTTCCGAGAATTTTAATCGACTATCCGCGCCGCGACCAAGCCGCGCGCACCCACCCGGCGCTCAGGAGCGACGCTTCGGCGTCTCGAAGGTGGTCAGCATCCCGCGCAGGATGGCGACCTCCTCCTTCTCGAGGCGAACGCGGTTGAACAGGCGCCGCATGCGCGGCAACAGGCGCTTGGGGTTGGCCGGGTCATGGAACCCGCTGACCGTGACCACCCGCTCCAGGTGCGCCATGAAGCCCTCGAAATCCGCATGCGTGGCCGGCTCGGCCTGCGCGTCGAGCGGCACCGCAGCCGTCTCGCCGAGCGCCGCCACGCGCAACTCGTAGCTCAGCACCTGCACCGCCGCGCCGAGATTGAGCGAGGAGAAATCCGGATTGGTGGGGATCGTCACCGGCAGGCTGCATAGCCCCACCTCCTCGTTGCTGAGGCCGCTCGTCTCGTTGCCGAACACCAGCGCGACGATGCCGTCGCCGCTGCGCACGACCAGCTCGCGCGCCGCATCGCGTGCCTGCATGCGCGGCAGCGACAGCTCGCGCCGGCGCGCGGTCAGCGCGGCGGAGAAGACCGTGTCGGCGAGCGCCTCCTGCAGGGTGCCGACGACCCGGGCCGCGGCGAGCAGGTCCGCCGCCCCCGAGGCGCGCGCGGTCGCCACCTCGTCCGGGAAGGACTCCGGCGCTACCAGCCAGAGGTCGCGCAGACCCATGGTCTTCATCGCGCGCGCGGCGGCGCCGATGTTTCCCGGATGGCTGGTGCGAGACAACACGACCCGGATACGGTCGAGCGCGAGGGGGCGATTCATATTAAAATTCCGCGTTTTCCGAACTTGCCGGGCCGCCTGCCCGGAACGTGAGACGCCTGGCCGCGGCGCCGATCCTTGCGGGTCGTCGATCAAGGCCACGGGCGACGCGTCGCAGGCGCCCGATTCTTTAACCGAGACCGATCCGCATGCATCCCACCCTGAACATCGCCGTCAAGGCCGCCCGCCGCGCCGCGAGCGTCATCAACCGCGCCTCGACCCAGCTCGACCTGCTGACCGTGCAGTCGAAGTCGCCCAACGACTTCGTCACCGAGGTGGACCGCGCCGCCGAGCAGGCCATCATCGAAGTGCTGCGCGACGCCTTCCCGGGGCACGGGATTCTAGCAGAGGAGTCCGGCGAGTCCGGGCCGCTCAATGGCCAGGAGAGCGAATTCAGCTGGATCATCGATCCGCTCGACGGCACCACCAACTTCATCCACGGCTTTCCGCAGTACGCCATCTCGATCGCCCAGACCAAGAACGGCGCGCTCGAACATGCGGTGGTCTACGACCCCAACACCAACGAGCTGTTCACCGCCTCGCGCGGCAGCGGCGCCTTCCTCAACGATCGCCGCATCCGCGTCTCGCGCCGCACCCGCCTCAACGAGGCGCTGATCGGCACCGGCTTCCCCTTCCGCCAGTTCGACCACGTCGACGCCTACCTGGCG
>JAREIX010000302.1 GCA_029286945.1 Thauera sp. | reverse complement strand
GCCCTTCGAGGCCAAGGTCGTCTCCGCCCACCGCACGCCCGACCTGATGTTCGAATACGCCGAGGCCGCGCGCAGCCGCGGGCTCAAGGCGATCATCGCCGGTGCGGGCGGCGCGGCCCACCTGCCGGGTATGGTCGCGGCCAAGACCACGCTGCCGGTGCTGGGCGTGCCGGTGCAGTCGAAGGCGCTGTCGGGGCAGGACTCGCTGCTCTCCATTGTGCAGATGCCCAAGGGCATCCCGGTCGCCACCTTCGCCATCGGCGAGGCGGGCGCGGCCAATGCCGGCCTGTTCGCGGTGGCCTTGCTGGCCGTCGAGGACGCCGCGCTGGCGCAGAAGCTCGCCGACTTCCGTGCCCGCCAGACGCAGGCGGTGCTCGACATGACCCTGGATTGAGAACCGCAACATGATCCTTCCGCCTGCCACCCTCGGCATGCTCGGCGGCGGCCAGCTCGGCCGCTTTTTCGTTTCCGCTGCGCACGAGATGGGCTACAAGGTCTGGGTGCTCGACCCCGACCCGCACAGCCCCGCCGGCCTGATCGCCGACCGCCACCTGGTCGCCGCCTACGACGACTACCTCGCCCTTGATACCCTCGGCAACGAATGCGCCGCGGTGACCACCGAGTTCGAGAACGTCCCCGCCGACACGCTGGATTACCTGGCCAAGTTCATTCCGGTGCATCCGGCAGCGAGCGCGGTCGCAGTGTGCCAGAACCGCATCGCCGAGAAGACCTTCCTCGCCGACAACGGTCTGCCGCACGGCCCCTTCGCGGTCATCCGCAGCGAGGACGACGTGCGCAACGCCAACGCCGGTCTGTTCCCGGCCATCCTCAAGGTCGCCCGCTTCGGCTACGACGGCAAGGGCCAGGCCCGCGTCGCCGACCGCGACGAGGCGGTGGCCGCCTTCCAGCACTTCAAGGGCGAACCCTGCGTGCTGGAGAAGATGCTGGCGCTGGACTACGAGGTGTCGGTGGTGCTGGCGCGCGACGAGGCGGGCACGGTGCGCGCCTTCCCGGCCGGCGAGAACCGCCACCGCAACGGCATCCTGGATGTGACCATCGCGCCGGCGCGCGCGTCCGCCTGCCTCAGGGACAACGCGCAGGAGATCGCCGAGCGCATCGCCAACAAGCTCGGCTACATCGGTACGCTGGGCGTCGAGTTCTTCGTCTGTCGTGGCGAGCTGGTGGTGAACGAGATGGCGCCGCGTCCGCACAACAGCGGCCACCACACCATCGACGCCTGCGATGTCAGCCAGTACGAGCAGCAGGTGAGGGCGCTGTGCGGCCTGCCGCTGGCCACGCCGCGCCAGCATTCGGCGGCGGTCATGGTCAATCTGCTCGGCGAGCTGTGGTACGAGGACGGCAAGGGCGAGGCTGGGAAGAACCATGGCGCCTACCGCGAGCCCGACTGGTCGGTGCTGCACGCCGTGCCCGGCCTGCGCCTGCACCTGTACGGCAAGCACCACGCTCGCCCCGGGCGCAAGATGGGTCACTTCGTGGTCACGGGTGATGACGCGGAGGCCGTGCTCGAGCGTGCGCTCGCAGCCCGCGCCGCGATCGGCATTCGCGACGAATGAGCGAGCCGATGAGCAAGGCTGGGGAATCGACGCGGGGCCGCATCGAGCCGGCCACGCTGGTCGCCATCCGCGAAGCGGCTGACCTGCTGCGCGCCGGTGACGTCGTGGGCATGCCGACCGAGACGGTCTACGGCCTTGCCGCCGACGCGCTCAACCCGGAAGCGGTGAAGAAGATCTTTCGCGCGAAGGGGCGGCCCGCCGACCATCCGCTGATCGTCCATCTGCCTGCGGCCGACCACCTGCCGCGCTGGGCGGCCCGCATTCCCAAGGACGCCATTGCGCTTGCGCGCGCCTTCTGGCCGGGGCCACTGACCTTGATCCTCAAGCGCACTGCGGATGTCCCCGACGAGGTTACCGGCGGCCAGGATACCGTCGGTCTGCGCGTGCCCTCGCATCCGGTCGCGCTGGCCTTGCTCCAGGTGTTCGACTCCGGCATTGCCGCGCCGAGCGCCAACCGCTTTGGCCGTATCAGCCCGACGACCGCTGCGCACGTGCAGGAGGAACTGGGCGAGAAAGTGGCGATGGTGCTCGATGGTGGCGCGTGCGAAGTCGGCATCGAATCGACCATCCTGGACTTTTCGCGCGACGCGCCGGAGATTTTGCGTCCGGGGGCGATCACCCCTGACGATATCGCCCGCGTGATCGGACGCCGACCACTCATGCGGGGGGAGGCTTCATCCGCGCTTGACGCTGGGCAGGCTGCGCCGCGGGTGTCCGGTGCGCTGGCCGCGCACTACGCGCCGCGGACGCCGGTGCGCCTGCTGGCGTCCAGCCGGCTTTGTGAAGAGGCTGCGATGCTCGCAGCCGAGGGGAGCCGGGTCGCGGTCCTCACGCACTCCGTCGCGAATCCGCACGATTCGCGCCTGATCTGGCAGGCGATGCCCGCCGACGCGGCGGCGTACGCGCACGATCTGTATGCGAGCCTGCGTGCGCTCGACACGCTCGATGCCGACTTCATCCTCATCGAATCCCTGCCCGAGGCGCCCGCCTGGCGGGCGATCGCCGACCGCCTGCAGCGCGCAGCGGTGGGGTCCGGCGAGGGGCGCTGACGCACGTCCTGCATTTCAGGCCTGCGGCTCGCGAACGACGGAGCGTTTGTGGAACTCCGTAAACCAGGTCAAGTAGATCGCTTCGGCGGCGCCGACGTCGTCTTCCTGGCAGGGAAGCGCCAGTTCAGGCAGTTCGATCACTTCACATTCGAGATATTCGATCACATTCATGGCGAGCCTCTCCGGTCGGCGTTGACGCGCATCGCGTCGATGGCGCCAGATTAGTCCCGGCGGGTGCACGACGGTCGCAGGAGAACAGGCAGGAAAGCGGGCCAATTGATCGTGTTGATGCCCTGCGCGCTCTTTCAGGGCCGATAGCTCAGCTGGGAGAGCGCTGCGTTCGCAATGCAGAGGTCGGGAGTTCGATCCTCCTTCGGTCCACCACGAACACTTTCGAAGTAGTCCTATAAAAGCCGGAACCCCTTGAAAATTCAGGGTTTCCGGCTTTTTTACGTCCGAGGTAGTCCGAGAAGGGCTATTGAAAGCCTGAGGCTGGTGGGGGCAGCATTGGGGCCAGCTGTCTCGATGCCCGCAATCACCTAGATCGTCATCCTCAACAACAAGCACACCCGATGGCGCAAATATCCCCGGCTCTGGATACCCTCCGGCACGATGCCGGCCTGTACCGCGAGCTTGATGTTCTG
>JAREIX010000061.1 GCA_029286945.1 Thauera sp. | reverse complement strand
GAGTTCATATTGTCTATTTATCAATGACTTAACGAACGCCATTTTACCCGTTTCCCATAGGGTTCACAAGGGCTATAAGCTAAAGTTGAGAGCATTGGGCGGAGCTGTTGTGGCCGCGGCAAGCGCCTTGACCTTCTCGTTAACGCTACCCCGCTGCTGCGCCGTCCAGCGGGTTTGCCGTTGCTGCGCGGCCAGTTTCGCCGTCAGCCCGGAGACGCGTGAGGCCGGTACGGCGAAAATCCGCCCCTGAAACTTGATCAGGGCGCGGCCGTTGGGCGTCACCTTGCCGGTGAATCCACGGCTGATCTCGGCCGGCGTCAGGGGACGGGTGAGCCGTGCCACCCCATTGGAAAACACCATCGGCCCGGTCGGCTTGTTGGCGATGTGGGCGGGCGTTCCCGTCGGTGGCGGCTTTCCGACTTGTTGCGCGCTCTTCGCCTGCTCGATCTGCTGCTTCTGGAGCCTATTCCGCTGCTGTTGCTGCAACACCTGTTGTTGTTGCTGCTGCATCGTCTGGCGCTGCTGCGCCTGCATCTGCTGACGCTGTTGCGCCTGCATTTGCTGGCGTTGCTGTGCCTGTAACTGCTGACGTTGTTGCTGGCGGAGTTGCTCCTGCTGCTGGCGGCGCATCTGCTCCTGCTGCATCTGCTGCTGTCGCAGCATCTCGTGCTGACGCTGCTGTTGGATCTGCCAGCTGTTGTTCATCTGGGCGCGGAGCGCCCCTGCAGGAATCGTGAAGGCGAGGAGAATGGCAATCAACAGGGATGCCAGCAAACCGGCAGGGCGGGAAGAAGACATGGCGGATCCTCCGCTTCTGAACAGGTGGCCACCGTCAGACGCCGTAGCGGCAGGCCTGGAATCGATGCTTGTTGGTCTCGCCGTCCATGATCGCGATGGCCGCCTCTTTGAAATCCGTCAGCAGGCGCTTGCGGTGACCCTGAGGCACAGAGGCCGAATACAGTGCGCCGGAAAAGCACAGGCAGAACTCATTTCGTTTGTACTTGCTGGGCGGCGGATCGTTGATACAGGCGTTGAAGATGCCATCCGGCGGCGGTATGGGCGCGTCCTCGTTATGGACGTACGCCTTGAGGTTAACTGCAAACCGTTCGATGTCCTTTGTGTTGCAGCCGTGGCGCTGCAACAGAGCCGCGGTATCGTTGAGACTCTGTTCAAAGGCGTCTTCTGCGTGAGCGACTTCTTCCCGCTGCGCAAAGTCCACCGGATTCTTCAACATTGTCGCCAAAGCGGTCAGGTTTCCCAGCGCTCCAGCCGCCAAAGCGGACTGATGGAGATTGAAAACATCCGCCTTGGCCGCTTTCTCCAAAGCGTTGACCTCGCTCTGCGTGAAGCCGCCCTCACAAATCGCACGGATGTTGTCGGCGATGTTGTAGAGGTACTCTTTCACCCAAGCCTCGCCGTAAGGAATAGCGTCGAAACGGCGGACAAAGATGCTTTGAATAATGTCCGGATTGCGGTATTTCGCGTAAGGGATGCCGGCGGCGGCGGCCGCCTGTTCGCGCGCGAGCTCCTCCTGCTCCTCGGCTTCGGCCTTGGCAAGTTCCGCCGTCCAGTCCTCATACTGCTCGAGCAGGGCTTCGGCGGGTGCGAAACCCGATGCGAGGGCGTTCTGGTAGAGCCCATGCGCCACTGATGGGTCGGCTTCGATGCCGGGCGCGCCGTGCAGGAAGAGATCGCCGAGGTAGGCGAGTGCACCGCCATGCCCCTGTTCAGCCGCCGAGACCAGCTGTTCCACCGCGTCCTCAGTGCGATCCGCTTTCAGGTAACCGCGCGCCAACTGAAAACGCAGCCGCGGTGTTTCTTTCGCATCACGGACGGCCGCCTCACAGGCGATGAGGACAGACCTGGCTACCAGGGCCTCGTCGGTGACGCCCGGCCGGACCGCTTCAGGATCGTCCGGATGAGCCGCCAGCCCATCACAGGCGGCGACAGGCTCACCTTCGATGACGGGAGTCTCCGGGACCGCCGGTGCGGAAGACGCAATCGGCGTCTGGCGCATCGAATCCTCCTGTGCCCGGCGGCGGGCTTCCGCCTGCTCCGCGGCCAATTTCTGCGCTTGCTCACGGGCTTCGGCCAACCGACGCTGCTTTGCTTCGAGGGTAGCCATGAGCGAAGCGCACGGAGCAAGCACATAGCCAGGCGGAAGCCCGCCGCCATAAGCTTCCCGCAGCTTGGTCTCATAGAGCCTTCGAAGGTTGATGCAGCTGTTCTCCCGGCCGCTCGCTTCGCCGAGACACTGTGCGATGTGAGCGGCTACAGCATCCGGCGTATACCCAAGACACTGTTTCCAGGCCGAAGTAGTCTCCGTTTGGATGAGGTGCGGGCGAAGAGGCGAGCTCTGCGCCAGTGATGGAGGGGAGGGCCGGGCCGTCGTGGCAAAAATATCGGCAACTGCTTCGCAGGAGGGGCGCACATAGCCCGGCGGGAGCGTGTTGCGCATGTAGCGCCCCTCAATCGACACGCTGGCGCGCAGCAAGGCACGCTCGTAGTCGTCGAGAATGCCCTGACACCCTCCGACGGCCCCTGGAGCGCGCTTTCCGCCGTAGTAACTGGGAACAAATTGCGTCAAACAGGCGCGCATATGGCCTGCATCGAATTTGCCAGGATAGTTTGTGCAGGCGGACCAATCGGCCGGTTTTCCTGTAAATGCCTCTACAGCCTGCGCGAAAATCGCGCAGGAGGGGAGCAATCTGGACGTTTCATCCCCCCGCATGGGCCCCGGCCCCTGCACGCCCTGGAGATACGTGCCGGCAATCGACATGCACGGCCTTGTGCCGATATTATTCTCGAAGACATTCTGGCCCTTCGCCATGCCCTTTTCGTACCGGAGGGAGGACATACAGGCGAGGACCTGGTCGAAGCTGGTCGGATCAGGATTTCGGCAGCTGCCGTCCTGCGCGAGCGCCGGAAGCGCAGCGGCTGCCAGCATCAGAACCAGAATGATGTGCCTCGAAAGCCCGGCGCTCCCCAACTTGGCGATCCAGTTCGACACGATGATCCCTCCCATTCTCGCCGCCCGGAGACACACGCCTGCGTGCACAGCTGCGGGGCAAGCTTCATTAAAGGCCAAGCGACAGGGCTTTGCACGTACGCCTGGTTCTGGTTATGGTTCTGCTGCTGGAAACTCTGGCGTACAGGAGGGGTTGTAAAGCCAACGCACAAATTTGTAGCGCAGAGACGGTATGGGCTGGGCGAAACGACTGGTCGACGAAGGCAAGGCCACTCAGCTCATGGGGGCAGCTACCCGAATCGATACACGACCAAGGCCGGCGACGTGCTGGGGCCTCCGGCCCACAACGGCCCCGCTATCGTCGGCGGTGACCATGTGACTGACCATCGAGGTGTGGGATCAGGATTGATCCCGCTTCACCAAATGGCGGCTGGTGACACGACTGTTGGGTCTACTCCCTGAAAAAGCGCCTACTGCGCAAGTGGATGAGCAAATGAGTCCGTCCAGCATCGAGACTCTGGCCCGCGCCTGGGCGCGGATCGCCGAGGAAGCGGGATTGCCCGCCGACTACGAAGGTACGGCAACGCCTGCGGCGCATCGGGCCAGCGAGGCGATCCAGGGACTGATTCGAGAGCACATCGTCGCCACCAACGACATGCGGCTATTCGGCCTGCTGCACCTGCTGGGTCAGGCGTCGCTGCGCATGGAGCAAGCGCTGTGGCCGGAGGATTACGAGCGCATGACCCGCAAGGTCGAGGAAGCCCTGCGGGAAGCCGATGACCCCAACGCCAAGTCCTACACCCACGAAGAAGTCATGCAGGCGATGCAGGAACGCATCGACCGGGCGCGAGACAAGCCTTGTTGATCGGCTGACGGAAATTTCTGGGGTTCCAGCTTACAACCCCTAGAAGGGGGTGATCACCGCACCGGTGTAGGCGGTGCCGCCGTCGAGGCGCAGGCCGAAGCCTGCGGCGCTGCGGTAGGCGGTGATGCGGCCGTAGTCGGGGGTAAAGGCGTTCTCGGGGTCTTCGGTGGTAACGCGGCACTGCAGCGCGTGGCCGTTCAGGCGGATGTCGGCCTGCGCGGGCAGGTAGGCGTCCTCTCCTCCGATCCTTCCGCCTTCGGTGACGCGGATCTGGGCCTTGACGATGTCCACACCCGTGACCTGCTCGGTGACGGTGTGCTCGACCTGGATGCGCGGGTTCACTTCGATGAAGTAGAAGGCGCCGCTGTCGGCGTCCATCAGGAATTCGACGGTGCCGGCGTGGGTGTAGTGCGCGGCGCGGCACAGCTTCAGCGCCGCGTCGCACAGTTCATTACGGCGCGCTTCGTCCAGGTAAGGCGCGGGGGCGCGCTCGACGACCTTCTGGTTGCGCCGCTGCACCGAGCAGTCGCGCTCGAACAGATGCACCAGGTTGCCGTGCGTGTCGCCCAGTACCTGCACTTCGACGTGGCGGGCGCGGCGGACCAATTTTTCCAGATACACCTCGTCGTTGCCGAAGGCGGCGAGCGCTTCGCGGCGGGCGACCTCCAGCAGGCCCGGCAACTCCTCTTCGCTCTCGATCGCGCGCATGCCGCGGCCACCGCCGCCCCAGCTGGCTTTCAGCATCAGCGGGTAGCCGACTTCGCGCGCGAGGCGCTTGATCTCGTCGAGCTCGCGCGGCAGCGCGCCGGTCGCGGGCACCACCGGCACCCCGGCGGCCACCGCGAGATTGCGGGCGGCGACCTTGTTGCCGAGGTCGCGCATCACCTGCGGCTGCGGGCCGATGAAGGCGATGCCCGCGGCGGCGCAGGCTTCGGCGAACTCGGGGTTCTCGGAGAGGAAGCCGTAGCCGGGGTGGATCGCGTCGACCTGCGCGTCCTTCGCGACGCGGAGGATGTCGGCGATGTCGAGGTAGGCGGCGATCGGCTTTTGCCCCGTGCCGACGAGATAGGACTCGTCGGCCTTGAAGCGGTGCAGCGCGAAGCGGTCCTCGTTGGCGTAGATCGCCACCGTGCGGATGCCCAGTTCGCTCGCGGCGCGGAACACGCGGATCGCGATTTCGCCGCGGTTGGCGACGAGGATGCTCTTGATCGGTTTCATGTACCTGCCCTTCTGACATGCATTGCGCGTGGTGATTGATTGCGCTGCGGCTCATGCCGCGCACTGCAGGATGCGGGCCTTGGCACGCATCTCCTCGTATTCGTCGTGCGCGACCGAGTCGGCGGTGATGCCCCCGCCGACGCCGTACTCGGCGCGGCCGGTTAAGCCGTCGAGCGCCAGCGTGCGGATCGCGACGTTGAAGATCGCATCGCCGCCCGGTTTCAGCAGGCCGATCGCGCCGCAGTAGATCCCCCGCGCTTCCGTCTCGAGGCCGGCGATGATCTCCATCGC
Organism: Thauera sp.; assembly: GCA_029286945.1. GTDB lineage: Bacteria > Pseudomonadota > Gammaproteobacteria > Burkholderiales > Rhodocyclaceae > Thauera. The sequence goes on along the minus strand of JAREIX010000061.1, from coordinate 8,575 downwards.
CTTGATCTTGGGCGCGCCCGTGATCGAGCCGCAGGGGAAAAGCGCCGCGAAGATGTCCGCGAGATCCGCCTCGGGCCGCAGCTGGGCGGAGACGGTAGAGGTCATCTGATGGACGGTCGGATAAGTTTCGACGGAGAAGAGCTCGGGCACCTTGACGCTGTGGGCGCACGCGACCCGCGACATGTCGTTGCGGATGAGATCCACGATCATCAGATTTTCGGCGCGGTTCTTCGCGGACTCCCGCAGCGCGGCGGCGTTCAGGCGGTCCTCCGTCGCGTTGCTGCCGCGGGCAAGCGTCCCCTTCATCGGCTTCGACACCAGCCGGTCGCCGTCGCGGCGGAAGAAGAGTTCGGGCGACAGCGACACGATGCGGTGGCGCCCCAGGTCGAGCATTGCACAATAGCCGTCCGGCTGGCCGGTGCGCAGGTCTTTGTAGAGCGCCAGCGGGTCACCATCGAAGCGGCCGTGCAGGCGAATCGTGTGATTGATCTGATAGACGTCGCCTGCACGGATATGGTCGAGGATGCGGTGGATATCCGCGTCGTAGCGTTCGCGCCCAACGCCCGGCCGCCAATCGTGGCAGCGCACAACCCCGGGAGGCGCTTCGTCGTCGACCGGGAGCGGCGCGTCGAACACGCCGAACCACGCGAATGGCAGCGAGGAGCGGGGACGGAAGCGGAAGGCCGGGTCGAAGGCTGCGCCCGCTTCGTAGGTGACGAAGCCCGCAACCCATTCTCCTGCGCGTGCCAGTACGTCCGCCCGCGCAAGAACCGCCGGCACGGCTTCGAGTCGGTGCGCCACCAACTGGAGCCGCGGACGGCTGAAGCGCAGCGGCGTCGCGCCGGTAGCGTCGAGCGGAAAGTCGAAGCGCAGGTTCTGCATGGCGATCAGCGGAGCACGACCGTACGCAGGCCGTTGATGAACACGCGATGCTCCAGCACATAGCGCAATGCACGGCCCAGCGCGAGGCATTCGACATGACGGCCGGTGCTCAGCAGCTGCTCCGGCGTGTAGGCGTGATCCACGCGTTCGACGGCCTGCTCGATGATCGGGCCTTCGTCCAGATCGGTGGTCGCGAAATGCGCGGTCGCGCCGATCAGCTTGACCCCGCGTGCGTGCGCCTGCTCATAGGGGCGCGCGCCCTTGAAGCCGGGCAGGAAGGAATGGTGGATGTTGATGACGCGCCCGGCGAGGCGCTCGCACATCTCGGCGGACAGCACCTGCATGTAGCGCGCGAGTACGACCAGCTCGGCGCCGGTCGATTCGATCAGCGCCAGCAGCGCCGCTTCCTGCTGCGGCTTGGTGTCCGCGGTGATCGGCAGGTGGTGGAACGGCAGCCCTTCGGCCGTGGCTATCGGGCCGAGCGTGGGGTGGTTCGACGCCACGCCGACGATCTCCATCGGCAGTTCGCCGCGGCGCCATTGCGCAAGGATGTCGCGCAGGCAGTGGTCAGCCTTCGATACCATCAGCAGCACCTTCATGGGCCGCTGCAAGTCGTGGATGTTGCCTTCCGCATCGCGAAAGCGCGGCAGCAGCGTGGCGTAGTCGGCGCGCAGGGCGCCGATCGTCTCTGCGTTGGCGCCCACTAGACGGAAGGCCGTGCGGACGTAGAAACGTTTGCTGATCTGGTCATCGAAGACGGTGAACTCCTCGATGTAGGCACCATGCTTCTCAAGCAGCGTGGTGATCGCGGCAGCCTGGCCGCGTTCGCCTTCGGCGGCGAAGGTCAGCGCGTAACGCGCGCACTCATTCGATACTGGCGACATCTTCGGCTCTCTTCCGGTTGCGTGCGGATGCGTTCTGCATCGCACGGGTATGTTCGCCGCGGTTGGCTGTGCGTTCGATGCCGATCGCCGTCGCGTAGCGGCTCACGCGCTGCTTGTAGAGGCCGACCGACACCTCCTGCACGCGCGGATCGAGGCCGAAGGCGAAATCGAAGATCTCGTTGACGCGCGTTTCCAGCAGCGGGGTATGCGGCGAGCGCGGCCATTCGGTTGCAAGCCAGCGGCACAGGGGTTCGTAGTCGAGACACTCGCCGAGGTCGTCCGGCACTGCGGGCGCGAGGCCCGTCAGCGTCACGGACACCCACACCGGCTGCGGTTCCTGTTCATCCTCGTAGATGCCCACCGCGAGGCAGGTCTCGAGACGTTCGATCTTGACGCTCCAAATCGCGTTCATCGCCTTACTCACCGATCACGCCACGCGCCTGCAGGTCGGCGTGGTAGGACGAACGCACCATCGGGCCGGAGGCGACATGGCGGAAGCCCATCCGCTCGCCGACGACGCGCAGTTCGTCGAACTCGGCGGGCGTCACGTAGCGGCGCACCGGCAGGTGGTGCAGGCTGGGTTGCAGGTACTGTCCGATCGTGACCATGTCGACGTTATGAGCACGCAGGTCGGCGAGCGTCGCCTCGATCTCCTCGCGCGTCTCGCCCACGCCCAGCATCAGGCCGGACTTGGTGGCGACGTTGGGGTGGCGCGCCTTGAAGGCCGCGAGGAGGTCGAGCGAGTGCTCATAATCCGCGCCGGGACGCACCTCGCGGTACAGGCGCGGCACGGTCTCGATGTTGTGGTTGAAGACGTCGGGCGGCTCGGCGGTCAGCACGTCGAGGGCGAGGTCGACGCGGCCGCGGAAATCCGGCGTGAGCACTTCGACGGTAATACCGGGGTTGGCGGCGCGCGTCTCGCGGATGCAGTCGGCAAAATGCTGCGCCCCGCCGTCGCGCAGGTCGTCGCGGTCCACCGAGGTGATCACGACGTATTTCAGGCGCATGCCGCTGACGGTCTGCGCAAGGTTCTTCGGTTCCTCCGGATCCAGCGGCAGCGGGCGACCGTAGCCCACGTCGCAGAACGGACAGCGCCGCGTGCAGATCGCCCCCATGATCATGAAGGTCGCCGTGCCGTGGTTGAAGCACTCGCCCAGATTCGGGCAGTTGGCCTCCTCGCACACGGTGTGCAGGCGGTTCTCGCGCAGCGTGCCGGTGAGCTGGCGCACGCTCTTCGTGCCGCGGAAGGCGGCGCGGATCCATTCCGGCTTGCGCAGCTGCTCAGCCGGGGTGATCGGGACGATCTTGATCGGGATGCGCGCGGTCTTTTCTGCGCCGCGCAGCTTGACGCCGGTCTGGGGGTTGGGGGTGCTTGCGTTCTGCATGGGAGGACTCCGGCGGGCGGCCCGGCACCTGCCGGATCGCCCGGTACTGCATCAGCCGCGGTAGTAGCGCTGCGGCACGAAGGGGGTGCTGGCGACTTCGACCGGGACCGGCTTGCCGCGAACCATCGCGGAGAGCTGGGTGCCGACCTTGGCGAGGGCGGTTTCGACATAGCCCATCGCAACGGGCGCTTCCAGCGTCGGGCCAAAGCCGCCGCTGGTCACGACGCCGACCTTGCGGCCGTCCGCGTCGACGAGCTCGGCACCTTCACGAACCGGCACGCGGGCGTTCGGGCGCAGGCCGACGCGCTTGCGCGACACGCCGTGGGCGATGTGGCCGAGGATCACGTCGGCGCCGGGATAGCCGCCGGGGCGAGCACCGTCGGCACGGCGGGGCTTGGACAGCGCCCACAGCAGGCTGCTCTCGACCGGCGAGGTGTGGACGTCGAGGTCGTGGCCGTACAGGCACAGGCCGGCTTCGAGGCGCAGCGAGTCGCGCGCGCCCAGGCCGATCGGGGCGACTTCGGGGTGGCTTAGCAGCTCGCGCGCCAGGGCTTCGGCCTTGTCGGCGGGCACCGAGATCTCGTAGCCATCCTCGCCGGTGTAGCCGGAACGGCTGACATAGCACGGCACGCCCAGCAGATCGACGGTGATGCTGTTCATGAACACCATCTTGCCGACTTCGGGCGCGAGACGGGCCAGTACGGTGGCGGCGGCCGGACCTTGCAGCGCCAGCAGCGCGCGGTCTTCGAGCACCTCGACCTTGCAGCGGCCGGAAAGGTGCTTCTGCATGTGCGCGATGTCCTGAGCCTTGCACGCGGCGTTCACCACGACGAACAGGCGGTCGCCGAAGTTCGCCACCATCAGGTCGTCCATCACCCCGCCCTGCTCGTTGGTGAACAGCGCGTAACGCTGCATGCCCTGCGGCAGGTCGATGATGTCGACGGGAACCAGGGTTTCCAGCGCCGCGGCGGCCTCGGGGCCAACGAGGAAGACCTGGCCCATGTGCGACACATCGAAGAGGCCCGCCTGCGTGCGGGTGTGGGTGTGTTCCTTGATGATGCCTGCGGGGTACTGCACGGGCATCTCGTAGCCCGCGAAAGGCACCATCTTGGCGCCGAGGGAGACGTGCAGGTCGTACAGCGGGGTGCGCAGTAGCGGTGCGCCGGAAGTGTTGTCGCTCATCTTTTTTCCTTTGGGGTCAGGGGACTCGTCAGCATTCGATGACATTCACGGCGAGGCCGCCGCGCGCGGTTTCCTTGTACTTCAGCTTCATGTCGGCGCCGGTGTCGCGCATGGTCTTGATGACCTTGTCGAGCGACACGAAGTGCTTGCCGTCACCGCGCAGGGCCATGCGCGCGGCGTTGATCGCCTTGATCGAGCCCATCGCGTTGCGCTCGATGCAGGGCACTTGCACCAGGCCGCCGACCGGATCGCAGGTCAGGCCGAGGTTGTGTTCCATGCCGATCTCGGCCGCGTTCTCGACCTGTTCGGGCGTGCCGCCCATGACTTCGGCGAGCGCGCCGGCCGCCATCGAGCACGCCACGCCCACCTCGCCCTGGCAGCCGACCTCGGCGCCCGAGATCGAGGCGTTTTCCTTGTACAGAATGCCGATCGCGGCGGCGGTGAGCAGGAAGCGGATCACGCCCTCCTCGTTCGCACCGGGGACGAAGCGGGTGTAGTAATGCAGCACGGCGGGAACGATGCCGGCGGCGCCGTTGGTGGGCGCGGTAACGACACGGCCGCCGGTGGCGTTCTCCTCATTGACCGCCAGCGCGTAGAGGTTCACCCAGTCCATCGTCGTCAGCGGATCCCGGATGCTGGCCTCGGGCGTGCTGGAGAGCTTGCGATACATTTCGGCCGCGCGGCGCTTGACGTGCAGCCCGCCGGGCATGATGCCTTCCTTCTCGCAGCCGCGGCGCACGCACATCTGCATCACGTCCCAGATGCGCAGGAGACCCGCGCGCGTTTCGGCATCGGTGCGCCATGCGCGCTCGTTTTCGAGCATCAGCTGGCTGATCGACAAGCCCTTCTCGCGGCACTGCGCAAGCAGCTCGTTGCCGCTGCGGAACGGGTGCGAGAGCGGCCTCGTATCGGCCACGATGCGATCCGCCCCCGCCGCGCTTTCATCCACGACGAAGCCGCCGCCGACGGAGTAATACACCTTGCTGACCAGCGTTTCGCCGCCCGCGTCGAAGGCGCTGATGCGCATCCCGTTGGGGTGATAGGGCAGCGACTGGCGGCGATGCATGACCAGATGATCGCGCTCGACGAAGGAGATCTCGTGTTCCCCGGCAAGACGCAGGCGGCGCTCGCCGCGGATGCGCGCGAGCTTGGTGTCGACCTGCTCGGTGTCGACGAGATCGGGCGCCTCGCCTTCCAGCCCCAGCAGCACTGCCTTGTCGCTGCCGTGGCCCTTGCCGGTGGCGCCGAGCGAGCCATAAAGCTCGGCCTTCACACTTCCGACCCGCGCGAGCAGGCCGGACTCCCTGAGGCCGGTCGCAAAGACCTGCGCCGCGCGCATCGGCCCCACGGTGTGCGAGGACGACGGCCCGATGCCGATCTTGAACAGGTCGAAAACGCTGATGGCCATGTCGGAACTCCTGCTCAGCGGCCGTAGACCGGGAAGCGCGCGCAGAGCGCGGAGACTTTCGCGCGCACTGCCTCGATCACGGAGGGGTTGTCGATGTCGTCGAGGATGTCACAGATCCAGCCGGCGAGCTCGGTCACTTCTGCACGCCCGAAGCCGCGAGTGGTGGCTGCCGGCGTGCCGATGCGGATGCCGCTGGTGACGAAGGGCGACTGCGGGTCGTTGGGCACGGTGTTCTTGTTCACCGTGATGTGGGCCGCGCCGAGGGCTGCGTCTGCAGCCTTGCCGGTGATGCCCTTGGCGATCAGGTCGACGAGGAAGAGATGATCGTCGGTACCGCCCGAGACGATTTTGTAGCCGCGCTCCAGGAACACACCGGCCATCGCGCGGGCGTTGGCGATTACCTGCTTCTGGTACTCCTTGAAGGACGGATCCAGCGCTTCCTTGAAGGCCACCGCCTTGGCCGCAATGACGTGCATCAGCGGACCGCCCTGGGTGCCGGGGAAGACCATCGAGGCGATCTTCTTCTCGATGTCGGCATTGGCGCGACCGAGGATGATGCCGCCGCGCGGACCGCGCAGGGTCTTGTGGGTGGTGCTGGTAACGATGTCCGCAAAGGGCACCGGGCTGGGGTACAGGCCCGCCGCGACCAGGCCGGCGACGTGCGCCATGTCGACGAAGAGCAGCGCCCCGACCTTGTCCGCGATCGCGCGGAAGCGCGGGAAGTCGAGGTGACGGGCGTAGGCCGAGAAGCCGGCGACGATCATCTTCGGCTTGCACTCGACGGCGAGTGCCTCGAGCGCGTCATAGTCGATCACGCCCTCGTCGGTGACGCCGTACTGCACCGCGTTGAAGATCTTGCCGGAGAAGTTCACCTTCGCGCCGTGCGTGAGGTGGCCGCCGTGGGCGAGGCTCATGCCCAGGATGGTGTCGTGGGGCTGGAGCAACGCGAGGTACACCGCCGCATTGGCCTGCGAGCCGGAGTGCGGCTGCACATTGGCCCAGTCGGCGCCAAACAGCTGCTTGACGCGGTCGATGGCGAGCTGCTCGACGACGTCGACATGCTCGCAGCCACCGTAGTAGCGCTTGCCGGGGTAGCCCTCGGCATACTTGTTGGTGAGCACCGTGCCCTGTGCCTGCATGACGCGCGGGCTGGCGTAGTTTTCCGACGCGATCAGCTCGATGTGGTCTTCCTGGCGGCTGCGCTCGGCTTCGATTGCCTGCCACAGGGCATCGTCGTAGCCGGCGATCTGCATTTGCTTGTCGAACATGGTATGTCTCCGGAGGTGAATTGCGAATGAGGGGTCAATGCGTCGTGCGCGCCGCTGCGACGACGACGTTTTCGGCGGCCGGGCGCGCGACGCGGCGCTGCTCGGCAAAGTATTCGCGCGTCAGCTTCGCGATGAGCGGCGCGAGCACCAGTAGCGAGATCAGGTTGGGGATCGCCATCAGCGCGTTGAGCGTGTCGGCGACGAGCCAGGCGAAGTCCAGCGTCGCGATCGCGCCCACCGGCACGCACAGCACCCACACGAGACGGAAGGGCTTCTCGCTCTTCGAGCCCAGCAGGTATTCCCAGCACTTCTCCGCGTAGTAGGACCACCCGAGGATGGTCGTGAAGGCGAACACCGCCAGGCTGATCGCGAGCAAGTACTTGCCGACCCCCGGCATCGCCGCCTCGAAACTGTTCGAGGTGAGCACCGCGCCCGACAGGCCCGATGTCCACACGCCGCTGGCGATGATGGCGAGACCGGTCATCGAACACACGATGATGGTGTCGATGAAGGTGCCCATCATGCCGACCAGGCCCGAATACACCGGGTCGCTGGTCTTGCCCGCTGCCTGGGCGATGCCGGCGGTGCCCAGGCCGGCTTCGTTCGAGAAGATGCCGCGCGCCACACCCCTCTGGATCGCCAGCATCACGGCCGCGCCGGCAAACCCGCCGGTTGCCGAGATCGGCGTGAAGGCATGCGTGAAGATCAGCGAGAACGCTTCGGGGATCTTGTCGGCGAAGATGAACAGGACGACACCGGTGCACAGGATGTAACCGAGACACATCGTCGGTACGAGACGCTCGGCCACGGCGCCGATGCGCTTGATGCCGCCCAGCACGACCGCGGCCGTGAACACCGCCAGCACGAGGCCGGTCACCCAGGTCTCGATGCCGAAGGCGTTGTGCATCGCGCTCGACACGCCATTGGCCTGCACCATGTTGCCGATACCGAAGCCGGCCAGCCCGCCGAACAGCGCGAACGCGGTCGCCAGCCAACGCCAGCGCCCGCCCAGGCCGTTGCGAATGACGTACATCGGACCGCCGACGTGCTCGCGCTTGTCATCGACCTCACGGTACTTCACCGCCAGCACGATCTCGGAGTATTTGGTGGCCATGCCCACGAGCGCCGTCATCCACATCCAGAACAGCGCGCCGGGGCCGCCCACCGCGATTGCGGTCGCCACGCCGGCGATGTTGCCGGTGCCGACGGTCGCCGAGAGCTCGGTCATCAGCGCCGCGAACGGGGAGATGTCGCCGTGCGCCTTGCTGCCGGGCGTGCGGCTGCCCCACAGCATGCGGAAGCCCTGCGGGATCTTGCGGATCGGCATGAAGCCGAGGCGCAGTTGCAGGTACAGGCCCGTGCCAAGGATCAGAACGATCATCGGAATACCCCAGACGATGTCGTTCAAGGCCGTGAAGAAGTCGTGCAGGAACTGCATTGGTGCGTCTCCGCCCTGTTTGTCGTTTTATCCTAAAAGCCTCAGTTACCCCACGCCGTTTGCATGATCAGTCAGCAAGCGGGGCGTCTGGGACGGCCCGATGGCCGCAAGGGTGCGCTTGAGATGCT
>JAREIX010000060.1 GCA_029286945.1 Thauera sp. | reverse complement strand
ATCTGCCTCGGCCCGCAGAACTTCCTCGGCCGCGCCTACCAGCAGATCCCGGTCGGCATCACCGTGGAAGGCGCCAACATCCTCACCCGCAGCCTGATCCTGTTCGGCCAGGGTGCGATCCGCTGCCATCCTCATGTGCTGAAGGAGATGTACGCCGCGCAGCAGGGCGACCTGCGCGCGTTCGACGAGGCCCTGTGGGGGCATGTCGGCTACACGGTCTCGAACGCGGCGCGCGCGACGATCATGGGTCTCACCGGTTCGCACTTCGTCAGGGTGCCGGAAAGCGTGGCACCGGAAACCCGCCGCTACTACCAGCAGCTCACCCGCTTCTCGGCCGCGTTCGCCTTCATCGCCGACATCTCCATGGGCACCATGGGCGGCGCCCTGAAGCGCAAGGAAAAGCTCTCCGCGCGGCTGGGCGACATCCTGTCGCTGATGTATCTGGCCACCGCCACGCTCAAGCGCTTCGAGTCCGAAGGCCGCCACGTCGCCGACGCGCCGCTGATGCACTGGGCGATCTGGGACTGCATGTTCCGCATCCAGCAGGCCTTCGAGGGCGTGATCGCCAACTTCCCGAACAAGCTCGTCGCCTTCGTGTTGCGCCGCGTGATCGTGTTCCCGCTCGGCCGGCCCTATGTCGTGCCCTCGGACAGGCTCGGCCACCAGGTCGCCGCGCTGCTGCTCGAGCCCTCGCCGACGCGTGACCGCCTGACCTCGGACGTGCATCTGCCCACCGACGTCGAGGAGCCGGCCGGCGCGCTCGAGGCCGCGCTCGTCGCAACGATCGAGGCCGACCCGGTCGAGGCCAAGCTCAAGGATGCCCGCCGCCAGGGGCGCTTCGATCCCAAGGTGCTGGCCTCGGGCGACGTCGACGAGATCTGGCGCCTCGCGCGCGATGCCGGCGTGATCAGCGCGCAGGAATACGCATTGGTCGAGCGCCGCAACGCGCTGCGCGACAAGGTCATCCGGGTCGATGACTTCCCCTACGACTTCGGCCTCAAGTCGGTGATGCGCAAGCTGCACGGACATTCTCCGGCGCAGGACACCGCCCATGACAAGGTCGAGGTCGCGGAATGAGCAGGACCGTCTACATCGTCGATGGCGCACGCACCCCCTTCCTGAAAGCGAAGAACGCCCCTGGCCCCTTCACTGCGTCCGATCTCGCCACCGCTGCGGGCAGCGCGCTGCTGATGCGCCAGCCCTTCGCACCCGACCAGCTCGACGAGGTCATCCTCGGCTGCGCCAGTCCCTCGCCGGACGAGGTCAACATCGGCCGCGTGGTCGCGCTACGCCTGGGCTGCGGCGACAAGGTGCCGGGGTGGACGGTGATGCGCAACTGCGCCTCGGGCATGCAGGCGATCGATTCGGCGATCGCCAACATCCAGTGCGGACGCAGCCAGCTCGTGCTCGCCGGCGGCGTCGATGCGCTCTCGCATGCGCCGCTGCTGTTTTCCGAGAAGATGGTGCGCTGGCTCGCCGGCTGGTACGCGGCGCGCAGCACCGGCGCAAGGCTGGCGATGCTGAAGACCTTCCGTCTGGGCCACCTCGCCCCGGTGATCGGCATCATGAAGGGCCTCACCGACCCGATCGTCGGCCAGTTGATGGGCCAGACCGCCGAGAACCTGGCGTGGAAGTTCGGCATCACGCGCGAGGACATGGACGCCTTCGCGGTCGAGAGCCACCGCCGCGTGTTCGTCGGGCAGGACGCCGGGCACTACGTCGACGAGATCGTGCCGCTGATCGACCGCGACGGCCAGGTGTATGCGGCCGACGACGGCGTGCGGCGCGACTCGTCGATGGCCAACCTCGCCAAGCTCAAGCCCTTCTTCGACAAGAAATACGGCCGCGTCACCCCGGGCAACAGCTCGCAGATCACCGATGGCGCGGCGTGGCTGGTGCTGGCCTCTGAAGAGGCGGTCGAGCGCCACGGCCTGCAGCCGCTCGGGCGCATCACCGACAGCCAGTGGGCGGGCCTCGCGCCCGACCAGATGGGGCTGGGCCCGGTGCACGCCGCGATGCCGATCCTGCAACGCCATGATCTCGCGCCCAAAGATCTCGACGCCTGGGAACTCAACGAGGCCTTCGCCGCCCAGGTCATCGCCTGCCTGCGCGCCTTCGAGGACGACGCCTACTGCCGCGGGCACTTCGGCGTGGATGCGCCGGGCGCGCCCGACGTGTCGCGTCTCAACGTCGATGGCGGCGCGATCGCCCTTGGCCACCCGGTGGGCGCGAGCGGTGCGCGCATTGTGCTGCATCTGCTCGAGGCGCTGCGCCGCAAGGGCGGCGGGCGCGGGCTGGCGTCGATCTGCATCGGCGGCGGACAGGGCGGGGCGATGCTGGTGGAGACGGTGTGATGAGCGCAAACCTGCAACAGGACTGGAAGCACTGGCGCCTGCGCCGTGAAGAGACCGGCCTGGCCTGGCTGGACCTGGACATGGCGGACGCCAGCGCCAACGTGCTGTCGTCCGCGGTGATGAGCGAATTCGCCCAGGTGCTCGATGCGCTCGACGCGGCGCCGCCGCAGGCGCTGGTGATCGCCTCGGCCAAGCCCGCCGGCTTCATCGCCGGTGCGGACATCGAGGAGTTCTCCCGGCTGGATTCGGCGCTCGCCGCGCGGGCGCTGGTCGAGCGTGGCTGGAAGCTGTTCAACCGCCTCGCTGCGGTGCGCTACCCCACGCTGGCGCTGATTCGCGGCCACTGCCTGGGCGGCGGACTCGAACTCGCGCTCGCCTGCCGTTACCGCATCGTGGTCGATGAGCCGGGCAGCAAGCTCGCACTCCCCGAAGTCATGCTCGGCATCGTCCCCGGCTGGGGCGGCATGCTGCGCCTGCCCGAGCTCATCGGCCCGGCCGCGGCGCTCGACCTGATGCTGACCGGCAAGAGCGTCGATGCAAAGAAGGCGAAGCGCCTCGGGCTGGCCGACGACTGCGTGCCGGCGCGGGTGATGGAGTCGGCCGCGCGCATCGTGGCGCTCGGCGGCAAGCCTGCCAGACGACTGCCGGCGCGGGAACGCGCCATGCGTTGGGCGATGAACGGCCCGCTGCGCAGCATCGTCGCCGACAGGGCCCGCGCCCAGGCCGCGCGCAAGGTGAGCCGCGCCAACTATCCGGCGCCGTTCGCCATCGTCGATATCTGGGAGAGGTACGGCGGCAACGCGCTCGCGGTGCCCGCGGGCGATCCGTCTGCGCTCGACACCATCTTCGCCTCGCCCACCGCGCGCAACCTGGTGCGCGTCTTCCACCTGCAGGAGCGCCTGAAGGCCTTCGGCAAGGACAGCGACTTCGCGCCGCGCCACGTGCATGTGGTGGGCGCGGGCGTGATGGGCGGCGACATCGCCGCGGTGTGTGCGCTGCGCGGCATGACGGTGACGCTGCAGGACCAGTCGGTGGAGCGCATCGCGCCCGCGATCGCCCGCGCCGCCAAGCTGTTCGAACGCCGCCACAAGGGCGACGCGCGGCAGGTGCGCTTCACCCTCGACCGCCTGATCCCCGACCCGCAGGGCCAGGGCGTGGCGCGCGCCGACGTGATCATCGAGGCGATCTTCGAGAACCCGGAGGTCAAGCGCAGCCTGTTCGCCGAACTCGAAGCGCGCGCGAAGCCGGACGCGGTGCTCGCCACGAACACCTCCAGCCTGCGCCTGGAAGACATCGCCACCGCATTGAAGGACCCGTCGCGCCTGGTCGGCATCCACTTCTTCAACCCGGTGCCGATGCTGCCGCTGGTCGAGGTGGTGCAGGGCGAGGCCACCGCCGCCGAGGTGCTGCGCCGCGCAACCGGCTTCGTGCGCCGCATCGACAAGCTGGCGCTGCCGGTGCAGAGCGCGCCCGGCTTCCTGGTCAATGCGGTGCTCGGCCCCTACATGCTCGAGGCCCTGCGCTGCGTCGAGGAAGGCATCGCGCCGGCGACGGTGGATGCCGCGCTGGTCGCCTTCGGCATGCCGATGGGGCCGGTGGAACTGGTCGATACGGTGGGCCTGGATATCGCCGTGGCCGCCGGCAAGGCGCTCGCCGGCGCAGGCGCCGAGCCGCCCGCGCGGCTGCTGAAGCTGGTCGGCGAAGGCAAGCTCGGGCGGAAGAGCGGCGAGGGTTATTACCGCTGGGTGGATGGCAAGGCGGTAAAGGGTGACGGCAAGGACACGGCCAAGGACGGGCTGCTCGGTGGGCTCTGGCGGAGGCTGCGAGCCAGGCGCGAGCCGGAAACGCCGCCGATCCCTGCCGGACTGGCCGAGCGCGTGCTCGCCCCCCTGCTGGCCGCCACGCAGCGCTGCGTGGCGCAGAGCGTGGTTGCGGATGCGGACCTGGCCGATGCCGGCGTGATCTTCGGCACCGGCTTCGCGCCGCATACGGGCGGACCGCTGAACTATTGCAGAAGCAAGGGAAAACCCGACTAGCCCCCCCCTGCGAGGTGGCGAATGGTGCGCACAGCATAGGTGAATCGCATGAACGGCTACGCTGCTGCGAGAGCGGGCGACCGCAGCGTGGAATGAAGGATGGTTTGCGGCAATCAGTCGCACCCCCCAGGGCGCCGGGGTGCAGCTTCCAGTCCCAGGTGCCAGGCACGCCACCGGGAGAAACCCGGGGCTTTATTGATCGTAGAGAGGAGACCCGAAATGCAGAAAACCCTGATCGCCCGCGTGCTGCCTGCAGCACTGCTGACCCTTGCAAGCGGTACCGCCTCGGCGGCTGGCTTCCAGTTGCTCGAGCAGAACGCCAGCGGCATCGGCAACGCCTACGCCGGTTCGGCAGCGGTGGCCGAGAACGCCAGCACGATCTTCTTCAACCCGGCCGGCATGACGCAGTTGCAGGCGCGCGAGGTGTCGGCGGGTCTGTCGCTGGTACGGCCGAGTTTCAAATTTACGGATCAGGGTTCGAGTGCAGGCGCGCTTGCGGGTGGAGCGCAGGACGCCGGTGATTGGGCGGCGCTGCCGAATGCCTACCTGTCGTGGGCGCTGAACAAGGATCTGTACGTTGGCGTCGGCATGGGGGCGCCGTTTGGTTTGATCACCGAATACAACCGCGACTGGATTGGCTCGGCGCACTCGATCAAGTTCGACATCAAGACGATCAATATCAACCCGTCGATTGCGTGGCGGGTCAATGAGAAGGTTTCGCTGGGTTTCGGCGTGAACTGGCAGCGCATGGAGGCGGAGTACGTTCGGCGCGCGGGAATAATTACGACTCCGCTGCCACTTGCTTCAACGTTTGCGACCCTCGACGCAGATGATGATTCGTGGGGTTGGAACGTTGGCGCCCTCTTTACTCTGTCCGACGCGACCAAAGTCGGGGTCTCATATCGTTCGAAGATCAAGCATGAGTTGAAGGGGACCTTGGAGTTCAGTGGCACGGCTGCAAACCTGCATCCCTTGACTACCGGTGTGAGCGCAGCTGCAGATGTGGAACTTCCGGATACTTTCATCCTGAGCCTGTCGCACAAGCTCGACTCCCGCTGGGAATTGCTGGGGGATGTGTCCTGGACGGGCTGGAGCAGTGTCGACAAGGTTGACATCATGCGGACCTCCGGGCTGTTGCTTGGCACCCCGCTCGAGAAAGCGCAGACCCTGGATACCGACTTCCAGGACACTTGGCGCGTCGCCCTCGGCGCGAACTACCAACTCAACGACGCCTGGAAGCTGAAGTTCGGTGTGGCCTTCGACGAGACGCCGGTCAAGAACGCCGAGAAGCGCCTGACCTCGCTGCCCGATAACGACCGAATCTGGTTCTCCCTCGGCGGTCAGTGGAAACCCAACAAGGGCTCCGCGATCGATATGGGCGTCTCGTATCTGCATGTGGAAGACACAAAGATCAACAACGGCAGTGCCAGTGATCCCAGCAAGGGCCTCGTCAAGGGCGAATACGATTCCAGCGTCTGGATCCTTGGAGCACAGTACTCGATGTCGTTCTGAACGACGCTTCATCCGTGGCCCGCGCTCCTGGCGGCGCGGGCCGTTTTGATTGCTGCCGATCGCCGGGCGTAACCTGAAAGCCATGCGCGCACGGGACGCGTGTCTGCGCACGCCTGTGCTTGCGTCTTGCACTTTCCCGCTATCAGGAGAACCGCATGAGCCGTCTCATCATCCGTAAAGTCGCCGTCCTCGGCGCCGGGGTCATGGGGGCGCAGATCGCTGCCCATTGCGCCAACGCCGACGTGCCGGTGATCCTGTTCGACCTGCCGGCGCAGGAAGGCGACCCCAACGGCATCGCCAGCAAGGCCGTCGCCGGCATGAAGAAGCTCGATCCGGCGCCGTTCGCGGCCAAGGATCGGGCGCAGTACATCGAGCTCGCCAACTATGGCAGCGACCTTGCGCGCCTGGGCGAGTGCGACCTCGTGATCGAGGCGATCGCCGAGAAGATGGAGTGGAAGCTCGATCTCTATGCCAAGGTCGCGCCGCACCTGAAGGCAGGCGCGATCTTCGCCTCCAACACCTCCGGGCTGTCGATCGAGGCGCTCGCCGCCGGCATGCCGGTCGACCGCCGCAGCCAGTTCTGCGGCATCCACTTCTTCAACCCACCGCGCTACATGCCGCTGGTGGAGCTGATCCCCACCGCCGCCACCGACGCGGCGCTGCTCGACGGCCTGGAAGCCTGGTTGGTCACGCGCCTGGGCAAGAGCATCGTGCGCGCCAAGGACACGCCCAACTTCGTCGCCAACCGCGTCGGCGTGTTCTCGATCCTGGCCGTGCTGCACCATACCGCGCGCCTCGGGCTCGCTTTCGACGAGGTGGACCTGCTCACCGGTCCGCGCATCGGTCGCCCCAGGAGCGCGACTTTCCGTACTGCGGACGTGGTCGGCCTCGATACGCTGCTGCATGTGCTCGGCACCATGCAGGCGACGCTGGGCAGCGGCGAGCATGCCGATCCGTGGGCAAGGCACTTCATCACGCCCGACTGGCTGCAGGCGCTGGTGGCCAGGGGCGCGCTCGGGCAGAAGACCAAGGCCGGCATCTACCGTAAGCAGGGCAAGCAGATCCAGGTGCTCGACCTGCACCTGCAGGACTATCGCGACAGCGGCGGCGAGGTCTTCCCGGACGTTGAGGACATCCTCAGGCTGAAGAACCCGGCCGAGAAGTTCGCCCAGCTCGCCGCCCATACGCACCCGCAGGCGCAGTTCCTGTGGGCCATCTTCCGCGACGTGTTCCATTACTGCGCGGTGCATCTGGCCGACATCGCCGACAACGCGCGCGACATCGACCTGGCGATGCGCTGGGGCTTCGGCTGGGCGCAGGGGCCGTTCGAGACCTGGCAGGCGGCGGGCTGGCGGGATGTCGCCGAGATGGTGCGGGACGACATCGCGCACGGGCGTGCGATGGCGGAGGTGCCGCTGCCGGCCTGGGTGTTCGTGCGCGCGGGCGTGCATGCGCCGGCCGGCTCCTACAGCGCGGCCGAGGACATGCTGAAGCCGCGCTCCGCACTGGCGGTGTACCAGCGCCAGCTCTACCCCGACCGCGTGCTCGGCGAGGCGCCCGACGACCGCGGCGAGACCCTGTGGGAGAACGCCGGCGTGCGCCTGTGGCGGCGCGCCGACCAGGACGCGCGCATCGGCATCGTGTCGATCACCTCGAAGATGCACGCGATCGGCGACGAGGTCATGGACGGCATGCTGGAGGCGATCGCGCGTGCCGAGATCGAGCTCGACGGCCTGGTGATCTGGCAGCCGGCACCGTTCGCCGTGGGCGCCAACCTGCAGCAGGTGGACGCGGCCTGCCGCGCCGGGCAGTTCGCGCTGCTCGAGAAGATGGTGGCGAAATTCCAGCGCACCTCGATGGCGATCAAGCACGCTCAGGTGCCGGTGGTGGTGGCCGTGGAAGGCATGGCGCTCGGCGGCGGCTGCGAGTTCGTGATGCACGCGGCGCACCGCGTGTTCGCGCTCGAGAGCTATGTCGGCCTGGTCGAGGCCGGCGTCGGCCTGATCCCGGCCGGGGGCGGCAGCAAGGAGTTCGCGCTGCAGGCGCATGCGCTGGCCCAGCGTGCCGCGGGCGGCGACGTGTTCCCTTACATCCAGAACGCCTTCCAGACCATCGCCATGGCCACCGTGGCCAAGAGCGCGCTCGAGGCCGTGCAGTTCGGCTTCGGCCGCGCGGGCGACGACGTGCTGTTCAATGCCCACGAGATCCTGCATGCCGCGATCCGCCGCGCGCGCGCGCTGGCCGAGTCGGCCTGGCGGCCGGCGCTGGTCAATCCGGCAGTCACCGTGGCCGGGCGCAACGGCATCGCCACCTGCGAGATGCTGCTCGTGAACATGGCCGAGGGCGGCTTCATCTCGGCGCACGACTACCGCGTCGCCAAGGCCGCGGCCACCGCCCTGTGCGGGGGCGAGGTGGACAGCGGCAGCCAGGTCGGTGAGCAGTGGATCCTGGACGTCGAGCGCGCCCAGTTCATCGAACTGCTGAAGACCGAGAAGACGCAGCAGCGCATCGCGCACATGCTGGAAACCGGCAAGCCCCTGCGCAACTGATGGAGAGGAAGACGATGAGCAAACAGATCCAGGACGCCTACATCGTTGCCGCGGTGCGCACGCCGGTGGCCCGGCGCAACGGCGCCTTCCGCCATGTGCGCCCGGACGACATGCTGGCCACCGTGCTGCGCGAGCTGGTGGCCCGGGTGCCCGGCCTCGATGCCGCCGAGATCGGCGACGTGATCGCCGGCTGCGCCATGCCCGAGGCCGAGCAGGGCATGAACGTGGCGCGCATCGGCCTGCTGCTGGCGGGCCTGCCCGATGGCGTGCCGGGCATCACGATCAACCGCTTCTGCGCCTCCGGCCTGCAGGCGGTGGCCGACGCCGCCAGCCGCATCCGCCTGGGCGAAGCCGACGTGATGATCGCCGCCGGCACCGAGAGCATGAGCGCGATGCCGCAGATCATGGGCAACAAGGTCAGCCTCAACCCGGAGATCTTCGCGCGCGCCGAGAACCTCGCCATCGCCTACGGCATGGGCCTCACCGCGGAGAAGGTGGCGCAGCAGTGGAAGGTGAGCCGCGAGGATCAGGACGCGTTCGCGGTCGAGTCGCACCGCCGCGCCTGCGCCGCGATCGCGGGGGGGCATTTCGCCGCCGAGATCGCGCCCTATGCGGTGAAGTCCTACGCCCCGGGCGCCGACGGCACGGTGCGCATCGCCGAGCGCGTGGTCGAGCACGATGAGGGGCCGCGCCCGGATGCGGCGGTCGACAAGCTGGCGAAGCTCAAGCCGGTGTTTGCCGCGCGCGGTTCGGTGACCGCCGGCAACAGCTCGCAGATGTCGGACGGCGCCGCGGCGGTGCTGCTGATGAGCGAGGCGGCGTTGAAGCGCTACGACGCGAAGCCGATCGCGCGCTTTGCCAGCTTCGCGGTGGCGGGGGTGCCGCCCGAGGTCATGGGCATCGGGCCGGTCGAGGCCATTCCGCGTGCGCTCGCGCGCGCCGGGGTGTCGATGGCGGACGTGGGCTGGACCGAACTCAACGAGGCCTTCGCCGCGCAGGCGCTGGCGGTGATGCGCCAGCTGGAGATGGACCCGGCGCGGGTCAACCCGCTCGGCGGTGCGATCGCGCTCGGGCATCCGCTCGGCGCCACCGGCGCGATCCGCAGCGCGACGCTGATGGCCGCCATGCAGCGCGACCCCGGGTTGCGCTGGGGCATGATCAGCATGTGCATCGGCACCGGCATGGGGGCGGCGGGCCTGTTCGAGCGCGTCTGAGCCTCGCCGACGGCGTGGCGCGCGGGCGCTTGCGCGACGCCACGTCGTCTCCAGTGGGCGGCCCCATATTGTGGATTTCACGTAGGCAGCGTCCCGCGGCCCATTTCTCGGCGTGATCCTTCGGTAACAATCTTTTATAATCGCGCTGTTTATCGACGCGGGAGCGCCCCGGCGTCCGGCTGCCGCGGCGGTCAGGACGCGGCCTGGCGTTTCCGTTCATTCCCTGGAATCAACGGGCGAGAAGCGCATGATTAGAATCAAACGCGGTCTGGACCTGCCTATCACGGGCGCGCCCGAGCAGCGCATCCAGACCGGGCGACCGGTGCGCAGCGTGGCGGTCATCGGGTTCGACTACCACGGCATGAAGCCGACCATGGCCGTGCAGGTGGGCGACCGGGTCAAGCTCGGGCAGGTCCTGTTTGCCGACAAGAAGACGCCGGGCGTGGTGTTCACCGCGCCGGGCGCGGGCACGGTGAGTGCGATCAACCGCGGCGAGCAGCGCGTGCTGCAGTCGGTGGTGATCGACCTCGAGGGCGAGGATGCGCCCGACGCCGCGGTGGAGTTCGCGCGCTACACGGATGCCGAGATCGACCGCCTCGACGAGCAGCGGGTGCGCTCGGGCCTGATCGACTCCGGCCTGTGGACCGCGCTGCGCACCCGGCCCTTCAGCAAGGTGCCGGCGATCGATGCGCGCCCGCATTCGATCTTCGTCGCCGCGATCGACACCCACCCGCTCGCGGCCGATCCGGTGGTGGTCATCGGCGAACACAAGGAAGACTTCGCGCGCGGCCTGCGCGTGCTCGCGCGCATCGCGCCGGTCGTCGTCTGCCACGCCGACGGCACCCAGATGCCGTGCTCCGGGCTGGCCAACGTGCGCGCCGAGAGCTTCGCCGGTCCGCACCCTGCGGGGCTGGCCGGCACGCACATCCACTTCCTCGATCCGGTCCATGCCGAGAAGTCGGTGTGGACGCTCAACTACCAGGACACGATCGCGATCGGCAAGCTGTTCGCCAGCGGGCGCCTGTGGGTCGAGCGCGTCGTCGCCCTCGGCGGCCCGATGGTCGACAAGCCGCGCCTGCTGCGCAGCCGCCTCGGCGCCAGCCTCGACGAGCTCACCGCCGGTGAGCTCAAGGCCGGGCGCAAGGTGCGGGTGATCTCCGGTTCGGTCTTCGGCGGCCGCAGCGCGCGCGGCCCCTGCGCCTACCTCGGTCGCTACCACCTGCAGGCGTCCTGCCTGGAGGAGGGTACCGAGCGCGAGATGCTCCATTACCTGCGTGCCGGGGCGAACAAGCATTCGGTGATGAACCTCTACATCTCCAAGCTCTCGCCGGGCAGGCTGTTCGACTTCACCACCAGCGCCAACGGCAGCCCGCGCGCGATGGTGCCGATCGGCAACTACGAAGAGGTGATGCCGCTCGACATCCTGCCCACCCAGCTGCTGCGTGCGCTGATCGTCGGCGACACCGAGACCGCGCAGAAGCTCGGCTGTCTCGAGCTCGACGAGGAAGACCTCGCGCTGTGCACCTACGTATGCGCGGGCAAGTACGAATACGGTCCCATCCTGCGGGACAACCTCACCCGCATCGAGAAGGAGGGTTGAGCATGAGTGTGCGCTCCTGGCTCGACAACATCGAGCATCATTTCCACAAGGGCGGCAAGTACGAGAAGTTCTACGCCCTCTACGAGGCGGTCGACACCGCGCTCTACAAGCCGGCGCTGGTCACCCGCAACACCGCCCACGTGCGCGACGGGCTCGACCTCAAGCGCATGATGATCACGGTGTGGCTCTGCACCTTTCCGGCCATGTTCTTCGGCATGTGGAACGTCGGCTATCAGGCCAACACCATCCTCGCCGGCAGCGCCGAGCTGATGGCGGCGCAGGAGGGCTGGCGCGTCGGCCTGATCGGTGCACTTGCCGGCTTCGACCCGGGCAGCCTGTGGGACAACTTCATCCACGGCGCGGCCTACTTCCTGCCGATCTACCTCGTCACCTTCATCGTCGGCGGCTTCTGGGAGGTGCTGTTCGCGGCGATCCGCAAGCACGAGGTCAACGAGGGCTTCTTCGTCACCTCGGTGCTGTTCGCGTTGAGCCTGCCGCCCGACATCCCGCTGTGGCAGGTGGCGCTGGGCATCAGCTTCGGGGTCGTGATCGCCAAGGAAGTGTTCGGCGGTACCGGCAAGAACTTCCTCAACCCCGCACTGGCCGGCCGTGCCTTCCTGTACTTCGCCTATCCGGCGCAGATGTCGGGCGACGCGGTGTGGACCGCGGTGGACGGCTACACCGGCGCCACCATGCTGTCGCTCGGCGCCGCTGGCGGCATCGAGGCGGTGACCAGCGCCGGCATCGACTGGATGAGCGCCTTCCTCGGCACCGTTCAGGGCTCGATCGGCGAGACCAGCACGCTTGCCATCCTGATCGGCGGCGGCGTGCTGCTGGTCATGAAGATCGCGTCCTGGCGCATCGTCGCCGGCGTGATGCTCGGCATGATCGGCTCCAGCCTGCTGCTCAATGCGATCGGCTCCGACACCAACCCGATGTTCGCCGTGCCCTGGTACTGGCACCTGGTGATGGGCGGCTTCGCCTTCGGCATGATGTTCATGGCCACCGATCCGGTTTCGGCGTCGATGACCAACACCGGCAAGTGGATCTTTGGCGCGCTCGTCGGTCTGATGACCGTGCTGGTGCGCGTGGTGAACCCGGCCTTCCCGGAAGGCATCATGCTCGCCATCCTGTTCGCCAACCTGTGTGCGCCGCTGATCGACCATTTCGTGGTCGCGGCCAACATCAAGCGGAGGCTTGCGCGCAATGTCTAAGAAAGAATCGACGAGCCGCACGCTGCTGGTGGCGCTGGCGGTCAGTCTCGTCAGCTCGGTCTTCGTCGCCGGTGCGGCGGTGTCGCTGAAGCCGGTGCAGATCGAGAACCGCCAGCTCGACAAGCAGCGCAGCATCCTTTCCATTGCCGGGCTGGGCGAGGAAGGCATGTCCTCGCGTGCGGTCAAGGACCTGTTCGCCAGCCGCATCAAGGCGCGCGTGGTCGACCTCGAGAGCGGCGAATACTCCGAAGCCCACGATCCGAACCTGTTCGACCCGCTCAAGGCCGCCCGCGACCCGAAGCTCTCCGACGCCCTCGGCGGCGAGGAAGACATCGCGCTGATCAAGCGCCGTGAGCGCTTCACCACCGTGTACATGGTCGAGCAGGACGGCAAGCTCGAATCGCTGATCCTGCCGGTGCGCGGCTACGGGCTGTGGTCCACGCTGCACGGTTTCGTCGCCCTCAGGGCTGACCTCAACACCGTGGTCGGCCTCGGCTTCTACCAGCACGCCGAGACCCCGGGCCTCGGTGGCGAGGTCGACAACCCGAAGTGGAAGGCCTTGTGGCCGGGCAAGGCGCTGTTCGACGAGCAGGGCAAGCCGGTGATCCGCATCGTCAAGGGCGGCGTCGATCCCGCCAATCCGGAGGCGAAGCACCAGGTCGACGCACTCGCCGGCGCCACGCTGACCAGCAATGGTGTCGATCGCCTGCTCCAGTTCTGGCTCGGTGAGCAGGGCTTCGGCCCCTATCTCACCAAACTCCGTACCCAGGGGGCTTGATCATGTCCAAACCCACCGTCAAGGAAGTCCTGTTCAATCCGGTCTTCGCCAACAACCCGATCGGCCTGCAGATCCTCGGCATCTGTTCGGCGCTCGCGGTCACCTCCAACCTGAAGACGGCGCTGGTGATGTCGATCGCGCTGACCCTGGTGACAGGTTTCTCCAACCTGTTCATCTCGATGATCCGCAACCAGATCCCGAGCTCGATCCGCATGATCGTGCAGATGGTGATCATCGCCTCGCTGGTCATCGTGGTGGACCAGATCCTCAAGGCCTACGCCTACGGGCTCTCCAAGCAGCTCTCGGTGTTCGTCGGCCTGATCATCACCAACTGCATCGTGATGGGCCGCGCCGAAGCCTTCGCGATGCAGAACCCACCCGTGCTGTCGTTCTGGGACGGCATCGGCAACGGCCTCGGCTACAGCGTGGTGCTGCTGACCCTGGGCGTGATCCGCGAGCTCTTCGGTGCCGGCAAGCTGTTCGGGGTCGAGATCATCACGCTCGCCAAGGACGGCGGCTGGTACATCCCCAACGGTCTGCTGCTGCTGCCGCCCTCGGCCTTCTTCCTGATCGGTCTGCTGATCTGGGCGCTGCGCACCTGGCGCCGCGAGCAGGTCGAGAAACCGGCCTTCCGCATGGCACCGCAGGTCGTGGAAAAGGAGGCCTACTGAAATGGAACACTATCTGAGCCTCTTCGTGCGGGCCGTGTTCATCGAGAACATGGCGCTCGCCTTCTTCCTCGGCATGTGCACCT
>JAREIX010000301.1 GCA_029286945.1 Thauera sp. | reverse complement strand
CGTTCGCAATAGCAGCACAGGAAACCCTGCTCGTCGAGAAGGGCGTTCTTGAGGGTGTCCTTGACGGAGCCCTGCAGCGCTGCCCAGCTCGGCTTCCAGTCGTCCGATGCTCCGACCCTCCAGAGCCGGTAGACCTCGGGCTCGGGGCGCTTCGCGATGTGTCTCACCGGGTCCCGTTGCGAAGGCGCAGCAGCATGTCCGCGCGCACGAACTCTGGTTCGTCGACACCGATGTCGCGTTCGAGTTCGGTGCGCAGGCGGCGCGCCTCCGCCAGCTCGCCAGCGTCGATGCAGCGGAACATCGCATCGAGGCGCTGTCGGATCTCCTCGGGACGCGCCGGGGTGCCCCCGCCGTGGCGGTAGTACTCGATCTCGATCGGCGTGTCGATGCGGCACAGCAGCGGCACGGATTGCCGCGAGCCGTCGGCGCGCTCGATCTGCAGCGTGAGCTGCTGGCGCGGCGCCAGGCCGGCGGCGATGCCCTCGAGCGTGAAGCTCTCGCTCCCATCCAGACCGAGCGCCTGCCAGCTGTCCTCGCCGATGAACTGCAGTGGCAGCACGCCCATGCCGACCAGGTTGGAGCGGTGGATGCGCTCGAAGCTCCTCGCCACCACCGCCTTCACCCCGAGCAGCGCGGTGCCCTTGGCGGCCCAGTCGCGCGACGAGCCGGTGCCGTATTCCTCGCCGGCGAAGACGAGGGTCGCTACGCCGCGCGCCATCCAGGCGCTCGCCGCCTCGTAGACCGTGGTCTGCGCGCCGTCGAGCAGGGTGTAGCCGCCTTCGACGCGGCTGCCGTCGGGCTTGGGCGGCAGCATCAGATTCTT
Organism: Thauera sp.; assembly: GCA_029286945.1. Taxonomy (GTDB): domain Bacteria; phylum Pseudomonadota; class Gammaproteobacteria; order Burkholderiales; family Rhodocyclaceae; genus Thauera. The sequence continues at coordinate 2,629 of JAREIX010000301.1, read as the reverse complement.
CACGCGCACGTTGGCGAAGGTGCCGCGCACCATCACGTCGTGGTTGCCGCGGCGCGAGCCATAGGAGTTGAAATCCTTCTTCTCCACGCCCTGCCCGCGCAGCCAGCGCCCGGCCGGGCTGTTCTCGTTGAAGGCGCCAGCCGGCGAGATGTGGTCGGTGGTCACCGAGTCGCCGAGCAGCAGCAGCGCGCGTGCGTCGTGGATGTCGCGCGCCGGCGGCGGCGTCATGCCGAAGCCCTCGAAGAAGGGCGGGCAGGCAATGTAGGTGGAAGGCGGCCAGTCGTAGGTCTGGCCGGTGGGCGCGTGGATCGCGTTCCACAGGTCGTGGTCGCGGGTGAAGTCGGCGTACAGCCGTCGATAGGTCGCCGGGTCGGTGGCGAAGGGCAGGGCGGCGGCGATCTCGTCCGAGCTCGGCCAGATGTCGCGCAGATACACCGGCTGGCCGTCGCGGGCGGTGCCGAGCGGTTCTCGGGTCAGGTCGATGTTGGCGCGCCCGGCGAGCGCGAAGGCCACCACCAGCGGCGGCGAGGCGAGGTAGTTGGCGCGGATCGCGGGGTGGATGCGGGCCTCGAAGTTGCGGTTGCCCGACAGCACCGCGGCCACCACGAGGTCGTGGTCGGCGATCGCTGCGTTGAACTCGGGCGCGAGATCGCCGGCGTTGCCGATGCAGGTGGTGCAGCCGTAGCCCGCGAGCGCGAAGCCGAGCGTGGCGAGCGGCTCGAGCAGGCCCGCCTTGCCCAGGTAGTCGGTGACCACCCGCGAGCCGGGGGCGAGCGAGGTCTTGATGTGCGGGGCCACGCGCAGTCCGCGTGCCACCGCCTTCTGCGCCAGCAGGCCGGCGGCGATCATCACCGCCGGGTTGCTGGTGTTGGTGCAGGAGGTGATGGCGGCGATCAGCACGTCGCCATGGCCGAGGTCGATACCCTCGCGCGCGGTGGCGAAGCGGTCGTCGAGCTGGCCGGCCTCGCGGCCGAAGCCGTTGTCGGCCACCGGCGCGGAGAACAGGCGGGCGAACGCCTCGCGCATGGCGGGCAGCGCGATGCGGTCCTGCGGGCGCTTGGGGCCGGCGAGCGCGGGCTCGATCGTGGCGAGGTCCAGCACGAGGCTGCGCGTGTAGTCGATCTCGCCCGCGCGCGGCACGCCGAACAGGTCTTGGGCGCGGAAGTAGGCTTCCATCAGCGCGCATTCGGCCTCCTCGCGACCGGTGGCGCGCATGTAGTCGATGGTCTTCCCGTCCACCGGGAAGAAGCCCATGGTGGCGCCGTACTCGGGCGCCATGTTGGCGATGGTCGCGCGGTCGGTGACCGACAGGCTGGCCGTGCCGTCGCCGAAGAACTCGACGAATTTGCCCACCACCTTCTCGCGCCGCAGCATCTCGGTGACCGCCAGCACCAGGTCGGTGGCGGTGGTGCCGGCGGGCAGGCTGCCGCGCAGTTCCACGCCGATCACGTCGGGCGTGAGGAAGTACACCGGCTGGCCGAGCATCGCCGCCTCGGCCTCGATGCCGCCCACGCCCCAGCCCACCACGCCGACGCCGTTGATCATGGTGGTGTGCGAGTCGGTCCCGACCAGGGTGTCGGGGAAGCACAGCCCGTCGCGCGTGCGCACGCCGCGGAAGAGGTATTCGAGGTTGACCTGGTGCACGATGCCGATGCCCGGCGGCACCACGCGGAAGGTGTCGAAGGCCTGCATGCCCCACTTCATGAACTGGTAACGCTCGCGGTTGCGCTCGAACTCGATCTCCATGTTGCGGCGCAGCGCGTCGGGCGTGCCGTAGTGGTCCACCTGCACCGAGTGGTCGATCACCAGGTCGACCGGCACCAGCGGCTCGATGAGCTTGGCCTCGCGGCCCTGGGCCACGGCCACGCTGCGCATGGCGGCCAGATCGGCGAGCAGCGGCACGCCGGTGAAGTCCTGCAGCACCACGCGCGCGACCACGAAGGGGATCTCGGCCGTGCGCGGCGCGTCGGGTTGCCAGCTGGCGAGTTCGCGCACGTGGCCGGCGGTCACCCTGTGGCCGTCACAGTGGCGCAGCACGGCCTCGAGCACGATCCGGATCGACACCGGCAGCCGCGAGATGCGACCTGCTCCGGCCTCCTCGAGCGCCGGCAGCGAGTGATATGAGAGGCGGCCGTCGGACGAGGGCAGGGGGCGGAGCGTATCGAACGGATTGGCGGACATCGCGGGTCTCCTGTTTCTGTTGGGGCCAACACACTGGATGGCCTTGGGACCTGGAAGTTCCTGCAGGCGGACCCCGAGCGGTCCTGCGCGAAGCCGGATTCATGCAGGGCGCGGGGCTATCCCCTGCGGCGTGACGAAGGCGTAGAATCAGCCCGCTTGAATGCCGGGCGCTGAGCCTTGGTGTTGCACCGCACCGCTAGTCTTATAAAAGACATATAATGCCGCCGTTTCGCCCGGGTCCGCCCGGTCGGAGTCCAGATCACCGCCACTAGATAGTGAGGAAGTCGCCGTGCTTGAAGCCTACCGTGCCCATGTCGCCGAACGTGCCGCCCTCGGCATCCCGCCGCTGCCGCTCTCGAAGCAGCAGGTCACCGAGCTGGTCGCCCTGCTGAAGAATCCCCCCGCCGGCGAGGAGGCCTTCCTCGTCGAGCTGCTCACCTACCGCGTG
>JAREIX010000059.1 GCA_029286945.1 Thauera sp. | reverse complement strand
GGTTTCCATGACTTACCCCAGGATGCCGTTGAGCCACAGCCCGGTCGGCAGCGCGACGTCGAGCAGGCGGTCGAAGAAGAAGAACATGCCCACGCCGAGGCCGATGCCGCCGAGCACGCACTGTTTCCAGGTGGCGCCGAAGAAGCGCGCGACCGGCATGGTCATCAGCGCGGTGGCGATGATGAAGCCGAGCTTGTCGAACAGCAGGGCATAGGCGAGCACGATCAGGAACAGCAGGCCGATGCGTGCGAGCACCGGGGTCGGCGCCCAGGTCGTCGTGCTTTTCTTGTCGAGCATCAGCGTGATCGCGCAGATGCCCAGCAGGAACAGCACCAGCAGCGGGAAGGCGCGCGGCCCGACCGGCTCGTAGGACACCGGCGGCACGTAGTTCCAGCCGATGAAGATGCCAGCGATGCTGACCAGCAGCAGTACGCCGCCAAGGATTCTTTCACTCATGTCGATCTCCCGATGAGGAGGCCCGGGGCCGTGACCGGCCCGGGGTGGCGAGGAGGGTGGCTTACTGGGCGAGCAGGCCGAATTCGCGCGCGAGCGCCGCGTAGCGCTGCACTTCCTTGCTCACGTAGTCCTCGAGCGCGGGGCCGGTGAGGGCGAAGGGGAACAGGCCGCGCTCCTGGCGCAGCTTGTCGAACTCGGGCGCGGCCAGCATCTTGTCGAAGGCGGCGGTCCACCACTGGTAGTCGGCGTCGGCGACCTTGGGGCCCATGTAGTAGCCGCGCGCAATCGTCCAGTCGACCTTGTAGCCCTGCTCGATCGCGGTCGGGATGGCCGCGAGATCACCCGGGAGGCGCTCGGGGGAGAGCACCGCGAGCACGCGCACGCGGCCACCCTTCAGGTGTGCGGCGACCTCGGAGGCATCGCCGGTGTAGGCCTGCACGTGGCCGCCCATCAACGCGGTCATGGCCTCGCCCCCGCCCTCGAAGGCGACGTAGCGCATGTCCTTGTAATTGACGCCGGCTTCCTTGGCGATCAGCGCCGACTTCATCCAGTCCTGGCTGCCCACCGAGCCGCCCGCGCCATAGACGATCTTGCCGGGAGTCGCACGGGTGGCCTCGATCAGGTCCTTCAGCGACTTGTAGGGCGAGTCGGCCTTGACGATCACCGCGCCATAGTCGGCGCCGACCGCCGCGACCCATTTGACGTCCTTCTCGGTGTACTTGCCGAACTTGCCGATCGCCAGGTTGAGGAAGGAGCCGCCGGAGAAGGCGACCACGGTGCCGCCTTCGGCGGGCCGGTTGGCGATGACGGTGTTGTAGGCGACGGCGCCGATGCCGCCCGGCATGTAGGTCACCCGCATCGGCGCCTCGAGGTAGCCGTTCTGCAGCGCGCTCTGCACCAGCTTGCAGGTGAGGTCGAAGCCGCCGCCCGGCTTGGCGGGCGCGATGCATTCGGGCTTTTCGGGGGCGGCGTGGACGACGCCGGCGGCGAGGGTGGCCAGCACCGCGGTGCTGGCGGCAAACAGGGTCTTCTTGAGCAGCATGATGGTCTCCTCCATATCGGATGTGTTCGCTGCGCGGCGGACACGGACCGCCTCGCAGGGTGAGGCGGACGATACGGAGGAGGGCTTTCGATTGCCTTTCAGTGCCGCGACCGGCGGCGGGGGCGCTCCGGTGGCGGCGGTGCCATCAGGGATGGCGCCAGAACGCGAAGGCCTGGAAGCGGCTGTTCAACCACCACGCGCCCGCCGCCGGCGCGCGCAGCACGTTGCGCGCGCCAGCCTGCGACTCGAGCGGACGCAGGACCTCGTTGCGCGCGCTGCGCACGGCCGTGGCCGCGGCGGTTTCCGGGACCACGGCGGTGATGTGGCCGGGGCGGTTGAGGTCCACCCGGCGGGCGACGATCACGCACACCTGGCCGGCGTTGGCGGCAGCCTGCAGCGCGGTGAGATCGATCTCGCGCTGCCAGCCGAAGGCCGGCCCGAAGTCCTCCAGCCAGTCGTAGAGCGCGTTGGCGTTGAGCTCGCGCACCGTGCGGCCGTACTCGACCGCCACCTTCTCCCCCTCGCGCAGGCGCAGCAGCGCGCGGTCGGTCCACCACACCCGCGGCAGATACACGCCGCACAGATAGGCGAAGTCGGTCGCGTAGATGTTGCAGTAGGTCGTGCCACCGCGCGGCTGGTAGCGCAGCTGGGCGGGGTTGGCGACGTCCAGGTAATCGACGATCGCCGACACCGATTTCGCCATCGCCTCGGCGCTGCGTCCGCTGCGCGCCGGCCGCCCGGGCTCGCCGAGCGGATAGGCGCGCCCGCCGTCGCCGCGGCGGGTGATCTCCGCGCGCCCTTCCTTCATGTGCGCCACCGGCAGGGCGGGGCGCGCGGTGGGGGCCATGGCCACGGCCAGGCCGCGGCCGCGGGTGCGCGGCAGCGGCTCGAGGAAGCGCTCGGCCACCACGCCCTCGCGCACCAGTCCGCTCAGCGACACGCGCACGCGCACCCAGCCGGGCTCCGACGCCGCGCCCAGCACCTGCAGCGCCTTGCCCTGGTTGAGCAGGGCGAGCTTGGTACGCTCGGCCACCACCGGCGCGCTGCGCAGCGTGAGCTGGGCAGCCTGGACGCGGTGGGTCGGCTGCAGCGCTGCCGGCGCCGGCACGGTCTCGACGCGGCCCGCCGCGGCCAGTTCGGCCAGCGTGCGCCTGGCCTTGGCGAGCAGCGCCTGGCGATCCTCGAAGCCGTTGAGCCCGCCGTTGATGCGGTGCGTGATCGCGGACAGATCGTCGATGTCGGCGAGCGCGTTGAGGTCCCTCTTTTCCCAGAAATACACCGCCGACTCGACGGCGTAGCGCTCCGCCACCCAGTCGGGGTGGGCGAGCACGTCGGCGCCTACCCATTGCCCGAAGCTGCGGTAGTTGTCCCGGCCGGTGAGCTGGATCAGGCCGCGGCCGCGGTAGCGGTAGCCGTCGCCGCTCGATTCCGGGCCGTTGCCCATGCGCCCGCCATACACCCGGTTGCCGATGCGCTCGGGCTGGCGGGCGTAGGCCTGGGCCTCGGCATCGGTGCGGAAATACTTGCGGAAGGTCGTGCGCAGGCCTTCGGCCGAATAGTTGAGGTTCTCCTGCGTCAGCCGCAGGTGGCCGGATTCGTGCATCAGCTGGGCGAGAAAGTGCGCGATGCGCAGCTCCGAGTCGATGCCATGCACCGCCATCGCCGCGTTCAGGGTGTCGACATAGCGGTCGGCGTTGGCCGCGGAGGCCCCCATCCGGGTGAGCAGGTCGCGCGTGATCAGCATGGTGGTCTCCATCGTCGGTGCCGGGTGCAACTCAACTTAAGCCCATGGAATGCGCCATTTCAAGCCGGCCGCGGCGCGGCGCCGAGGGCCGGCGCGAGGGCCCGCGGAGTTCGGGGATAATGCCGGACCATGCAGCCCACCGGAAGGACGCGATGCGAACGACTCCTGCGCGCCGGCGCTCGCCGGTACTGACCGCCGCCCGCCTGCTGGGCGCGCTCGCCGCGCTCGCCCTCGCCGGCGGCTGCGGCGCCGAACAGGCGCCCGCCGATGCAGGCACGCCGGCCATCGGCCCCGCCGCCGCGCCCTGGCTGATCGTCTGCAGCCGGCTCGACGACGGCGACGCGACCCGCCTGCTGCTCGGCCTCGGCGCGGACGGCCGCAGCGTGACCCGCTTCGAGCTGGTGACCCCGGATTTCCTGTGGCAGCGCCCGGGCCAGCCCGAGACCCGGCGCTTTGCCGCCGGCGAGAGCGACGCCTCGCCCGAGCTCGCCGGCGCGCTGCGCTTCACCGCAATCACCGATGCGGACGGCGCGCTGCGCCTGCTCGACTTCGCCGCGTCGACGCCCGACGCGGTGCAGCTCGAGGGCCTGCGCGGCTCGCTGGCGCTGCACGAGAGCTGGCAGAACGATCGCGCGCTCGGCTCGCTGTTCCACGCCGCCACCGGCAACCTGCTCGATGTCACCGCGGTGCAGTGCCGGCGCTTCGCGCAGCCTGCGGCGGGGCGCTGAGCACGCGGAGCGACGTAGCGGGCTGCGGCAGGACGAGGAGGGCCGGCGTCGGCGCCCGGCTCAGGGCCGCAGCACGAACAGCAGCGCCGACAGCGTCGCCACCGAGACCAGCGTGGACAGGAATACCGCCGAGGCCACCGTGGACTGGCAGGCGCCGTAGCGCTGCGCGAACAGGTAGGGCGTGATCCCCGCCGGCAGCGCCGCCAGCAGCACGCCGGTCATCATCCACAGCGCCGGCACCTCGAACACCTGGGTGGCGAGCAGCCACACGAGCAGCGGATGGAGCAGGGTCTTCAGCCCCACCAGCAGCGCCGGCTCGCGCAGGTTGCCGCCCAGGCTGTAGCGCGTCAGCGAGGCGCCGAGCGCAAACAGCGCGCACGGCGTCGCCGCACTGCCCAGGCCCCTGGCCACCGCGTCGAGCGGACCGGGCAGCGCGATGCCGAGCAGCGCGAACGCCAGCCCGCAGGACAGCCCCCAGATGATCGGCGTCGCCAGCACGCTCTTCGCCAGCTTCACCAGCATCGCGCCGAGCGCCTCCTTGCCGCCGCGGCCGGCCTCGATCAGCGCGGTGGTCGGCGGCAGCAGCAGCAGGCTGTGGCAGGCGATCATCACGAACAGCGGCAGCGCCGCATCCGGACCGTAGGCGGTCATTACCAGCGGGATGCCGAGCATGGCGGTGTTGGAGAAGCCCGCGCCCAGCCCGAGCACCGCCTGCTCGTCGAGCCTGCGCGCGAACAGCATCCGCCCGCCCAGCATCGCCAGCGCATACACGCCGAAAGCGCCGATGTAGTACGACAGCAGGTAGCCCCAGGGCATCGCATCCGGCAGCTCGGCCTGCGCGATCGCGCGGAACAGCATCAGCGGCAGCGCGAAGTTGAACACGAACAGCGACAGGCCGCGGTTGGCGGCCTCGTCGAACACGCCGGAACGGGCCGCGGCGTAGCCGAGGCCGAGCGTGCCGAAGACCGGCAGGATGATGCCGAAGATGATGTCCATGGGCGAACGGCAGCGCGCGCCCGCGGGCATCGGTGCCGGCCTGCAGGCGGAGATCAGTCGGAAGGGTCTGCCGCCATGATGCCTGCTCCCGGTTCAGGCCACAGTCGGATTAATGCGGATTGTGCCCGGACCCGGTCCATGACGCGCCGGCACGCAGCACCGCCGCCACGTTGCGCGCAGTGAGTTCGACATTAGCCGCCGCGTCGCGCAGCGCCTCGTCGAGGGTGCATGGCTTGCTCAGCACGCTGAACACCGCATCGATGCCGTGTTCGTGCACCACCCCGACGTTGGCGCCGAGCGAGCCGGCGATGCCGATCACCGGCTTGCCGTGGCGCTTGGCGACGCGGGCGACGCCGATCGGGGTCTTGCCATGCACGGTCTGGAAATCGATGCGGCCCTCGCCGGTGATCACCAGGTCGGCGTCGCGCAGCTTGGCGTCGAGCTCGACCGCGGCGGTGACGATCTCGATGCCGGGCTTGAGCGTGGCGCCGAAGAAGGCCAGCATCGCCGCCCCCATGCCGCCCGCCGCGCCGGCGCCCGGCACCGCGTCGACCGCGACGCCGAGGTCGCGCTCGACGATGCGGGCGAAGCGGGCGAGGTTGGCATCCAGCGTCTGCACCATCTCCGGCGCGGCGCCCTTCTGCGGGCCGAACACGGCCGAGGCGCCGCGCGGGCCGGTGAGCGGGTTGTCCACATCGCAGGCGACCTCGATGCGGCATGCGGCCAGGCGCGCATCGAGCGTGGCGACGTCGATGCGCTCGAGGCGGGCGAGGTCGCCGCCGCTGCCGTCGAGCTCGCGGCCGTCGCCGTCGAGCAGGCGCGCGCCCAGGGCCTGCACCATGCCGGCGCCGCCGTCGTTGGTGGCGCTGCCGCCGATGCCGAGGATGAAGCGGCGCGCACCGGCGTCGAGCGCGGCGCGGATCAGCTCGCCGGTGCCGCGCGAGCTGGTGCGCAGCGGATTGCGCTGCGCCGGCGGCACGAGCATCAGGCCGCTGGCGGCGGCCATCTCGATGACCGCCGTCTCGCCGTCGCCGGTGAGCCCGTAGAAGGCCTCGACGCGCTCGCCGAGCGGGCCGGTGACGGTGACGATCTCCTTGCGCCCACCGGTGGCGGCGACCATCGCGTCGACCGTGCCCTCGCCGCCGTCGGCCACCGGCACCAGCAGGTATTCGGCGGCGGGGAAGACCTGGCGGAAGCCGGCTTCGACCGCCTGCGCGACCTCGAGCGCGGACAGGCTCTCCTTGTAGGAATCGGGGGCAATGACGATCTTCTTCATGCTGTGGTCTCCACTCGGCGTTGTCGCGGGACCGGCACACGAGGAAGAAGGCGTGCGTCCAGTCCGGCAGGTGAATGCAAGCTTAGGTCGTCTCTGCGCCCGCGTATCCGTAAGTTCGCACAAAAATACGGAAAATTTTCCTTGTTTTTCAGTTCAATTCAACAATTAACCCGCCCCGCCGAGTTCGAGCGCAATGAACAGCAGCAGGCAGTCGTCGAGGCGGGCGAGATCGAGCTCGGTGAGCTCGCCAACCCGCCGCAGGCGGTAATCCACCGAGTTGCGATGCACATGCAGCGCCGCCGCGCTCGCCGCCGTCCGCATGTCGTGGGCGAACCAGACCTCGAGCGTGCGCCGCAGCTGGCCGTCGCCGTCGTGGGCGGCGAGGCGCTGCAGCGGACGCTGCAGCTCGTCGGCGCGCCAGCCCTCGGCCAGTCCGGCAAGCAGCACGGCGAGCGTGAGATCGGCGTAGCAGTGCAGCGCGGCCTGCGGCTGGCGGCGGCGGCCGGCGCGCAAGGTGGCGCGCGCCGATTGCCAGGAACGCACCAGCCCCTCGGCGCCGACGAAGAAACCACCGAGGGCGAAACAGGCCCCGGCATCTTCCGCCCCCAGCCGCGCCCGCAGCCGCTCGACGCGGGCGCGCAGCCGGTCCGGCTCGTGCTCGCCGCCGGGCACCGGCAGCAGCACCGCGAGCTCGCGCAGCGACACCGGCGCCGACAGCAGCCCGGGCTCGAGCGCGGACAGCCGGCGCTGCAGGCGCTGCTGCGCGGCGAGCACCGCCTCCGCGGCGAGCGCCGGAGCATCGATGTCGACCAGCAGCGCCACCCGCGGCACGGCGAGATCGACGTCCAGCCGGCGCGCCCACTCGCGCACCCAGTCGTCGGCGGCGGCCGGCGCCGGGGCGGCGCCGATCAGCTGCAGCACGAGCTCCTCGCGCAGGCGTTCGTCGCGCGCCAGCACCTGCACCAGGCGGGCCTGCTCGAGCATGGTCTCGGCCGCCATGCGCACCAGCTCGGCGTGCTGGCGGATGGCCTCGGGCGCGCCGCTCACGCCGACCACACCGACCACCCGGCCCTCGGCGCGCAGCGGCAGGTTGATGCCCGGGCGCGCGTCCTGCAGCCGGCTGGCGAGCGCCGCGTCGATCTCCACCGCGCGGCCCTGGGCGAGCACCAGCAGGGCGCCGTCGTGGCGCACGCCAATGCGCGCCCGCTCGCCGCTGGCGATGATCAGGCCGCGCTCGTCCATCACGTTCACGTTGGTGTCGAGGATCTGCATCGTGCGATCCACGATGGACTGGGCGAGGCGGGCATCGAGCAGGAACATGTCGGCGGCAGGGGCGGGGGAACGGAGACAGGGAGGAAAACACGGATCGCTCCCATGCTGCCGCGCGCGGTGCAGCGGAACAAGCGCGGTAGCCGCAGCGTCCGACGAATACCACGCCGTTCATCCAGCCCAACCGCCTGCGGAGGTCCACCATGGCCCGCATCGAAACGGACAGCCTCGGCCCGGTCGAGGTCGCCGAGGACGCCTACTGGGGCGCGCAGACCCAGCGCGCACTGATCAACTTCGCGATCGGCGACGAGCGCATGCCGCTCGCCATCATTCACGCGCTGGCGCTGATCAAGAAGGCGGCCGCGCGCGTCCACGCCCGCCACGGCGAGCTCGACGCCGGACTCGCGCAGCTGATCGAGCAGGCCGCCGACGAGCTCATCGCCGGCTGCCACGACGCGCACTTCCCGCTCGCCGTGTGGCAGACCGGCAGCGGCACGCAGAGCAACATGAACGTAAACGAGGTCATCGCCGGGCGTGCCAACGAGCTCGCCGGGCAGGGCCGCGGCGGCAAGGCGCCGGTGCATCCGAACGACCACGTCAATCGCGGCCAGAGCTCCAACGACTGCTTCCCGTCGGCGATGCACATCGCCGCCGCGCGCGCGGTGAGCGAGACGCTGCTGCCGGCCGTGGTCGAGCTCTCCAACGGGCTGGCGACCCAGGCCCAGCGCCATGCCGGCCTGATCAAGAGCGGCCGCACCCACCTGATGGACGCGACCCCGATCACCTTCGGCCAGGAGCTGTCGGCCTTCGTCGCCCAGCTCAACGCCGGCGCGCACGCGATCCGCGCCACCCTGCCTGCAGTCTGCGAGCTCGCCCAGGGCGGGACCGCGGTGGGTACCGGGCTCAACGCCCCGCCCGGCTTCGCCGCGGAGATCGCCGCCGAGCTCGCCGCGCTCACCGGGCTGCCGCTGGTCAGCGCCGCGAACAAGTTCGCCGCGCTCGCCGGCCACGAGGCGTTGGTGGCGCTGTCGGGCGCGCTGAAGACGCTGGCGGTGAGCCTGATGAAGCTCGCCAACGACCTGCGCCTGCTCGGCTCGGGGCCGCGCACCGGCCTGGCGGAAGTGAGGCTGCCCGCCAACGAGCCGGGCAGCTCGATCATGCCGGGCAAGGTCAACCCGACCCAGTGCGAGGCGCTGTCGATGCTCGCCTGCCAGGTGCTCGGCAACGATGCCGCGATCGGCTTCGCCGCCAGCCAGGGCCATCTGCAGCTCAACGTCTTCAAGCCGGTGATCGCGTACAACCTGCTGCAGTCGATCCGCCTGCTGGCCGACGGCTGCCGCAACTTCCACCGCCACTGCGTGGCCGGCATGGAGCCCGACGCCGCGCGCATGGTCGAACATCTCGAACACAGCCTGATGCTGGTCACCGCGCTCAACCCGCGCATCGGCTACGACAAGGCCGCGCAGATCGCCCGCAAGGCGCATGCCGAGGGCACCACGCTGCGTGCCGCGGCGCTCGCGCTCGGCTTCACGACGGCGGAGGAGTTCGACGCCTGGGTGCGGCCCGGGGACATGCTGGGCGGCTGAAAGCTGCATCCGGATGTGATCGCTGCCGCCTACCCGCCATGCGCCTGCCGGCGCCGCCCGCTGCGCGCCGGCACGGGCGTCGCCTGCGTGCTGCAGCGCCACAGGCGCAGATCACCGCGAAACAATTCGAAACCGCGCCGCGGGATCGACGCTGCGCGGCCGCACTCATACTCCACACACCCCCGACCGTGCCTGCGCACGCGCAATCCACACAATCACAAGGAGGCCACCATGAAAGCCCGTACCCTGATCCCCGCCCTGTTGATCGCCTTTGCCGCCACCGGCTGTGCCACCTGGGACAACATGTCCTCGCGCGAGAAGAGCGCAGCGACCGGCGCCGCAGTCGGCGGCGTGGCGGGTGCTGTCGTGACCGACGGCGGCATCCTCGGCACCGTGGGTGGTGCCGCGATCGGCGGCGTCATCGGCGACCAGCTCGGCAAGAAGAAGTAATCGACCGCGGGCGGCGTCCGTCCATTCTTCCGACGTACGCCGCCCGCCACACTCTCCCGCTCTCCTCCCTGGGGGCACATTCGCCAGCTGGCGGACGTGCCCCGTTTTTCGTGGGCCGATCAGGCGGGAAGCCGCAGCACGCTCAGTCCGGCACCACCACGCTGCCGCCGCGCACGGTGATGCGGTCGGCCGCCGCCGGGGAGAGGCTCATCGGCGGCACGTTGGCGGCGGTGATCGCCAGCGCCGCGCCCGGCGCGCCGGCACGCGGCGTGGTGCGCACCACCTGCGAGGGCGGCAGCGGCGCATCGGCGGTCAGGTGCGCATGCAAGCGCTCCAGCGCCTCGACGTAATAGGCGTGCAGCGGCACGTAGCGCGTGTCGTAGCCCGGGAAGAGGCCGATGAAGCCGTCGAAGTGCTGGGCGTTGGTGACCTCGATGTAGCGCAGCTTGCTGCGTGGCCCCTCGGCGAGCTGGTTCTTGCCGAGATAGGGGCGCGAAGTGAAGCCGACCGGCACCAGCGCATCGGCGCGGCCATGGACGATGATCGCCGGCCGGCCGCCGAGGTCGCCCTTCACCCGCACCGCCTCGACGCCTTCCCGCACCCGCGCCGCCTCGACGCTGCCGCCTGTCCATAGCTCGCGCAGGCACAGCGCGCCATCGACGTTGTAGTCGAGCTTGCCGGTCGACGCCGACACCGAAGCCCCATCGAGCGTCGGCCCGCCCACGGCCGCGTCGTTGATGATCTGCACCCCGGCGCTCGGTGGCACGCCGTTGCCGGTGGCGAAGCTGAGCGCGGCATCGGCGGCCGACCACGGCGCGGGGGTCGTCCCGGCCACGGCGGCGTAGCTGTAATTGCACACGCGCTCCTCGACACCGAAGCGGCCGTAGCTGTTGGCATAGGTCAGGGTGACCGCCGGCACGGCGAAGGCGAAATGGGTGGCGGTGAGCGGGATCGATTCCGGCTCCCAGCCGTAATCGAGCAGGGCCTGCAGCGCGCTGTCGCCGCGTGCCGCGGGCGTGTCGCCATCGACCAGGCCACGCGCGGCGAGGGCCTCGCAGCGGTTGGCGGCGAGCAGCGGCGAGACCGCCACCGCGAACGGCGAACCTGCGGCGCGTGGCGACAGCGTCGCGCACGGCTGCAACAGGTTGGCGAGGGTGCTGTAGTCGTACAGCGGGCGGCCGCTGCCGCTACGCAGCTGCGCGCCACGGCGCACCGTCACGCGGTCGTCGTGCTGCAGCTGCACCTGCGGTTCGCTGACTGCGATGCCGTCGATCAGGCGCTCGCTGTCCTGCTCGGCGGCGGCGAGCGCGGCGCCGGCGCCGTTCGACACGCTGGCGGCGATCACCACGGTGTTGGCGGGGCGGATCGTGCGCACGGTGCCCTTGGGGGTCTTCACGCCGTAACGATCGTTGAGCACGTAGAAGGCGAAGCGCACCGCATCGAGCGTGTCGCGACCCCAGTCGGCCTCGGGGTTGCGCTTCGAATGCGCGTGCTTGATGGCGACGCGGTTGGGCCAGGCGGCGAGGAAAGCGGCGCGCTCGGACGGCGACAGGTCGGCGGTGAAGTGCGAGTCTGCGCCCGCCTCGCCGACATCCGACCGCAGCCCGTCGATCTGACCGACGGTGTCGGCGGCGAGGTCGTGCTTGCCGTTGCCGCTGCCCTTGTCCGAATAGGCCACCGCGCAGCCCTTCTGCAGCCCCCATTCGCCCGAGGTGCCGATGGCGCCGTAGATGCCGCGCGAGCCGCTCGAGGTGCCGGTGACGATGCATGGCTTCTGCGGGTTGAAGTGGGCCGGCACCTGCACCATCAGCGTGACGTTGGCGCCATCGCCGCCGCGGTCGGCGAAGGCGAGGTGTTCGGTGCCGGCGATGCGGCCGTCACCGGGGCTCGTGATGGTGCCGTCGGCGCTGACGCTGATCATCGGCCCGTACAGTGTGCCGAAGCCGCCTGCGGCGCTGGTGTCGACCAGGGCGCGATAGTTCACATGGATCGCGCGCCGGCGCAGCTCGGCGGCCGTGGGCGGCGTCGACACCGTGGGCGCGACTGGCGACTGGATGCCGGCGCGGCCGAGTCCGGCGGTGAGCAGGTCATCGCGGTCGCTGCCGGCGCCGGCGTTGTAGGTCTGGACGCGGATCTCGCCGATGAAGCTCGGCTTGAGGTTGAAGGCTTGCGCCTGCTCCGGCATCGCGAATGCGGGCAGGGTGGCCAGCGCGAGCGCGAGCGGGCTGAGGACATGCAGACATCGATTCATCGGGGGTCTCCGGTCGTTGATGTTGGCGGCGCAGCGCGCGGACAGGCACGCACAGCGGATTCCGCTGTCCTTGCCGGCGCGATGCGCCCGTCCTTATCGACCGTCGGCCACGGCGGCGGTATCGGGACTAACCCGAGTGCCGGCCGGAGCCTCCCTCAGGCGCTCCGCCAGCGCCGCACCACGCGCTGGAAGAACAGGTTGTTGGGCACCTGCAGCACCTGGCCCTCGGCCTCTTCGCGCAGCGTGGTGTAGATCAGGTTGATGTCCACCACCTGCCCCTTGAGGCCGGGCTTGTCGCCGCTCTCGAGCAGCTCGACGTGGTCGTGCAGCCGGAATGGCCGCGTGGTGAAGATCAGCAGCGTGCAGAAGATGTTCGACAGCACGCTCCAGGCGGCGAAGAAGGCCACCGCGGCGACCGCGGCGAAACCGGTGAAGGCGGTCCACAGCACGGTGCCGGACACGCCGAAGCGGTCGAGGATCATCAGCACCGCACCGAGGTAGATCACCAGCCCGACGACGCGGCGCGCGCCCATCACGAGTTCGGGAGGCAGGCTGTAGCTGCCGGCGAGGCGGCGCACCAGGCGGCGGAAGAGCAGGTTCAGCACCCAGGCGGCGAGTGCGATCAGCACGATCTGCAGGCCGAACTCGATGACTTCCAGCCAGGGCTCGGCCCAGTCGGGCAGCAGGTGCGTGATGCGGGCGATAGGGTCTGTCATCGGCATGCGGACTCCGGATGCGGAGCCACCATTCTAGAAGCGGAGCAGGGCAAATGCCCGCGAAAAAGCCTGATCCGCCCGGCACTTGGTAGAATCCCCGGCCTGTGCGACGGCATCCGTCCGCGCTGCCGTCCCCCTCCCATACCCAATCAGGCCGCCCTCCCTTGTCCTCCACGCCCTTCCCGCCCGAACTCCTGCGCGACGTCGAAAAGCGCCGCACCTTCGCCATCATCGCCCACCCCGACGCGGGCAAGACCACGCTCACCGAGAAGCTGCTGCTGTTCGGCGGCGCGATCCAGCTCGCCGGCACGGTGAAGGCGCGCAAATCCGCCCGCCACGCCACCTCCGACTGGATGGAGGTGGAGAAGCAGCGCGGCATCTCGGTGTCGAGCTCGGTGATGCAGTTCGAGTATCAGGGGCACACGGTGAACCTGCTCGACACCCCGGGCCACGAGGACTTTTCCGAAGACACCTACCGCGTGCTGACCGCGGTCGATGCCGCGGTGATGGTGATCGACGCCGCCAAGGGCGTGGAAGCGCAGACGATCAAGCTGCTCGAGGTCTGCCGGCTGCGCAACACGCCGATCATCACCTTCGTGAACAAGATGGACCGCGAGGTGCGCGAGCCCTTCGAACTGCTCGCCGAGATCGAGGACGTGCTCAAGATCACCTGCGCCCCGGTGACCTGGCCGCTCGGCATGGGCAAGTCCTTCCGCGGCGTGTATCACCTGCTGCAGCACCAGGTGCTGACCTTCACCCCGGGCGAGGAACGGCGCACCGACGGCGAGATCATCAAGGGCCTCGACAACCCCGAGCTCGACAAGCGCTTCCCGATGGAAGTCGGCCAGCTGCGCGACGACGTCGACCTGATCGACGGCGCCTCGCCGCCCTTCGACCTCGACGACTTCCTCGCCGGCAAGCAGAGCCCGGTTTTTTTCGGTTCCGGCATCAACAACTTCGGCGTGCAGGAGATCCTGCAATCGCTGATCGACTGGGCGCCGCCGCCGCAGGCCCGCGACGGTGGCGCGCGCATGGTGCAGCCGGCCGAACCCGCCTTCACCGGCTTCGTGTTCAAGATCCAGGCCAACATGGACCCGAGGCATCGCGACCGCATCGCCTTCTTCCGCATCTGCTCCGGCCGCTACAGCGCCGGCATGAAGGTCAAGCATGTACGCGCCGGACGCGACATGAAGCTCGCCAACGTGCTCACCTTCATGGCCAATGAGCGCGTGATCATGGAGGACGGCGTCGCCGGCGACATCGTCGGCATCCACAACCATGGCCAGCTGCAGATCGGCGACACGCTCACCGAAGGCGAGAACCTCGCTTTCAAGGGCATTCCGTATTTCTCGCCCGAGATGTTCCGCGCCGCGCGCCTGCGCGACCCGCTCAAGTCCAAGCAGCTGCAGAAGGGTCTGCAGGAGCTCGGCGAAGAAGGCGCGATCCAGGTCTTCGAGCTCGAAGGCGGCCAGATGCTGCTCGGCGCGGTCGGCGTGCTGCAGTTCGAGATCGTCGCCCAGCGCCTGAAGGAC
>JAREIX010000058.1 GCA_029286945.1 Thauera sp. | reverse complement strand
GGCCGCGCAGCACGCCGGTGGAGAAGGTCCACGCGACCTGCAGGTTGCCGACGTTGTCCTTGTTGATCTGGTCGAGCTTGCTGTAGCGCTGGTTGTAGAAGTCCCCCGCTTGCGCGGCCCAGTTGCCCGGGTTGTCGATCTTGCTCTTGAGGTCGGCGTTCGCGAGTGCAAGTCCAGGCAGGGCCAACAGGACGGCGGCCAGCAGTTGCGGGCAGCGACGGGCGGGTTTCCCGGTTCGTTTCATTGTCGTCTCCTCACTTGTGTCAACACTGTGGTGTTTGCCGCGCCAACCGAGCCTCCCCGCCGCGGCACACGAGGACTGCAGCTCCAGCACGCCCACCGTCGCCGGCGGGCCTCGGGTGCTCTGAAACTGGAAACTGCAATGCAAAGCTTGTGCCAGCCTTGTTCGCGGCCGCTGCGGCGGGGCGCCGCCGCGGTGCCGTCGGGCGGCGCTGTCAGCCTGCTTAAATCTGGGGCAGGTGCTCCTTTTTGGGACAGCGCGAAAGCCCCTCCGGAGGTCCTGCCGCGGCGGGCGCGCCGCCGCGCCGCGCCCGCTCGGCGCTGCCACGGCGCGCTTGACCGGTGGGCGGTGGCAGAATGTGGCGATGAGCCGTCCTGAGTCCCCGCGCCCGCCCGCCATCCGTCTCGCGCTGGCGGCGACCTCCGCCCGCAGCCTGGTCGAGTGTGCGCACGCCGCCGGCCTGCGGGCGGTCGCGCTCGACGTCTTCGGCGACCTCGATACCTGCCGCCTCGCCGAGTCCTGCATCCCGATCGCCGGCGCCGGACTGGCGATGGATCGCGCTGCACTGCTCGCCGCGCTGGCGGCGCTGGGGGCGCGCGGCGATGTCGCCGGCTGGGTGGCGGGCAGTGGCTTCGAGGCCCAGCTCGAACTGCTCGCCGAGGCGGCAGGCGTGCTGCCGCTGCTCGGCAACAGCCCGGAGACGGTGCGCCGCGCGCGCAGTCCGGCCGCCTTCGCCGAGCTGCTCGACGCCCTCGGCATCGCACATCCCGAATTCAGCGCCGTGCCGCCGGCCGATCCGCGCGGCTGGCTGGTGAAGGATGCGCACGCCTGCGGTGGCTGGCACGTGCGCCCGGCGGAGCCGGTGGCGGCGCCCGGGTCGGGCGCCGGGATTCACTACCAGCGCCGGATCGAGGGTGAGCCGCATGCCTGCCTGTTCCTCGCCGCCGCGGACGCGGTGCACGTGGTCGGTTTCTCGCGCCAGATCGTGCGCGCCCTGGGGCGACGTCCCCATGTGTATCGCGGCAGTGTCGGGCCGGTGGCCTTGCCGGCGGCGGTGCAGGCGGAGATGCGCGAAGCCGCCCTGAAGCTCACGTGCTCGCTCGGGCTCGTCGGCCTCAACGGCATCGACTTCATGCTCGACGCCGCCGGCCGGCCCTGGCTCCTCGAGCTCAATCCGCGCCCCACGGCCGCGCTCCAGCTCTTCGATACGGCGTATGCGGGCGGCCTGCTGCGCGCGCACCTCGACGCTTGCGCCGGCCGGCCGATCGCCGCGCCCGAGCCCGCGGACGAAGGGGTGCGCGGCTTCGAGACCGTGTTCGCGCGCCGCGCCGGGCAGGTCGATGCGGCGGCCGCGGCCTGGCTCGCGGCGCAACCGTGGTGCTGCGACATTCCGCAGCCTGGCACGCGCCATGCGTGGGGCGACCCGCTCTGCACCGTACGGGCCGAGGGCGCGTCCGAGGCGGCGGTGCGCGCGTGCCTGAGCGAGCGCAGACGCACGGTGGGGACCCGCCTGCAGTCCCGAACAGACTGAACATCTGCCTGCCGATGAACCGCCAAGCGATCGACCCTTCCACACCTGCACCACCCTGCAGCGCAGCGCAGGCGCAGCAGGCCTACCTGTGGGCCTGCACGCTGGACGTCGCCGTGCGCAAGCCCGGCAACGTCAGCCTGCACTCGGCGGGGCACGACATGCGCGCGCAGCAGTTCCTCGACAGCGCGCGCGCCTCGGCGCCGGCGCTGTTCGATCCGCGGGCGGGCGTAGGCGCCCGGATCGAGGCCGCGGTGCGCGCGACGCGCGCGGTCGCCGGCTGCAACACCAACCTCGGCATCCTGCTGCTGTGCGCGCCGCTCGCCCGCGCGCACGAGCGGTGGGCGGCGGTGCCCGCGCCGGCGGCGTCGACAGCGGCCCATGGCAGCGCGCCGTCGGCTCCTCGGTCGACACCTCGGTCGGCACCTCGGTCGGCACCCGAGTTGGCGCCGCAGTTGGCAGCTCGAGAGGCGCTTCATGCAGCACTCGAGGCCGTGCTGCAGGCGCTCGACCTCGATGACGCCCGTGCCGCCTACCGCGCGATCGCGACCGCGCATCCGGGCGGCCTCGGCAGCGCGCCCGAGCAGGACGTGGCGAACGAGCCAGGGGTGGGGCTGCGTGCGGCGATGCGGCTGGCGGCCGGGCGCGACCTCATCGCCCGCCAGTACGCCAATGGCTTCGCCGACGTCTTCGGACTCGGCCTCACCGCCTTCGCCACCCCGGCGCCGGCGGACGCGGTCGACCTGGCGCAGCGCGTGCAGCGGGTGTATCTCGCCTGGCTGTCGACCCACCCCGACTCGCACATCGTGCGCAAGCAGGGCGAGGTCGTCGCGCGCGCCGTCTCCACCGAGGCCGCGCGCTGGCGCGACCGCCTGGGCGAGGACCCGCAGGCGGCGACAGGCGCCGACTTCGCCGCCTGGGACGTGTCGCTGAAGGGGCGCGGGCTCAACCCCGGGACCAGTGCCGACCTCACCGTGTGCACCCTGTTCGTCGCGGCCCTGCTTGACCCCGGCCTGTTGACCCTGGATGCGGCCGCCGGCACGGTGGCGGGCGAGGGCGGCCCGGCTGTCGCGGCGGTGTTAATGGAACGAAGCTTGCTAACCGCTGAGGCCAGCGCCGCCACAGACCCCGGCATCGTCCCCCGGATTGCGACATGAAGATGCAACTTGCAGCCCCAGAGTGCAGGGAAGCGCCCGCCGTCCTCATCAGCGTGGAGGCGCCGTCGCGGCTGCATCTCGGCTTTCTCGACCCCAACGCCAGCCTCGGCCGCCGGTTCGCCAGCCTCGGCCTGGTGATCGACGCCTTCGCAACCCGGCTCGAGCTGAGCCCGGCGCGCGAGACCACGATCGACAGCGATGACCCCCGCCAGCAGGACGCGCTGCGCCGGCTGGCACGCCACCTCGACACCCTGCAGCGCGAGACCGGCCGCACGCAGCCGCTGCGCGTGCACCTGCGCAGCGCGCCGCCGGCGCATTCCGGCTTCGGCTCCGGCACCCAGCTCGCGCTCGCGCTCGGGCGGGCCTTCTGCGCGCTGCACCGGCTCGAGCTGCCCACCCGTCGCCTGGCGGCGATTCTCGGCCGCGGCGAGCGCTCGGGCGTGGGCATCGCCGGCTTCGACCAGGGCGGTCTGCTGCTCGACGGCGGCCCCGGGCCGGGCGGCACGCCGGCGCCGGTGCTGGCGCGGCTGGATTTCCCGCCCGCCTGGCGGGTGCTGCTGGTGCTCGACGAACGTATCGACGGCCTCAGCGGCGCCGCCGAGCGCGCCGCGATGGACCAGCTCGCGCCCTTCCCGCGCGAGCTGGCCGCCGACCTCTGCCACCAGGTGCTGCTGAAGGTGCTGCCGGCGGTGATCGAGCAGCGTTTCGAGCCCTTCGCCGAGGGCGTCAGCCGCATCCAGAGCCAGATCGGCGACTACTTCGCGCCCGCGCAGGGCGGCTCGATGTACACCAGCGCGGCGGTCGCCGGCTTCATGGACTGGCTGCGCGCGCAGGGGCCGGCCGGGGTGGGGCAGAGCTCGTGGGGGCCGACCGGATTCGCGATCCTGCCGTCCGAGACCGAGGCCCGGCGCGTGGTCGCGCTGGCGCAGGCGGACGCGACGATCGACCGCGGGCTGCGCTTCGTCATCTGCGGTGGCGACAACCGCGGCGCGCGCGTCGAGGCGGCCGCGCCGGCGCTGCGCCGCGCCTGAGCGCGGCCGCCGGCAGGAACATCACCGCACCGGAACATTTCCGCACAGGAGGAGGGCGCTCATGGAGCGAAGCTACATTCTTCACATGTTCACGCCGGGCAAGCAGATGAGCCCGTTCGACATCAACATGGCGGTCGACGCCGGCTACCAGGTGGTGGTGCCCTACTGCGGCGTGAGCCTGGACGAGATCACCGGCCTCACCCAGGACGCCATCTTCTCGCGCGGACCCAAGGGCGTGAAGGCCACCGGCATCTTCATCGGCGGGCGCGATGTAATGCTCGCCGCCGACATGCTGGACGCCGCGCGCAAGGCCATGGTGCCGCCCTTCGAGGTGTCGGTGATCGCCGACCCGAGCGGCTCGTACACCACCGCCGCGGCCCTGGTCGCCTGCGTCGAGCAGCTGCTGCGCAGCGCACACGGCACCGATCTGGCCGGCAAGCAGGTGCTGATCCTGGGCGGCACCGGCACGGTCGGCCGCATCGCCGGCGTGCTCGCCGCCGGGCTGGGCGCGCAGGTGACGCTGGCCAGCCATCGCGACCAGGCCAATGCCGAGAAGGCCGCCGCCGAGACCGCGGCGCGCTTCGGCTGCACGCTGCGCGGCGCCGGCACCGGCAGCGCCGAGGCGCGGCGCGCGGCGCTGGCTGCGGCCGACGTGGTGCTGGCCACCGCGGCCGCCGGCGTGCAGGTCGCCAGCGCGGACGAGGTGGCGGGCGCCGCCCGGCTGCTGATCGCCGCCGACGTCAACGCGGTGCCGCCGGAGGGCATCGCCGGCGTCGGCGTGATGGACAAGGGCAAGCCGATCGCCGGCACGCGTGCGGTGGGCATCGGCGCGCTCGCCGTCGGCAACGTCAAGTACCAGGTCGAGAACGGGCTGCTGGTGGCGATGCGCGAGGCCGACAAGCCGCTCTATCTGGGCTTTCGCGAGGCCTTCGCCAAGGCGCGCGAGCTGCTCGCGGAGAAGTCATGAGCGCGGCCGGGGAGGGCAGGAATGTCGTGACCGGCGCCGCGGCTCGCCTGAGCGTCAACCGCCTGGCCGCGCCGCGGGTGGCCGCGCTGCTGGCCGAGGCCGATGCGCTCGGCATCGCGGTCGAGCGCCTGGACAGCGGCGTGACCCTGGTCGATGCCGGCATCGACGTGCGCGGCAGCGTTGCCGCCGGGGTGCTGATCGGCGAGATCTGTATGGGCGGGCTGGGCAGCGTGCGCCTGGCCACGCGCGTGGAGGAGGGCTGGCCCGACTGGCTGGAGGTGAGCAGCGCGCAGCCGGTGCTGGCCTGCCTGGCCAGCCAGTACGCCGGCTGGAGCCTGGCGGCGAGCAAGGAGGAGGCGGGCGGGAAGAAGTTCTTCTCGCTCGGCTCCGGTCCGGCGCGTGCGCTGGCCTGTCGCGAGGACCTGTTCGCCGAACTCGGCTACCGCGACGCGGCCGACGCGGGCGTGCTGGTGCTCGAGGTGGACCGCCGTCCGCCGCCGGTCGTCATCGATAAGGTGCTGCGCGACTGCGGCCTCGCCCCCGAGGGCCTGACCCTGGTGCTGACCCCCACCACCAGCCTTGCCGGCACCACCCAGGTGGTGGCGCGGGTGCTGGAGGTGGCGCTGCACAAGGCGCACGAGCTCGGCTTCGCGCTCGCCGACATCGTCGATGGGCATGCCGCGGCGGCGCTGCCGGCGCCCAGCCCGGACGGCGGCGTGGCGATGGGCCGCACCAACGACGCCATCCTCTACGGCGGCCGGGTGCACCTGAAGGTGCGCGGCAGCGACGAGGCCGCGCGCGACCTGGCGCAGCGCCTGCCCTCGTCGAATTCGCGCGACTACGGGCGCTCCTTCGCCGACATCTTCCGCGACTACGAATACGACTTCTACAAGATCGACCCGGCCCTGTTCGCGCCCGCCGAGGTGTGGGTCAGCAACCTCGACAGCGGCCGCAGCTGGCACGCGGGCGGGCTGGACATGGCGCTGCTGCGCCGGCTCTGGCTGGAGGCCTGAGGCGATGCAGGACGGCGGACTGCGTGCGCCGGCGGCTCCCGCCCGGGTCGCGATCTTCACCGACGAGACCGGCTGGCACACCCGGCGCCTGCGCCAGGCGCTGGCGCGGCGCGGCTTCGAGGGGCGCTGCGTCGACCTGGCCGACTGCCGCTTCGACACCACGGCAATGCCCCACGGCCTGGTGATCCCGGGCTTCGGCCGCAGCCTGCCGTGCGCGGCGCTGGTGCGCGGCATCGCCGGCGGCAGCCTGGAGCAGATCACCAAGCGCCTCGGCATCCTGCATGCGCTGCGCGAGCTCGGCGTGCCGGTGTACAACGACGCCCGCGCCATCGAGCGCAGCGTCGACAAGGCCATGACCAGCTTCCTGCTCCAGCGCGCCGGCGTGCCCACGCCGCCGGCCTGGGCGCTGGAGGACGAGGCCCAGGCCCGACGCATCGTGATGCGCGAGGCCGCGGCCGGCCACGGCCTGGTGCTCAAGCCGGTGTTCGGCTCGCAGGGCAAGGGGCTGCAGCAGGTAGGGGCGGTCGCGGGCGCCTTCGTGCCGCTGCCACCGCTGTCCGCGGTGTCCGGGCTGGCCTACCTGCAGCGCTTCGTGCCGCAGCCGGAGTCGGCGACGGCGCCTGGTTTCGACTGGCGGGTGCTGGTCGTCGGCGGGCGGGCGCGGGCGGCGATGAGGCGCGTCAGCGCGCACTGGATCCGCAACGTGGCGCGCGGTGCGCGCTGCATGCACTGCGAACTGACGCCCGCCCTGGCCGCCCTCGCCGAAACCGCGGCCGATGCCCTGGGCATGGACTACGCCGGGGTCGACCTGGTGCCGGACGCCTCCGCCGCGCATGGCGCGCTGGTCATCGAGGTCAATGGCGTGGCCGCCTGGCGCGGGCTGCAGCGGGTGACCGGCTTCGACATCGCGCAGGTGCTGGTCGACGATCTGCTCGTGCGCCGGCTCGGCGTGGAGCTGGCCGAGCCGCTGGCACAGGTGTGTCATTTTTGATCAGGTGTATCGGGTTTTGGCAGCGCCCTGAACACACCGGGAGGCCCCGCCCGGGCGCGCCGGCGCGTGATCCCGCACCCCGGCGCAGCGGGGCGGCCGCGCCGGGCAGCGGGCATGGGCTTTTCGCGGCGCGCAGGCGCGCGTGGCTGGAGCTGGCACGGTTTCTGTATGAGTGTGCGCGATGCCGGGGTTCTGCACCCGCCCTCCGGCACCGGGTCTGCTTCCGGGCGGCCTGACCACCACATCGAATGGAGACACAAGAATGGCAAAGATCGATCGCATGCTCGTCGGGGAATCGCTGGTCGGAGACGGTAATGAAGTCGCGCACATCGACCTCATCCTCGGCCCGCGGGGCAGTGCTGCCGAAACGGCTTTCGCCACGGCGCTGACCAACAACAAGGACGGCTTCACGTCCCTGCTCGCGGTCGTCGCCCCCAACCTGCTCTGCAAGCCGGCCACGGTGATGTTCAACAAGGTGACGATCAAGGGCGCCAAGCAGGCGGTGCAGATGTTCGGCCCGGCCCAGCGCGCGGTGGCCATGGCGGTCGCCGACAGCGTCGAGGACGGCACCATCCCGGCCGACGAGGCCGACAACATCTTCGTCTGCGTCGGCGTGTTCATCCACTGGCTGGCCGAAGACGACAAGAAGATCCAGGACTACAACTACCGCGCCACGCGCGAGGCCATCAAGCGCGCCGTCACCGGCGACCCGACCCCGGCCGAGGTGGTGGCGAAGAAGGCGACCGCGGCACACCCGTTCGCGGCGAACTGATTCCTGCTGCCCGATGCGCAAGGGCCGGAGCATGCGCTCCGGCCCTTGTCTTTGATCCGGGCCCGCGGGCGGCGGGCGCATTCAGCCGCGCACGATCAGCGGCGATCCCCCGGCACCATGCCGGCGCCGAGCAGGCTGAGCACCTCGGCACTTTGGCGCGGCGTCGCCGCCGGAGTGGGGCGACGCCGGCGCTCGATCATCACGCCGACGCCGTCGACGTCGGGGAACTTGCTCGGCTTGGTGACCCGCACCCGCACCCAGTGGGCGCCGAAGCGCTCCAGCAGCAGGGTCGCGACGCCTTCGGCGAAGGCCTCGAGCAGGCGGTAGGAGTGCGCGGCCAGCATCTCATGCAGGGCGCTGTGCACCACGCCGTAGTCGATCGTGTCGCCGATCTGGTCGGTGTCGCAGGCGCGGCTGCGCGGCAGGCCGGCGGCGAGGTCGATGCGCAGCGGCTGGGTGTCGTGCAACTCGTCGTGATGGATGCCGATCACCGTCTCGCCGACGAAGCCGTCGATGAAGATGATGTCGAGCGCCTGGGTGTCGTGGGGCTGGGTGGAGGCGTTGTCGGGCATCGGTGAATTGGGGTCGAGCAGGGGGATCGGCTGGGGGATCAAGTCGGAGTCTCCATCGAGGGTGCGCGGGCCCGGCCTCGGGTGGCCGTCATCGGTTTCGGGCAAGCGAGAAGCGCGCCAGTGCTGAAGGGGCGGGCGGATGGCAAGGCCGGGGGCGTGCTTATAATCGTCGCCGGCAGGCCGTCGTCGGCATGCAAGTTGCTGCGAATCTTGTGCGTGCCCGTGGGGAACGCGCGCCACTGTACCCGGAATTGAAGAGGTCGATCCATTTTGCACAGCAAGCCATGGCAGCAGCAGGGCGTCGCCGGCGCGGCCGGTGGTGGCGAAGCGCACAGTGCCTTCGAGGAAGATGCGGTGTTCCCCACCGGCGGCACCGCCGGCGACATGAGCCGGCGCAGCCGCTTCGCGTGGGCGCTCACCGGCTCGGGCCACTACCTGGTCGAATGCATCGAACTGGCCCTGCGCCTGCCCGCCATCGACCTCTTCCTGTCCGCCGCCGCCGAGGAGGTGCTGCCGCTCTACGACTACCGCATCGCCGAACTGCGCGCGCGCTGCCGCGTGTTCCGCGACAAGACCGCGAGCTCGGTGCCGGTGGGCATGCTCTACGACGACGTCTATCACACCGTGATCGTGGCGCCGGCGACCAGCAACACCGTCGCCAAGTGCGCCTTCGGCATCTCCGACACGCTGCCGACCAACATCTTCGCGCAGGCCGGCAAGCTGGAGATTCCGGGCATCGTGCTCGCCTGCGACATGAAGCCGGTGGTCGTCACCAGGAGCCCGCGCGAGTGGGTGGAACTGAAGCCGCGCAACATCGAGCTCGAGAACGTCGAGCGCCTGCGCCGCGTGGACTTCTGCACGGTGGTGGAATCGCCGGCCGAACTGGAAGCGAACCTGCAGCGCCGTCTGGACCAGCTTGGGCTGACATGGAACGCATCCTCTTCCTGACCGGCCGCCTGGCACAGCACAACCTCGAGAAGGTGCTCGCCGGCATGGAGCCGCCGCCCTTCGAATGGGTGGTGCGCGAGCTCGGCCTGCAGGTGGCCGGGCTGATGACCGCAGACATGATCCACCGCCGGCTCGCACGGGACGAGGTGAAGGGCTTCGACCGCGTGATGGTGCCCGGGCGCTGCCGCGGCGACCTCGATGCGCTCACCGCCCACTACGGCGTGCCGGTCGAGCGCGGCCCGGAGGAACTCAAGGACCTGCCGCGCCACTTCAACCGCGCCGCGAGGGCGGTCGACCTGTCGCGCTACGAGACGCGGATCTTCTCCGAGATCGTCGATGCGCCGCGCATGGACGTCGCCGGCGTGGTCGCGCGCGCCCTCGAGCTGCGCGCCTGCGGCGCCGACGTCATCGACATCGGCTGCCTGCCGGCGACGCCCTTCCCGCATCTGGAGGATTGCGTCGATGCGCTCAAGGCCGAGGGCCTCGCGGTGTCGGTGGATTCGCTCGACCCGCAGGAACTGCTGCGCGGCGGCCGCGCCGGCGCCGACTACCTGCTCAGCCTGACCGCCGACAGCCTGTGGATCGCCGACGAGGTTGCCGCCATCCCGGTGCTGATCCCGCGCGAACCGGCCGACGAGGCCTCGCTCGACGCCGCGATTGGGCACATGCAGCGCCTGGGCCGGCCCTTCCTCGCCGACGCCATCCTCGACCCCATCCCCTTCGGGCTGCTCGCCTCGCTGTGCCGCTACCAGCGCCTGCGCGAGCGCCACCCCGAGGTGGCGATCATGATGGGCGTGGGCAACGTCACCGAGCTCACCGAGGCCGACACCTCCGGCATCAACGCCGTGCTGTTCGGCATCGCCGCCGAGCTGCGCGCCGCCGCGGTGCTCACCACCGAGGTCAGCGGCCACGCCCGGCGCGCGGTGCGCGAGGCCGATGTCGCCCGCCGCATCATGTTCGCCGCGCGCGAATCGGCCTCCCTGCCCAAGGGCCTCAGCGACGAGCTGATGACGGTGCACGACAAGCAGCCCTTCCCGGATACGCCGGCCGAGATCGCCGAGATCGCCGCCGCGGTGCGCGACCCCAACTTCCGCGTGCAGATCTCGCCCCAGGGCCTGCACGTCTACAACCGCGACGGCCACCACGTCGGCGCCGACCCCTTCGCGCTGTGGCCGCGCCTCGGGCTGGAGCAGGACGGCGGCCACGCCTTCTACATGGGCGTCGAGCTCGCCCGCGCCGAGATCGCCTGGTCGCTCGGCAAGCGCTACGCACAGGACCAGCCGCTGGCCTGGGGCTGCGCCACCGAGCGCGCGGCGCAGGACATGCTCGTGTATTGCGCCCCCGGCGCCACCAAGAAGAAGCGGCCGCCCGCCGAGCGGCCCGAACCCGTCCCGCAGAGGTCCGCAGAATGATCTTCGAAACCGTCGTCAGCACCCTGTCGCCCGCCGGCGAGCTGCATCTCGCGCCGATGGGCGTGCGCTACGAAGGCGAGGGCGAGGACGCCCGCGTCGTCCTGATGCCCTTCAAGCCCTCGAAGACGCTGGACAACATCCTCGCCACCCGTTGCGCGGTGCTCAACCTGACCGACGACGTGCGCGTGTTCGCCGGCTGCGTCACCGGCCGCCGCGAGTGGCCGACGCTGGCGCTCGAGGGCTTCAATGGCCGCCGCCTGCAGGATGCGCTCGCCCACGTCGAGCTGACCCTGACCGGCGACCAGGACGACGCCCTGCGCCCGACCCTGCACATGCGCCGCGGCCGCGAGGGCGTGCATCGCGCCTTCCCCGGCTTCAACCGCGCGCAGGCCGCGGTGATCGAAGGCGCGGTGCTGGTGAGTCGCCTCGGCATGCTGCCGCGCGACAAGGTCGAGACCGAGATGGACTACCTGCAGATCGCCATCGACAAGACCGCCGGCGAACGCGAGCTCGAGGCCTGGGAGTGGCTCTATGCGGCGGTGCAGGATTTTTTCGCGTGCAAACCGGAGGCTCGCTGACATGCGCATGCTGGTGAGCGTGCGCGACGTCGCCGAGGCCCGCGAGGCCTTGCGCGCTGGGGTGGACTTCATCGACTTGAAGGAGCCGTCGGCGGGAGCGCTCGGCGGGCTGGCGCTGCCGGTGATCCGCGAGGTGGTCGCGGCGCTGAGGGCGGATGGTCGTGCCGAGGGCTTGGCGAGGCGCGATCCAGAAGGGCGTGAGGAGTGCGCTGGAGGCCGCGCGGGTGCCCTTGTCGGGCATGCCGACACGGGGGTGAGCGGCGCTGCGCAGGCGGGCGCCAAGGCGCACGCGCCGATGATCAGCGCCACGATCGGCGACCTGCCGCCGGAGGCGCTCGAGCGCATTCTCGAGCGGGCGCGTGAGGTCGGCGCGTGCGGTGTCGACCTGGTCAAGGTCGGTGTGCCCGGGCGCGGCGAAGCGGCGTGCGCGCTGCTGGCGGCGCTGGCAACGCTGCCGCTGGCGATCGTGCCGGTGCTGATCGCCGATGATGGGCTGGACGGGGCGGTGATCGACGCCGCGTGCACGCCGGCCTTCGCCGCGGTGATGGCCGACACCCAGGCCAAGCGCGCGGGCAGCCTGCTCGAGCTGCTTGGGGCGGACGGGCTCGCCGCGTTCATCGATCGCGCCCACGCCGCCGGGCGCGTGGTGGGGCTGGCGGGCGCGCTGCGTCTTGCCGACCTGTCGGAACTGGCGCGGCTGGGGCCGGACTTTGCCGGTTTTCGCAGTGCGGTGTGCGACGGCAGCCGCGAGGGCCGGCTCGACCCGGACCGGCTGGAGGCGCTGCACGCGGCGATTGCGATGCGGGCAAGCCCGCGCCCACTGGGCCCAGCGACGGTCTCGGCGCCCGTGGGAGCGGCCTTGGCCGCGAAAGGACCTGTGACGCGCGCATTCGCGGGCAAGCCCGCTCCCACAGACAGCTGCGCCCAGGGGCCGGGCGCAACGGACCGGCTGGAAGCGCTGGGAGCGGCGGCTGCGATGACGCCGACGGCAGCCCAGGCGCAAATACGGGCGGCGGACGCGCTCGCCACCTGAGCCGACGATGGCCGCGCCGCGCAATCCCGGCTCATCGGTCGCGCGCGCGTGCCGCGTGCTCGGGCTGCTGTTGGCGCTGAGCCTGGCCGGCGATGCGGCCGCCAACGTCTTCGTCGCCGACCGCCGCGAATACCGCCCCGCCGACCAGCCGCTGCTGCGCTCGGTCGGCATCGTGGTCAATGCCCGCCGCCAGGTCGGCACCGCCTTCCTGGTCGGCGAATGCCACGTCATGACCGCTTTCCACTCGGCCTTCTTCCGCGACGCGCAGGCGATCGCCAGCGACGAACTCGCCGGCGGGCCGCGTCCTGGTCATGCGCTCGCCTTCTACATCGGCCCCGACCCCGAGCGGCCGGGGCTGTTCCGCCACCGCAGCGTGGCGCGCGTGGTCGACTACGGCAACTACCACCCCGCCGCGCCGCGCGGCATGACCGGCGACTGGGCCATCCTCCAGCTCGAGGACTGCCTCGGTCGCGAGTACGGCGTCCTGCCCACCCTGCGGCCGACCTCCGCCGACTACCTTCCGCGCGGCCCGCTGATGACGATCAGTTTCCCGTATTCGGGCTGGAACCGGCCTGGGGTGGCGGTCGAGGAGGGCTGCCGCGCACGCGAGGCCGGACCAGTAACCGGGCTGATCGCGGTCGATTGCGCGTTCGAGGGCGGCATGTCGGGCGGGCCGGTGCTCGAGCGCCAGCCCGACGGCCAGTGGCAGGTGGTGGGCATCATGCAGCTGCGCTTCAGCCCGGTGGAGCGGGTGCTGCCCGCCTTCGAGCACCGCCACCGCAACCAGATGGTGCATACGGTGGCCTTCTTCCGTTCGCTCGAACGCGTGCTCGCCGGTGCGCCGGTGCGCGAGCCGCTGCCCGACGTGCGCGCCGAAGCGGCGCTCGCCTTCGAGCGCGCGGCGGTCGATCTCGTGTTGCGCGCGCAGCCGGGCGGGGCGGGCGAGGCCCGGCTGTCGTCCTGGCGCGGCGACCTCAACGCCGACGCGGCGGACGAGCTGGTGCTGCGCCTGTGCCGGCGCCAGGGCGAGCGGGGCCAGCGCTGTGCGATCCATGTGCTGACCCCAGACCGCGGCGGGCGGCCGCGCGTGGCCGGCGTGCTCGCCGATGCGGAGGGGCCGGTGCGCCTGAGCCTTGCCCGGCTCGGCGGCGTACGCGCGCTGATCGTCGGTCCGCGCGGCGCACGCCGCAGCCTGGTGCTCGACGGCGGTCCGGGGCGCGAGCCGCGGCTGGCGGAGCGCGTCGCGACGGAAGGTGCCGCCCGGCTCGGCGATGGTGCCCGCGGCGAGGACATCCTGCGCGTCGAGACGCTCGTTTCCGCACCGGGCATGGATCAGGCGGACAGGGGCCAGCCGGGCAGGGGCCAGGCGGAGGCGGGTCGGGCAGAGTAGGACCGGCGGATGGGAGGCGGCCGGTGGCGAGGCCGCGCTGAAGCCCCGGTGCCGCTCAGCCCAGGCCGATGTCGAATCCGCTGCAATCGACCACTCGGCAGGCGATGCCCGCGCGCGCGCACTGCGCGGCGTAGTCGGGAAAGGCGCGGTCGACGATGCCGGCGGCGGCGAGCTCGGCCGGCGTGGCGGCGGCCGGCACCGCGCAGGACTTCACCAGAACCAGTTCCTGGGCGCCCAGGCGCAGCGCCAGCCACGCCGCTGCGCGCGCAGGCCGTCCGTTGAATCGGCGAGCGCCAGCCGCGGCGCGAGGCCGTGCAGCAGGTGGGCGAACTGCGCCATGCCGAGCACCGCCATGTTGTGCGCGGCGACATCATCCACCCGCCAGTGCGCCTGCGCCGCACGCGCGGCATCGGCAAAGGCGCCGCCACCGGGTACGACGGCGCAGCGCCCGGCGCCGGCAATGCGATCCAGCCAGGCCGGAAGCAGCGGGTCGCGCAGCAGGCTGCCGCCGAGCTTCACGACGCGCATGGGCGCTCCGGTGCAAGCTGCGCGACCGCCACGCTCGGCGCGCACACCCGCGCCCATCCGCGGCACGCCGGCGCGACCGCGGCGAGCGTGTCGAAGCCGACCCAGGGGTGGCCGAGCGCCTCGCCGAGCTCGTCGACCAGGAAGGCGCCGCAACCGGCGCCGACCAGGGGCGCATCGGCGGGCAGGTCGGCGGCGCGGATCACGCGCTCGAGGTTGCGGCGGATCTCGGCCAGCATCAGCGCGCGCCAGCGGCGGGCGAAGTCGGCCCAGTCGTCCGCGCTGGCGTCGCGCGCGTCGTGACCGATCATGCGCGCCAGCCGCAGCCGGCTGCCCGCCGCGTCGCGCGCGCCCTCGTCGGCCGGCGGATAGAGGTCGTGCGCCGGGTCGAGCTCGCCGCTCAGGCGGAACACGTCGGCCGTGGTGGCGAAGAACTCGTTCATCACGTTGTAGGCCTGGCCGCGAAAGCGGATGCGGCGCGCGAGCGCGCACAGCGGGCTGCGCACCACGCCGAGATAGACCAGTTCGCCGCTCGCCAGCCGCGCCGCGTCGCTGCGTCCGCTGGGGACCGGCCGGCCGGCGCGGATCGGGATCAGGTCGGTGGTGGTGCTGCCGATGTCGAGCAGGAGGGCGTCGGGCAGCGTGCGCGCGACCAGGCTGGCGGTGGCGAGCCAGTTGGCGGAGGCCACCGCCGGCCACTGCGCGGCCGCCGCGCCCGCGTCCAGCCAGCCGGCCTCGCCGGCATAGAAGCGGGTCGCCGCGCCGAGGCGGTCGGCAAGGTATTCGCACAGCGCGCGCACGCCGGCCTCGCGGTCGGGGAAGAGGTCGGTCATCTCGGCGGTCATCGTCACCGCGTGGCGGGCGTGGGCGAAGGCGGGCCAGCGCGCGCGGGCGGCGTGCAGCGCCTCGTCCAGATGCGCCAGCCCCTTCCACAGCGGCGTGGGCCACTGGCCGATGGCGGTGACGGTGCCGGCCTCGAGCAGGCTGGCCTTGACGTGGGCGCCGCCGATGTCCCAGCCGATCAGCGGCGCGCATCGGGCCCCGGCATCCGGGGTCGAGGATGCGACTGCCACGGCCTCGCGGGCGGAGGCGGCGGCAGTGTCGGGGGCGGGCGTCTCAGGCGTGTGTGCGGGGTGCATCGGCGGTTCCGGTGGCTTGGCTGGAAGATGCGGCGTCGTGGGCGGCAATGATGTCGGCGGCGAGTGTGCGCTGGCGCGCGCCGGGGCTGGGCGGCCTGGCAGTGCCCGGTGCGGGCGCGGCGAGGCCGGCGTAGGCGCAGGTCAGGCGCGGGTTGATCTCGATGACGCACAGCCGGCCGTCGGGCTCGCGGACGAGGTCGAGGCCGACGAAGCCGGCCAGCCCGGGCACCGCGGTGGCGCAGCGCTCGGCAAGGTCGCGCAGGGCATGCGTGACCGGCTCGACCGCGGTGTCGACGCCGGCATAGCCGAGCTGGCCATCGGCTTCTAGGTTCAGGCGCTGGCGGTTGACGCTCAGCACCTCGACGCCCCCGGCGGCGCACAGCAGCGACAGGCTCAGCGCCTCGCCCTCGACCCAGGCCTCGAGCGTCCACCGTGGGGGAAGGCCGGCGTCGGCCTGCGCCGCATCAAGGCCACCGCTCGCGTCGGCCGCCGCCAGCGCCGCGCGCGCGGTGGCGAAGTCGGCGAACACGCGCGTGTGCTCGCTGCCGGCGCCGTCGTCGGGCTTCAGCACCCAGCGCCCCGGCTGCGCGGGCGCAGGCAGGCCCGGCGCCCACGCCTGCGGCGTCGGAATGCCGTGCGCGGCGAGGCGCTCGCGGGTGCGCGTCTTGCTGGTCGCCAGCCGGATCGCGTCGGCACTGCAGCCGATCCAGCGCGCCGGGGCGACTGCCGCGCACAGCGTGAGCAGGCAGTCGTCCGTCTCGGGCGCGATCACCCACACCAGGTCGAAGGCCGCCTGCCGCGCGTGCAACCAGGCGGCCAGGTCGGCGACGCCGGTGGTGGACAGGCGCTGCACGGCCGCAGCGGGTGCGGGCACGGGCGGGTGCGCGGGCAGCGGCGCCAGGCCCACGTCGGCAACGCTGATCTCCAGCCCGGGCAGGGCGCTCAGCTCGCCCAGCAGCGCATCGCGCATGCGCACGCCCTGGGCGAGCAGCGGCTCGCCGGCGGCGCCTGCCGGCTCGGCCGAGGCGGCTTCTCCCAGCCCCCCCGCGCTGATAAATTCGAGCACCAGAATCCGTCGAGTCCTTGTCATGCAGCTCATTCCCGTCATCGATCTGATGGCCGGCCAGGTCGTCCGCGGCGTGCGTGGCGAGCGCAGCGCCTACCGGCCGATCCGGTCGTCCCTGTGTGAATCGAGCGCGCCGCTCGAGCTCGCGCCCCGCTTGCTCGAGCGTGCCGCGAGCGACACCCTCTACATCGCCGACCTCGACGCGCTGATGGGCGGCGCCCTGCAGTTCGAGATCCTGGCCGTGCTGCTGGCACGCCTGCCCGCGGTGCAGCTCTGGGTCGATGGCGGTTTTCGCGACGCCGAATTGATCGACGCCTTCCGCCAGCGCCTCGGCGCGCACGCCGCCCGCGTCACCCCGATCGTCGCCAGCGAGTCGCTGGCCGATGCCGACCGCGCGCGCCGCTGCCTCGCGGCGCATCGTGCGCACTGCATTCTGTCACTCGATCGCCGCCAGGGCAGCCTGCTCGATCCCGGCGGCTGCCACGCACATCCCGAATGGTGGCCCGCGCGCGTGATCGTGATGACGCTCGACCGCGTCGGTGCCGACGCCGGGCCCGACCTCGACACCCTGCGCAGCGTTCAGGCGCTGCGACCGGAGCTGCGGTTGATCGGGGCCGGGGGTATCCGCGACGCGGCCGATCTGCAGCGCGCCGCAGCGTCGGGCGCGTACGCCTGGCTGGTGGCCTCGGCGCTGCACGATGGGCGTATCGGTGTGCACCACGGCGGGAAGTGATACAGGAATCGTGCCAGAGGCAGGGGGGGCTGGCGTAGCGAATGGGAGTTGGCCGAGTGCGCATCGGCCTGAACGGCCACCCAGGGTGACCTTCGCCTTATCGCCAACGACAGCTCTGAGACACTCAGTCCGACCTCACACACTCCGCCATGAGCCGTCACTAGCCACCCAATCCGGATAGCGGTCGTCCGGGCGAGGCGGTATGCTAGCAGCCTGCATGCCAGATCAATCGCATCGACCCGCAAAGCCGTCGGCTGCTGCTCCTCCTGTCTTGTTATCTTGGCTGGCGCATGGTTCCTACGTCTAAAAATTAACTTGCAGGACATGTTATCCGGCATTCCGATGTTATGCGGCAGAACTGTCGCCGGAAAACAAAGGTATACATACCAGGAGCCCAATCGTGGTCTTTAGCTCCCTACTCGGCAAGCGTCAATATCCAACCGTTTTTCTTGGCTCTCCGGAGGCGGAGGCAGAAGCGACGGCAACATCGAGAATGCCGCTTGTCGATGTCTACGAGGACTTTCATCAGCTTCTTGATGGTCTTTCTGGCGAGAAGTTCATTGTCATTGGCCGCAAGGGTTCGGGGAAGAGCGCGTTTGCCGAGTACGTGTATGCGCGGTCACTCTCCGAGCCAAACCTGAGTTGCGAGTTTGTTCGAAAGGCCGACTGTGACTTGGAACGGGCCATTCAGTTGGGCCGAGAAGCTGGCGTCGATGTGGACAGCGAGAGCTTCTTCAGATGGGTCATTTACACGAATATTCTCCGGCTGTTCGTCGATCATCCCGCCATTGAAGGGAACAAGGAGTATCAGCTACTCAGACACTTCATCGAGAAGAACTCCGGCTACATTCGAATCAACGAACTTGAGCTTAAACAGTTGATTTCGAAACACGGCTTCGATGTGGCAGTTGAACAGTTCCGCCGCTTTTTGAGTACGAAGTTCAATAGGCAAATCGAGATTAAGTCCGAACGGGCGCCGTACTTCAAGTTGCTGGGTCATCTCGAGGAGGTGGTAGTACGACTCCTCAAGACGCACGAAAACCAAATTAATAACAACTCCTTCGTTCTCTTTTTTGATGATCTGGACATCGGATTCAGCGCAAGCAGTGAGGCGTCCATTTACTCGCTCGTCGCGCTGTTGCGGGCGTGCAGATATGTAAACAACGATGTATTCGGAAAGAATGGCCTGGGTGCAAAGGCCGTGATTCTTCTCCGAGATGACATCGAAGCCTGGGTGGCCGGTCGATTCGCGGACACAGCAAAGTTGTTTGCGTCCTACGCATCGCGCATCAATTGGTATCAAGAGGAATTCTCGGGTGCTGGAAAAGATGAGAACGAACTGAACCTCAAGAAATTTATTAACAAGCGCATCCGCGTTGCCCTGAATATGTCCAGCCTTCCATGCAGTTCAGATCCTTGGAGCTCATTGGTTGCGGAAGATGGGTATGAGAAGACCAGCTTCAAGTTCGTTGTCAATCAAACACTCTTCAGGCCCCGGGATCTACTCCTGTTCTTTCTCCCGTTGGACGCCGGCAAGTTTTCCTATCCGCTGTCACAGCAAGAGGTGCGGCTTTTGGCTGATCGCTACTCCGAAGAGTTGGCCAAGGAGGTTAAGAGCGAGCTTTCGTCTTTCTATGACGCGGCAACAATTGAGATGATTTTCAAGGCCCTTGGGCGCATTTCTAACGCGTATCAGACATACGACCAAGCAGCGAAGATTATTCTGGATCACTGCACTGGCGTAGATGAAAATGCTCTGCTGGACTACTTGTTCGACCGCTCCCTGATTGGGATGATCGACGACAAAGGATGGTTCACCTTCAAGTGCAGACAGTCGGTTCACAGTTCAGCACCCCTGAACATCGATACACAGCAAAAGCTTGTGGTGCAGTATGGCATCCGCATTTACCTCAAGACGCGGCGCTATGTATAACTTTGCGCTCAATTGGACCTGCGCGAAAAGCCGCGCAGGCCGGTTAGCTCCACGTTGGGCATACAAGGACAGCAACAATGTCTGTTGAGATATCTACCGAAGCGCTTGTGTATTGGTACTTGCGTCTGAATGGTTTTCTCACAATCACGAATTTTATCGTTCATCCTGATCACGGGAGAAATCAGGAAACGGATGCTGATATTCTCGGTGTTAGATTTCCATATAGAGCGGAAAATCTAAATCGCCCCATGAAAGATCACGAGGCAATTACTGGAGAGCCCGGAAAAATACACATGGTTATCGGTGAGGTTAAGACAGGTCTATGCAATCTAAATGGTCCATGGACCAAACCAGAAAGACGGAACATGTTTCGCGTTTTAAGAGCAATTGGCATTTTGCAGTCGCGGGAAGCAGAATCAGCCGCAAAAACCCTTTACGACGTTGGCTACTACTCAAATCAGCGCTGCCGTATCTCGTTGCTATGTTTTGGCAGAGAACGTAATCTTCAGGTTGCCGCAAAATACTCCGCTGTTCCACAAATACTGTGGAGTGACATCCTTCCATTCATTTACGAACGGTTTAAGTCGTATCGCAACGAGAAGATTTCACATCAGCAGTGGGATGCTGACGGCCACAAGTTATGGACTGCATTTGAAGAGTCACGAGACGCCTCAATGTTTGCTAACCGATTCAATATGTAGCTATATGCCAAACTATTCATGCAAGCCGACGTCGCTTCACGGCGCGGCTTAACTTAGACGTTGAATGACAGTTTTCCTGAAACCTCAACGGCGGCAACGGGTCGAATGCAGTCAGTTACTGATAGGCAGATTAAAGACATGACCCTGCAACCCTGATCCGCAAAGCGCTCAGCCGCAGCAAAGGATGTGATCCTTAGAAGGGTTTTCGCGCATGGTTAGTGAAATTTAGTGAAATTAAAGTGAGCTAAGAGATTGCTTGCCTGAGAAATAAGAATGGAAAATAAGAACCAGAACGAGCTGGAAGTAGGCTCAAAAGTGGACGGCGCAAAAAAGGGCTTTGTGCTTCTTTGTATTGGCGTTGCAGTTCTGTGGCTCTTATGTACGTTGCTCATTTATTGGCTATTGCCGGATTGGCAAACTAGAGGAACTGCTGGAGACTCCTTTGGGGCTGTTAATGCCCTATTTTCTGGGTTGGCATTTGCAGGCGTGATTTATGCTCTTAACCTTCAACGCAGACAGCTAGAAGACCAAAGAGAGGAGTTGCAAGCAACGCGAAAGGTTACAGAGGCCCAGCTTGAGGAAATGAGAACGGGACGCCAGTTGCAAGCTCAACCATTGCCGATCCCCGAAGTGGAGTCACTCGCTATTGATCGTCCTAGACTCTTCTACACACCACCGGACAATAGCCATAGCGCGCAGTCACGCTACATAGTCAATGTTGTCCTTCAAAACCCTACGCAGTACCCCGCTCTCAATATCAATGTTCGCTGCACGCTTGAACTAAGCCAGCCAAGGATAACTTATACGAGCGTTGACAGCTTTGTTGCAATTCTTCCGCCTGGAGGGAAGATTGAAGAGCCGCCTATGCAGCCAAATTTCATGTTCAATGGCGATACTTCAGGGTTTCTTTTCGACTGTTTGCGGCAGATTGATCCTCGACTAGTGCCTGTGGTAGTGGTGAAAATAGTTTTTAAGAACGTTATTGGCGCCTATTTTAGGCTCTCTCAGGCATTCCATGTGTATCCAGACCACAAAGAGGCCCAGACACTTCGAATCTGGCACACGGGCGTCGTCGGTTTTGCTACACACTACAAACATGAACTTGCTGATCTGTGCGAACTTAAACAAAAGGGAGAAAGCGATCATTGGGAATCGCTATTTGATAAAGTGAAAGAGGAGTTCGCCATAGCAATGGCAGGAGATGATCAGGTAAGACTGTCATGCGAGCCCATTCCTACGGCATTCTCTCTCGAGCCTATAGACGAGACCACTTATGAGAACGAGATGTCGAGCGCGTCCTACTCTCAAGTCATAGGCGGGCATTTCCGCTGTCCAAGCGAGATAAAAACTGCAAACACATGACGAAGAACGTTAACTAGGTGAACTTAGCTCACGATCGCCGTAGAGAGGCCTTTCTGCAAGGTACGTCTTGGGTTTCGTTCGCGCTTAACTTACCGCTACTTGAACGGCAGCTTTCCCCCAGGCCCCAATGACGGCATTGGGTCGCTAACGGAAGTCGGGGAACCGCAGAAACGGTCATCCGATATGGGTAATGGCGCTGCGGACCGGATGATCGCACCGGCCGATGACCTGCCCGAGCCCAAAGCGAAGCCGCCGACTTCCAAGCCTGCTCAGTTGTGACACAGTCGGCCGCCACAGGGCCGCGGCGTTGTGCCAGAGTTGAACGCCACCGGGTTGCAGCGCGGCAGTGCGCTGGGCGGAGAGCTCGCCTGCGGTCTGCATGTGCCCGTCGGCCCGGCTTGGCATATCGCTTGCATGGGGCGTGCGCATGAGTACGACGACCGAAACGAATCCCTCCGCGTCCGTGTCCGGCGCAGCCGCGCAGCCGGCGAACTGGACCTGCCCGTTCTGCAGCCTGTTGTGCGACGGCTTTGCCGTGCGTGCAGGGGCTGCGCTCGAACTGGTCGGCAGCGACTGCTCGCGCGCGCGCGCTGGACTCGCCGCCTTCGATGGCCTGGGGCGTGTCACGCCTTGGGTGGATGGGGCGAGTGCGAGCCTCGACACCGCGCTCGATGCCGCCGCCGACCGGCTGGCTGCCGCGCGCCTGCCGCTGTTCGGCGGGCTGGCGACCGATGTGCAGGGCATGCGCGCGCTCTACCGCCTGGCCAACGTCGGCGGCGCGGTCCTCGACCACGCCCATGGCGAGGCGATGATGCCCGCACTGCGCATGCTGCAGGACCGCGGGCAGATGTTCACCACGCTCGCCGAGATCCGTAACCGCGCGGACCTGATCGTCTGCGTCGGCACCGATGCGGTGTCGAGCCATCCCGAGTTCTTCCGCCGCTGCGCGCCGGCCGATGGGCGTGGCGAGGGCGGCCGGTTGGTGTTTTTCGCCGCCGGCGAGGGAACGCCGACCGCGGCCGACATCCCGTGGGCGAGCGCGGTCGAGGCGCTGTGCCCGGCGGGCGACCTCTTCGATGCGGTGGCGATGCTGGGGGCGCTGGTCGATGGCCGTCGGGTGGCCGCCAACGCTTCCTCTGAACTCTCCGCGCTCGCCGACGCCATGCGCAGCGCCCGCTATTGCGTGATCGTCTGGGAGCCCGCCCGCCTGCCGCCACACGGCGCGCTGGTCGGCGAAGCCCTGCTGCGCCTGCTGATGAACCTCAACCGCAAGACCCGCGCCGGCGCCTTCACGCTTGGCGGCAACGACGGCGCGCAGACCGCCAACGGTGCGATGAGCTGGCTCTCCGGCCTGCCGCTGCGCTCGCGCGTGGGGCCGCAGGGCGTGGATCACGACCCGCTGCAGTACGCCAGCGCGCGCCTGCTGGAGGAGCGCGCGGTCGACCTGCTGCTGTGGGTGGCGAGCTTCACGCCCGGACTGCCGCCGCCGGAAACCGCGCTGCCGCGCATCGTGCTCGGCCACCCGGGACTCGCGGCGGGCTGCGCGCAGGCGGACACCGTGTTCATCCCGGTGGCGACGCCGGGCATCAACGCAGACGGCCATCTGCTGCGTTCGGACAACGTGGTGTCGCTGCCGCTGTACGCGGTGCGCGACGACGGCCTGCCGACCGTGGCCGAGGTGGCGCGGGCGCTGGTCGGACGCCTGACCACCGGCACTGCGGCGAAGGAGGGCGCGTAATGACGACGATCCGGCTCAAGGGCGGGCGCGTCTATGACCCCGCCAACGGCGTCGACGGCGAGGTCAGGGACCTCGGCATCCGCGACGGCCGCATCGTCGCGCTGCATGCGCAGGACAAGGTCGACACCGAGTACGACCTCGCCGGCTGCGTGGTGATGGCGGGCGGCATCGACCTCCACACCCACATCGGCGGCGGCAAGGTGAACCTGGCGCGCATGATGCTGCCCGAGGACCACCGCCTGAACCGCCCGCGCGACTCGCTGCTGGAGCTCGCCTCCAATGGCTGCTGCACTCCGGGCACGCTCGAGACCGGCTACCGCTACGC
This sequence comes from Thauera sp., assembly GCA_029286945.1. Taxonomy (GTDB): domain Bacteria; phylum Pseudomonadota; class Gammaproteobacteria; order Burkholderiales; family Rhodocyclaceae; genus Thauera. The sequence continues at coordinate 1,231 of JAREIX010000058.1, read as the reverse complement.
GCAGATGGGCTACACCGCCGCCTTCGAGCCGGCGATGCTCGCCGCCAACGCGCGCCAGGCGCACATGGAGATGGGCGACACGCCGATCCTCGACCACGGCGCCTACGTGATGCTCGGCAACGAGGAACTCTTCCTCGAGATGCTGGCGCGCGGCGAGGATCCGCAGCGCATCCGCGACTACGTCGGCTGGGCGATCGGCGCGAGCAAGGCGATGGGCGTCAAGGTGGTGAATCCGGGTGGCATCTCGGCCTTCAAGTTCAACCAGAGGAAGCTCGACGTCGACGAGGACCATGTGCATTGGCAGGTCACGCCGCGCCAGGTGGTGCACAGCCTTGCGCGCGCGCTGTCCGAGCTGGGCGTGCCGCATCCGCTGCACATCCACGCCAGCAACCTGGGCGTGGCGGGCAACATCGACTCCACGCTCGCCACCATCGACGCGCTCGAGGGCCTGCCCGGGCACCTCACCCACATCCAGTTCCACAGCTACGGCAGGGAAGGGCCGAAGAAGTTTTCCTCGGCGGCGCGGCAACTGGTCGAGCGCGTCAATGCAGCGCCCAACGTCAGCATCGACGTCGGCCAGATCATCTTCGGCCAAACCGTCACCGCGTCCGGCGACACCATGCGCCAGTTCGCCAACGCCGATCTCGGCAGCCCGCGCAAGTACGTCGGCGGCGACATCGAGTGCGACGCCGGCTGCGGCGTGGTGCCCTTCCGCTACCGCGAGCAGAGCTATGTGAACGCGCTGCAGTGGGCGATCGGGCTGGAGATCTTCCTGCTGATGGAGGACCCCTGGCGCGTGGTGCTGACCACCGACCACCCGAACGGCGGCCCCTTCACCAGCTACCCGCACCTGATCAAGCTGCTGATGGACAAGAGCTTCCGCGACGAACAGCTCGCCCGCCTGCATCCGGACGTGGCGGCGATGGCCGAGCTGCGCGAGATCCGCCGCGAGCTCTCCCTGTACGAGATCGCGATCATGACCCGCGCCGCGCCGGCGCGCCTGCTCGGGCTGACCGACCGCGGCCAGCTCGGCATCGGCGCTGCCGCCGACATCGCGGTGTATCGCGAGGAGGCCGACCGCGAGGCGATGTTCGCCACCCCGGAGTACGTGTTCAAGGACGGCCGCCTGGTGGCGCGCAAGGGCCGCATCGAGGCGGTGCCGGTGGGCGGCACCCACTTCGTCGAGGCCGACTACGACCCGGCGATCGAGAAGACGGTCGAGGCCTGGGCC
>JAREIX010000300.1 GCA_029286945.1 Thauera sp. | reverse complement strand
CCCTTGCCCCCGCGCTGCGCTACAGCGTCTTGTGGGTCCCGTCGCAATACGGCTTGTTGGCGGTGTGCTTGCAGCCGCACAGGAACACCGTTTCGGTTTTCTCGGCAGTGAAGGCGGTGGGCGAAAACCCCGTGCCCTTGTGCGAACCATCGCAGAAGGGCTGGTTCTTGCTTTGGCCACAGGCACACCAGAAGTACTTCTTGCCCGCCTCGAGCTCGACGGCATAGGGCGCTTTCTGGGCGATGTGAGGCTCTTTCTTCTCGGTCATGGTCCAGTCTCCGCGGGGGTGAAGGGGCGTGCCACGCAGGCCTGCCGCGCGGCCAGGGGTGCAAGGACGCTTGCGCCGCCTAGATCGAGTGCGGCGAAAAGGCCCGCAGCTCGCCCGGCTTGCGCAGCATCTTGTCGACATCGGCTAGGTGCAGCTCCTCGGCGTGGATCATCTGGCGCGCGTACTCTTCGAGTGCCACCGAACGGCCCTCCACCAGCGCCAGCAGCTCGCGATACAGACCCAGCGCCTGGCACTCGGTCTCCAGCGACTCGCGCAGGATCGCGCCCACGTCGTGCTGGTGCGAGTCGAGCAGCGCGCCGATGCCCAGCGAGGGATAGGCGCCGAGCGTGGTGATCCACTCGCCGGCCTGGCGCGCGTGCAGCAGCGACTCGTCGGCCTGGGCGTTGAGCCACGACACGATGGGGATGCGGCCGAAGCCGAACACGAGGAAGGCGTAGTGCGTGTAGCGCACCACGCCCGCCAGCTCCGCCTCGAGGATGCGGTTGAGGACGCCGACCGCGGCGTCCCTGTCGAGCTCTGCCATGTCTGTCTCCGTTGTCGTTGTGCGCGGCCGGCGTGGCGCGGCGTGCCGGTCCTGTCACTGTAGTCGACGGCATGTCGTGTGCAAGCGTGCGCCGGCCAGGAGATCATCCTCGCCAAGGCGGGCAAGCCCTACGCACGCCTCGTGCCGCTCGCCCCCGACGAGGGCACGGCCCGCAAGCCGGGCCGTCTGGCCGGCAGGCCGGCTTACGGCTGCCCGACGCCTTCTTCGAGCCGCTGCCGCCCGAAGAACTCGATGCATGGGAGTGAGGATGCGCCTGTTGCTCGATACCCACGCGCTGCTGTGGTGGTGGACCGACGACCCGCAACTGTCCGCACGCGCCCGCGATGCCATCTCGAACCCCGGCAACGACGTCCTCGTCAGCGCAGCCACGGCATGGGAGCTCGCCACCAGACACCGTATCGGCAAACTCGGTGAAGCGGGCGAGGCGGTCGCCCGTTTCGATGAGCTGGTGACGGCCGACGGCTTCCAGCATCTGCCGGTCAGTTACTACCACTGCCTCAGGGCCGGCGGCTATGCGGTCGATCCCTGCGACCCGTTCGACCGCATGCTGGCCGCGCAGGCCGAGCTGGAAAGGCTGGTGCTCGTGACGCGCGATCCGGCGTTCGGGATGTTCGCGGTCGAGACGTGCTGGTGAGAGGTGGAGCCGTGCCAGCGGGAGGGGTTAGGCGAGTAAATGAAAGACCTGACCCCCATCCTTGACCCCCATCCTCTCTCCAACATCTTCATCGCGGCGCTGAAGGCGCAGCCAGCGGTCCGCTTGCGGCTCGAGTCCTTGCCGGCGTCCGCGGTCGTGCTTTCGCCCATCGTGCTGGGCGGACTCCAGACCGGGGTGGAAAAGAGCGCACAGGCCGAGCGCAACCGGGCGCGCCTGGACGAGGTGGTGGCGGGGCTCGCGGTGCCGCCGCTCGACGCCGCGACGAGTTCGCACTACGCACGGATTCGCGCCGGGCTCGAGCGGCAAGGCACGCCGATCGGCGGCAACGATCTCTGGATCGCCGCGCAGGCGCTTGCACTCGGTGCCGTGCTGGTGACGGACAACGTCAGGGAGCTCAGCCGCGTTCCAGGCCTGGCGGTCGAGAACTGGCTGTCGCCGTGACTGAGGAGGCCGGGGGCCGGGGAAAAGCCTCTGCTCCGCTCACGCCGCCGGCGGCACCCTGTGGAGTCTTGCCCATTTGCTAGACTGACGGCGTACTGTCTCATGAGGTGACGCAAATGCACCCGATGATCGAATCCCACCGCGAGGCGCTGCGTGCGCTGGCGCGACGCCATGGCGTGCGCTCGATCAAGGTGTTCGGCTCGATGGCGCGTGACGACGCCGACGCATCCAGTGATGTCGATCTGCTGGTCGAAACCGCTCCCGACACCTCGGGCTTCGTGCTCGGGGCATTGTTGATGGACGCGCAAGACCTCCTCGGTCGCCGCGTGGACGTGGTGACCGAGAAATCGCTTCACCCGCTGATGCGCGACCGCATCCTCAACGAGGCGCAGCCATTGTGATCCTTGCCGCATGAAGCCGAGTCTCGAGGCCGACAAGGTCTACCTTGCCCACATGCTGGAGTGCGCTGGCCGCATCGACGAGTACGTCGGTGGTGACGAGGCACGTTTTCGCGCGTCACGGCTGATTCAGGATGCGGTCGTTCGCAATCTGCAAACGCTGGCGGAGTCGAGTCAGCGTTTGACCGATGTGATCAAGGCAAGCGAGCCAGATATCCCTTGGCGTGCGATATCCGGCTTCAGAAACATCCTGGTGTATGACTACCTGGCGATCGACGTCGATGCGGTCTGGCTGGTCGTGGATCCGGAGTTGCCGCGGCTGCGTGCAGCGCTGGAAAGGATGGAGAAGCGCTCGCCAGTGGTATGAGGGGCGAGTTGGGCTTCGGGTGAGGCGAGGAGGGGTTCGGTGAGTAAATGAAAGACCTGACCCCTGTTCCTCTGACCCCTGTTCCTCGCACTGTTCCTTCGCAGGACTATCTGGCGATCGACGTCGATGCGGTCTGGCTGGCGGTGGATCAGGAGTTGCCGCGGCTGCGCGCAGCGCTGGAAAGGATGGAGAAGCGCTCGCCTGTGGTATGAGGGGCGAGTTGGGCGGCGGTTGCGTCAAGAAAGAGGAAGCCCGCCGGGCGTGAGCGCGGCGGGCTTTGGGGTGAGGCGAGGAGGGGTTAAGTGAGTAGATGAAAGACCTGACCCCTAACAGGCTGTTGATTTAGCCAGATCCGAGCAACGGCGAGGCTTTCCCGGACGTTACAATACGATCTGCATTACCAATCCAATTGTTCCGATGCGCGGCACC
>JAREIX010000299.1 GCA_029286945.1 Thauera sp. | reverse complement strand
GGCTACCGCGAGCACGACATCCTGGTGGTGACCGAGAACGGCGCCGAGAACATCACCGGCTTCAAGTACGGCCCCGCGCACAACATCATCAAGCGCTGAGCGCGCACCGGCTGCCCGCCGCCGTGCCGGCCTCCCTCGCGGAGCGCCGTCCCGGCGGCGGGTCGCCTCCGCAAGGGGTATCGTGCGGGCTTCGCGCAGCGGGCAGGGAACGCCGCGCGCCACATCACAGAGGAAACGATCAGATGAACAGTGTGCATATTTCCGAGCTGAGCTGGCCGATCTACGACGAGAAGGTCCGCGATGGCCGGACAGTCGTCATGATTCCGGTGGGCGCGCTCGAACAGCACGGCCCGCACATGTCGATGAATCCGGACGTGCTGCTGCCGACCGCGATCTCCGAGCGTGTCGCCAGGCGCATCGGTGCGCTGGTGGCGCCGCCGATCGCCTACGGCTACAAGTCGCAGCAAAAGAGCGGCGGCGGCAATCACATGCCGGGTACGACCAGCCTGGACGGCCTTACGGTGACGTCGACGATCAAGGACGTGCTCAAGGAGCTCGCGCGTCACGGCGTGCGCAAGACGGTGCTGGTCAATGGTCACTACGAGAACTCCGCCTTCATCGTCGAGGGCGTGGACCTCGCCCAGCGCGAGCTGCGCTGGGACGGCATCCGGGATTTCTCCACGGTGGTGTTGTCGTATTGGGACTTCGTCACCCAGGAGGCGATCGACGCCATCTACCAGGGAGAATTCCCCGGCTGGGCGGTGGAGCATGGCGGCGTGCTTGAAACCTCGCTGATGCTGTACCTGCATCCGCACCTGGTGGACATGGAGAAGGTCTGTGACCACGCTCCGGCGCAGTTCCCGCCTTATGACTTCTTCCCGATCAAGCCCGAATGGACGCCTGCCTCGGGCTGCCTGTCCTCGGCGAAGCGGGCTTCCGCCGAGCACGGCGAGACCCTGCTCAAGGTCTGCGTCGACGGGATCAGCCGCGAGCTCGAGACCGCGTTCGAATGAGCCGGATGCCGGCTCCGTTTCATCCCGTGATTCGCCCGCGACCATCGCGCCGCGCGGTCGGTCGGTGAACAACGGGACCTGCACACACGGCACCGACTGATCGAGGTTCGCTTCCGGTTGCGGGAGCACTCTTGCCGGGCCCGCCGCCGCATTCTCCCTCCCCTTGGCGGCGGCGGGTATCAGGCAAGTCGAGGTCCTGGTGTCGGTGCCAGCGAGGCGGGGGAGAACTGCATCTCCGAGTGCAGAGCGTGCTTGAGGGCGCGGATCCATGCATTCGGTACGCGATGTCGATTACGGACAAGACGCTGGCGGGCACATGCAAGTGCGTCCGCAAGGCTCGCGCGAGCATCAGGATGCCGGCTTCGTGCGATACCGATCTTGCACACTTCAAGGCAAAGTTCGACGCCGGGGCGAATTCCGCGATCACGCAGTACTTCTTCAACGCCGACGCCTACGCCGACTTCATCGAGCGCTGCGCTCTGGCCGGCATTCGTCCCCCAATCGTGCCCGGAGTGATGCCCATTGGCCGCGTCTCGCGCCTGGTGCAGTTCTCCGAGGCCCGCGGCATCGAGATTGCGCGCTGGATCCGCCGACGCATGGAGTCCTTCGCCGACGACCACGCATCGATCCAAGCCTTTGGCACCGAGGTGGTGTTGCGGCTGTGCGAGCGCCTGCTCGAGATGGGCGCGCCGGGCGTGTACTTCTTCAGCCTGAATGGTGGCGAGCGTGTCGCCGGCATCTGGCGCGCATTGGGCGTTCGCCAGGTTGGGGGCGCCGGCTGCGCAATGCGCTGATGCGCTGACGAAGGCCGGCTCCGCTCCCCGGACCCGAACCACGACATGGTCCGCGCAATGCGGGTCATTGCCGCCAGCGCCGAACCCCGTCCCGAACCCAGTCCCCGCTGAGTCGATCCCGTCACCGTCCGTGTTGCGCCAGCACGCGGACGGGGCTGGATCGCGCCTCCCTTCGCGACGATCCAGTCCCGTGGCTCCTCAGGTTCGGCGTGCGGGAGCATGTCGATAACGCGAAAGGATGTGGCGATATCAAGCAATTCCGGGCGGTCAGACATTTCCATACTGCGTCGGCAAATACGAATTGATGTGCGAATAAATCGGGTGAATGTATTACGGCATTCGTCGTGATTCGGAGCATTGATCTTCCGTTGCCACGGCGGCGTATGTGCATTTCGATGCAGGTCTTCGAGCATGAATTTCAGACGGGGTACGTTCGCCTGCCAGCGAATGTATTTCGGTCTGAAGGCGTGCTTCCAAAAAAAGTAAACGAGGATGAGGAGAAACATGATTCGTACCAAGAGCTTTGCAGCACTCATGGCCGGCTGCTGTGTTGCACTGGGGGTGGCGAGCGCAGGGGATGCCAACGCAACCGAAAGCTGGCAGAACACGAATGTCACGATTGGCTACACGACAAACTCGAAGTTCGACCCGGTCTTCGGTACTGGCACTGGGGACGAGAAACTGACGACCTTACGCCTCGAGCATTTCGGTGTGCACGAGTATGGCGACAATTACTTCTTCTTCGATACCTATCACGGGAAGGGCGTTGGCAACTACCTCGGGGATGGCGCCGGCTCGTTCGGCGTGGACACCGGGAACCAGTATTTCGGCGTATGGAATCCGCGCCTGAGTCTTTCGAAGATGAGCGGTGCGAGTCTATCGGTCGGGATCATCAAGGATGTGAATCTGGCTGCGCGCCTGGAGCGGGGCTCCTACGCGAACTTCCGCGCGGACAATCTGGGCATCGCCCTTGATCTGGATGTGCCGGGTTTCAGTTTCTTCGAGACGGATCTCTACGCGCGCCGTGCGAGGTTTACCGGTGACGGCGGCGACGCGGTCGATACCGTGTTCTGGCGCACGTTCGCAATCCTGCCCTTCGAGGTCGGTGGGCTCCAGTTCAAGTGGTCGCCGTTGCTGCTGGTGAACTTCAATAACGAGGATCGCGGTACCGCCGTCTTTGTGCAGCCCGATCTGTGGTTGAAGATCAATTCGCACTTCGACATCGGTTACCGCCACGAGTACGCGAGATATCGTCGCACCCCCGTCCGGTGGAACGCGATCGATGTCGATAACGGGAAAGGATGTGGCGATAACAGGATAGTGGTGCCTGTGCCGCATTCCCATACTGCAAGTGTCGGCTTTAGGATTATGGAGCAATAAGTTCCATGAATCCGAGTGGGCGGCAACGGCAGCAACGGCCCGCCTACTGGCGAGGCGATGACAAAACAACGACGGTACGGAGACGGAGCATGCAAGAACAATTTCCTTCCCTCTCGATTGCAGCCCTAGGCGATTGAGTTCCTTGTGCAAGTCCACGGACGGGAGGCCCCGTGCTCGTCTCGATGCGAGGGCTCGAGCTTGCAGTGAGGCCGATCCGCCCGGGGCCGCGTGGTGCCGGCGGCGCGTTGCCGCGGCCGGAACGCTAAATGAGACAGAAGAGAGGTAGAAGATCGTGTCAGACAAGAAAACGATGCAAGGGCAGCCCGCGGGCGGCCAGGATGGCGCTGCGGTTGTCATTCCCCGGTTTACCGGCAAGGACCTGCCGCCGTTCGGCAGGCTGATCATCCAATTCACGCCGCCGCTGGCGATCATCCTGCTGATCGCTGCCGTGCTGACGAACCCGGACGGTGTGGCCGCCGTCATCTCCGAGATGCGGACCTTCGTCACCGGCGGCTTCACCTGGCTGTTCGTGCTGTATTCGCTGTTCGCCGTCGCGGTCTGTGCCTGGCTGATCTTCAGCAAGGTCGGCAGCCGGGTAAGGCTTGGCGGGCCTAACGCGAAGCCCGAGTACAGCGACTTCGCCTGGTACTCGATGCTGTTCGCCTGCGGTCAGGGCATCGGCCTGATCTTCTGGTCGGTCGCCCAGCCGATCATGCTGCGCGACCAGAGCCCGGTCGTTGAGGCCATCGGCACCAACGTCGCCGGCAACGGCATCGTGTGGGCCTACTTCCACTGGGGCTTCACGGCGTGGGCGATGTACTGCGTGGTGGCGGTGTGCCTGGCGTATTCGCACCACAACCTGGGCAAGACCCTGACCTTCCGCGAGGCCACCGTGGACATGTTCCCGAAGTGGGCGCGCTGTGGCGCTGGTGTGGTCATCGAGCTGCTCGCGATCATGGCCACGATCCTCGGCCTGGCGACTTCCTTCGGCTTTGCCGCGATGCAATTCACCTCGGGTCTGACCTCCTTCACCGGCCTCACCGAGAGCCCCGCGCTGTGGCTCGCGGTGATCATCGGCTTCGGCACCATCGCCGCGATCTCGGCCTTCTTCGGCATCAACAAGGGCATGCGCCTGATCAGCGAGACCAACTCGATCCTGAGTATCGTGCTGGTGGTGGCGGCCTTCATCTTCGGGCCGACGCTGTTCATCCTCTCCAACATGACCGAGACCTTCGGCGCCTTCTTCGCGAACTTCGTCGCCATGAGCTTCTGGACCGACGCGCCGAGCACCGCCAAGGCCCTGACCTCCTGGAAGGACAGCTGGAACGGCTGGTGGACGGTGTTCATCTGGTGCTGGGTGATCGCTTTCTCGCCTTTCGTGGCCGGCTTCATCGCCCGCATCTCGCGGGGTCGCACGCTGCGCGAGTTCGTCATCGGCGTCACCGTGATCCCCTCGCTGATCGTCATGGTGTGGATCGGCGTGCTCGGCTCCGCCGCGATCTACTACGACGACCTGACCGGTCGCGGGGTCTCGGCGGCGGTGAGCGCAAACGTGTCCAGCGGCCTGTTCGTGATGCTGGAGTCGATGCCGATGGTCGGCAGCCTGCTGCTGGTGGTGTCCACGATCCTGGTGGCCACCTACTACATTACCTCGCTCGATGCCGGTACCTATGCGCTGGCCGACTTCGTCTCCGCGCCCAAGCAGGCGGGGGCGTGGTTCCGCGTGATCCTGGTGTTCAGCATTGCGGCGGTGACGACCGTGCTGCTGACGGTCGGGGGCTCGGCGGTGGTCGATACCGTGCAGACCGGCACCATCATCGGCGGCTTCCCGTTCTCGATCGTGATCCTGCTGATGATTGTCAACACGATCAGGCGGCTCAAGAAGCGCGACAGCGCGACCCGCGAGCTGGAGAAGCTGGTCAATAACCCCGATCCGAGCGTGAAGCTGCACTTTGATGCCGAGGGTGAGCCGCGAGTGAAGGCAAGCCACTCCAGCCAGCAGTCGGCACCGTTCGTGGGTGCAGCCGCGCGTGCGATGAGCTAGTCGTTGTTGAGCGGCACGCGCTCGAAGCGCGTGCCCGATTGATCTACGGCCGGTCGGTGATGTCCGGATCGACCGGCAAGGCAGCCGCGGGCTTGGAACGCATGCTCGCGCCGCGATCGGCATGCGGCGTGAGTGTGTCGGGCGCGATCATCCTTGCGCCCGCCGCCCGCCCTTCGGCGTCATCACCGTTACCGCGACCCTGGTGGGCTTCGATCACTCGCGGACGCCGGCCGCGCGCAACCCGGGCGCTTCACCGCTGTACGCGTTCAGGGCTGCGACGATCCCCCCTCTGGTGTGGCCGGGCATTCTCTCCGGCGCCCGCGTTCGACGAGGTCGTCACCGCGCTCTTCCTCGGTGGCGTGGAGCTGCGCACAGTGCTCCGCCAGCTGTGGTCGGGTGTGTGCGAGCAGCTCAGCCCTATCCCCCCTCGCAGTGGCCACGGTACTGATCCTGATCGCGGTCGCGCTGCTGTTCACCCTGGAGTTCCTGCGCCGGCGCAATGCGCGCATGCGCGGCCTTGCCGACTGACGGGCGGGGCCTGCCCGCCGGGCCTGCGCCGCGCCTGGCGCGGCCCGGATCAAGGGTGGAGCGAAGGCGGTGAGAAAGTCGTTTTCACGCAATTCAACGTCGGCACTCGGAAATTGCGTTCATCCAGGCCTTCTTATCATGGGATCCACGTTACTTATGCCTGTGTGCATAACGGTAACCGTGCAACCCGACCCATCCGCGACACCGAGGAGCGAAGACATGACGAATCTGGCCGGCGACATCAAGTCGATGACCGAAATGAAGGACCTGCTGCGCATCGAGAACGGCGAGAAGGTGAAGCACACCTTCTCCGACCAGGAATACATCAACCGTCAG
>JAREIX010000057.1 GCA_029286945.1 Thauera sp. | reverse complement strand
TCCCGCATAGATACACGGCCGTTTCCGGTGCCTCGCCGGACGCCTTGTGCTGCGCGCCTTGCGGCGGGACGTGTTACTTGGTGGTGTCAAAGTCAGGTCTCAGCGGCATCAAAGACGCTGCCGAGGGCAGCGCGGATATGGAACAGCGCGCACCCAGGATCGTCTGGCGCCAGGCAAGGCCGGCACTGTTCGCGAGCTTCCTCGTTCTGTTCGGCCTTGGTGCATTCGAGTCCATTCTGCCGATTCTTGCCCCGACTGTGCTGTCACTCGACCCGCCTGCGCTTGGCGCCCTGCTCGCGCTGTGCATGGTGGTCATGCTCGCCGTCCAGACTGGCTTGTTCCTCGCCCCTGTCCTGCATCGGGCCGCGCGCGGCCCGTTCCTCGCGGCGGGTTTTCTCGTGGTCGCGGGCGGCATCGCCCTCCTTGCGCAGGCCGGTTCGCTCGCCGACGCGGCGCTCGCCGTCGCCCTGATCGGCGCCGGCGCGGCCTTCCTGCAGCCGGCGATCGCCTATCTCGCGACCTTGAACGATGCGGGCGCGAGCGGCACGCTTCTGGGCGCGCTCACCGGCGCTGGCAGCCTGGGTCAAGGCTTGGGGTCGCTTGCCGGTGGGGCGCTGTTCGCAGCGCTCGATGCAAACGGCCTGTGGGTGATCGCTGCCGGACTTGTGGGCGGGGCGACGTGGATCGGTATCCCCGTGCGCGCCGGCGCGGCGCGCGCATCACAGTACAACGGCCGTAAGAAAAACGTCACGGAAACCTTCCGATGAGAGCGACCCGCAGCACGACGCGTGCTGCCGCCCCCGGCATTCTGCCGGCGATCCACATCGTCCGGCGCCTGCGGCATGGATTGGAGGCGCCGCCGGCATTGCGTCTGTGGGACGACACACTGCATGCGTCCGACGAAGGCGCCGCGCCGTTCACCCTCGTGCTGCGACCCGGCGGTGCTGCGCCGGCTGGTGATCGAGAGCCACCCGCTGCTGCTGGCCGATGCCTACGTCCGTGGCGCGGTGGATGTGGAGGACGACTTGTACGGCGCCCTCGGGCGGAAGAGCCATTTCGAGTCGATCTCCCTGTCGTGGCGCGACCGGCTCGTGTTGTTGTGCGACGCGCTGTGCCTGCCGGCGCGCGCCGGTGTGCACGTCAAACCTGACGACGGCTTCGCCTCGAGGGTGGCGCGGCGCTTCTCCCATCGCCACTCGCGCCACAGCGACCGCGCCGCGATCTCGTTCCACTACGACGTGTCCAATGAATGCTACGGACTGTGGCTGGACCCCGAACGCGTCTATTCCTGCGCCTACTTCGAGCACTCCAATGACACGCTGGCAGCCGCCCAGCGCAACAAGCTCGAGCACACCTGCCGCAAGCTCCGGCTGCAGCCCGGCGAGCGCTTGCTCGACATCGGCTGTGGCCGGGGCGCGTTGGCGTGCTGGGCCGCGCGCGAGCACGGCGTCCTTGCGCACGGCATTACGTTGAGCGAACGCCAGCGCGAATACGCGCGCCGGCGTATCCGCGCCGAGGGACTCGAGGACCGGGTGACGGTCGAGTTGTGCGACTACCGCGACTTGGTGGGCGAGGTGGTGTACGACAAGGTGGCCAGCATCGGGATGTTCGAACATGTGGGACTGGCGAACCTGCCGGACTACGCGACGGTGCGCCGCGTGCTGCGGCCCGGCGGCCTGTTCCTCAGCCATGGCATCACTCACGACGAGGAAGGCTGGAAGAAGACCGCAGGGACAGAGTTCATCAACCGCTACGTGTTCCCGGACGGCGAACTCGACTGCGTGAGCAACATCTAGCTCGGCATGGAGCGGGCGGGCTTCGAGATCCACGACCTGGAAGGACTGCGCCCGCACTATGCGCTCACGCTGCGCCACTGGGTAGCGTGCCTGGAGGCTGCACGCGAGGCGGCGTCGCGCGAGGTCGGCGAGGCTGCTTGGCGCATATGGCGTCTGTATATGGCGGCCTGCGCGCTGGAGTTCGAAGCCGGCGGAATCGGCATCTACCAGATCCTGGCCTCCAACCGCCAGCGGGGCGCGTGGCCGGTGCCCCTCACGCGCACCGACCTGTACCACGGCAGCCGGCCCAACGTCCGAGCGCCCGGTTGACGATGTGCTGCTCCGCCTCGGCGAGCTTCACGGCGGGCAGCCTGCTGCTCGGCCCCTCCGACCGGAACGAGGCGCCATGAACGGGCGGGTCGGTAAACGTTTCTCCGAAGCGTGCGCGTTCGGCGGCTTACACCGTTGTAATGCCGGCGTCACAGACCCGTCGGGTGCCAGGGCGCAAGATCGGTTGCAAGTGGTCGAGCCGGTGCTTGGCGGAATGGAGGCAAGGCGCATGGGCGAGTCGGTGAAGGATCCGGTGTGCGGGTGGGAGGTGCACTCGCACGACATCTCCGCGCTGTACCTGGGAACCGAATACGGTTTCTGTTCGGTCGAGTGCCGCGCCCGGTTCCTGGCCTTCTCTCGGCGGTACGCCGGGCATCGCGACCAGTGACCGCCACGCAAGGCGGATGAGGGAGGCTCAAATGGAATGGCTATCGCAGAACTGGTTTTTCGTGTTGATCCTGGCCGTGTTCGTCGGCATGCATCTGTTCGGGCATGGCGGCTGCGGCGGGCACGGAGGCCATGGCAAGGATGACAGCAAGAGCGGGCCGGGGCAGGCCGGCGGACACTGGCATTGAGGGGGCGCCATGTTGAACCTGAAAGTCGTGACCTGGGCGTTAGGGATAGCGACCGCGTTCAGCTTCGTGTTCTGCGTCGCCTACGGGCTCGCCACCCCGGAGAGTCTGCACATGCATGCGCTCCTCGAGCAGGTGCTGCCGGGATTCGAGTGGCTGAGCTGGTCCGCGTTCGTGATCGGGCTGGTGGAAAGTTTCCTCTACGGCGTCTATGCGGGCCTTGTCTACGTTCCGGTCTACAACTTCCTCCAGCGGCGCTGGGGTGCGTGAGGCGGGCCCCATGGCGAGCAGACAAACGGCGGATGGCGAGGGCAGGCGCCGGGCGGTGCGCGGGTGGCGGGCGACCGGACCGAGGCGCGGGTGAGCGGTGGAACTGCACGAGTTCTTCCTCGCGCTCGCCTTGGTGCTGCTCGGCGCCCGGTTGCTGGCGAAAACCGCAACCCGGCAGGGTGTTCCGGCCGTCATTGGCGAACTGGCGGCCGGACTGATCCTGGGGCCATCGCTGCTGGGCTGGGTCTCTCCGAGCGCTCCCCTGGAAATCCTGGCCGAAATCGGCATCATCCTGCTGCTGTTCGAGGTGGGCATGAATACCGACGTGTACCGCCTCGCCCGAGCGGGCACGAAGCCGGTGCTGGTGGCATTGACGGGATTCGCGCTGCCCTTCGCGCTCGGGGCGGGCGTCAGCCGTCACGGCTTCGGGCTGCCGCTCATGGCCAGCCTGTTCGTTGGCGGCACCCTCACCGCGACCAGCATCGGCATCACGGTGCGGGTGCTGACGGATCTGCGGCGGCGGTCTTCCGACGAGGCGCAGATCATCATCGGTGCGGCGGTGCTGGACGACATCCTGGGCGTGCTCGCGCTGGCCTTCCTGTACCAGTTCGCGGTCATCGGGGAGATCACGCCGGCTTCGGTTGGCCAGGTGAGCCTGTACATCTTTCTGTTCGTCGCGCTTGCCCCGGTGACGGCCAAGCTGGTCGCCTGCGTGATCGATCGCTACGACCGCTGGAGCGCGTCGCCCGGACTGCTCGTGACCATGGTGGTGAGCCTGATCATGCTGTTCAGCTACCTGGCGCATCTGGTCGGGGCGCCGCTGATCCTGGGCGGATTCGCCGCCGGCGTTGCCATGGGGCAGCGATTTCGACTGCGCGTGCCGTTCGCCGCCGCCCTGAACCGTGCCCTGGATGCCGCACCGGACCTCTCCGAACGCCTGGAGCACCAGTTCCGCCCGCTGATCCACGTGTTCACGCCGGTCTTCTTCGTCATGGTCGGCGTGTCGCTGGACTTGCGGGCAGTGGACTGGAGTTCGGCGTTCGTGTGGAAACTGGCGTCGGCCTTGCTGGTGATCGCGATCGCCGGCAAGTGCCTTGCCGGCTATTGCATCCGTGAAAGCCGCCTGCGCCAGGCGGTGATCGGGCTGGCCATGGTGCCGCGCGGCGAGGTCGGGTCATCTTCACGCAGGTGGGCCTGGCCAACGGCCTCCTGAACACCGAAGCGTATGCGGCCCTGCTGATTGTGATCGCGCTTACCACCGCGCTCCCGCCCTTCGCGCTAAAGGCGATCTACGCGCGATGGCGCCCCGAGGTCGCGCCGGACGGTGACGGTGGCGGTGGCGGGCGCGTGCTGCACGAGAGACCATGATGCGTCCGGCTGCGGCTGAAGCCGGATAACTTGAAAAGGAGAGTGCCGAAATGAAGGACACATCGCCCCCCACGACCCCGGCGAGGAAGGCACGCCGACGGGTTGCAACCGTACCGGCGGAATCGCGCGAGTCCTCGTCGCCCGTCCCGGCAGAACTCATCGCGGAGCCGGCCGCCTCGGCCGACCGGGCGTCTCTGCGGGCGACGCCATGGCGCTACCCGGTGGATTTCTGGCAACGCAGCGTGCTCTTCCTCGACGTCCTGCGGCAGCGCGCCGATGACATGCTGGCGCACGAACAGGCGGGCCTGCCGCCGCTGCTCGACTTCGACTTTGAGACCCTCCTCGACGCGCGCCGTTTCGCGCAGCCGGCGAACTATGCTCTGCTGCACATCACCGGCGCGGGGGGTGATCGCCACGACGAGTGCGTGGACGAGGCCAAGCGCCCGGTGATCGTGGTCGATCCGCGCGCCGGTCACGGTCCCGGCATCGGCGGCTTCAAGCGCGATTCGGAAGTGGGGATGGCCCTGCACGAAGGGCACGCGGTCTATTTCGTGATGTTTTATCCCGAGCCGTGTCCCGGCCAGACCCTCGCCGACGTGCTGCACGCCCTGCGCCGCTTCGTGGAGGAGGTGAGCCGGCGCCACGGTGGCCGGGCGCCGGCGCTGTACGGCAACTGTCAGGCGGGCTGGGCGGTCACCCTGCTGTCGGCGGGCTGCGCCGGGCTGGCCGGGCCGGCGGTGCTCAACGGTTCGCCGCTGTCCTACTGGGCCGGCGCCAAGGACGTGAACCCGATGCGGCTCGCCGGCGGATTCGTCGGCGGCGCGTGGTTCGTCCACTTCCTCGCCGACCTGGGCAACGGCTGCTTCGACGGCGCCTGGCTGGTGCAGAATTTCGAGGCCCTCAATCCGGCGCATTCGGCGTGGGACAAGCTCTACCACGTGTTCGCCAACGTCGACAGCGAACGGGAGCGGTTTCTCGAGTTCGAGCGCTGGTGGTCGGGCTTCTACTTCCTCGGCCGCGAGGAGATCGTCGCCATCGTCGAGAATCTCTTCGTCGGCAACAAGCTCGAGCGCGGCGAGCTGCGCATCTGCCATGGCTGCGTCGTCGATCTCAGGCAGATCCGCAATCCGCTGCTGATCTTCGCCTCCAGCGGCGACAACATCACCCCGCCGCACCAGGCGCTGAACTGGATTCCGACGGTCTATCCGACCACCGAAGACCTCGAGGCCGCCGGTCAGCGCATCATCTATTTGCTCAATCCTCACGTCGGCCACCTCGGCATCTTTGTGTCGGCGGGGGTCGCCCGCCTGGAGCATCGGGCGATGCTGGAGTCGCTCGACGAACTGGAGGCGCTGGCACCGGGCCTCTACGAGATGAAGATCATCAACCCGACCGGCGATCCGGACTGCCGCAAGCCCCAGTACGAGGTCGTGTTCGAAAAGCGCCGCGTGGAAGACATCCGATTCGACTATCCGGGCGAAGCGTTCGAGACCGTGCGGCGGATCTCCGAGTTCAACGAATCGCTCTACGGCTTCGTCAGCCCGTGGGTGCAGGCGCTCGCCACGCCGTGGACGGCGACGGCGCTGAAATGGCTGCACCCGATGCGAACGAGCCGCTATCTGTTGTCGAAGAAATTCAGTCCCTGGATGAGGGCAGTGGAGGCGATGGCCCCCTGGGTGCGCGAGTACCGCCAGCCGGTGGACGCCGACGATCCCTGGCTCGCGGGCGAGCAGGCGGCCAGCCGCATGATCTCCAACGGCCTGGAGGCGTATCGCAGCTGGCGGGACGACATGCAGGAGGCGATGTTCGCGGCGATGTTCGGCGGACAAGCAAGCGACCGCACCAGCGCGGCCCGGCATCGCCGGGAGGCTGTCATCGGCGTTGCCGACCACAGGACGTTCAGGAGAGCACAGTGAGAGATCAAGAACAGGTCAAGGACGTGGTGTGCGGAATGTCAGTGGATGCCGCGAGTTTCGCCACCGACTATCAAGATAGCCGTTTTGCGTTCTGCTCGGCGCAGTGCCGCGATCGCTTCCTCGCCAACCCCCATCTGTACGTCGGCTTGCCCGGTCGCCCGGCGCCGAAGCAGAGCGGACAGGCCGTGCTCAAGCGCCGCGCCTTCGCGCTCGACAGGGCCCTCGACCCGGACCAGACCGATACCGTGCGGGGGCGAGTCGGCTCGCTGATGGGGATCGAGGCGGTGGAGGTGAGCGGCGGAAAAATTGTCGTGACCTATGATCTGCTGCAGACCACCGCTGCCCAGATCGAGGCGGCCTTCGCGGATGCCGGTGCGCAGCTGGGCGGCGGATGGGCCGAGAGATTGCGCCGCTGCTTCGTGCACTACACTGAAGAGTGCGAGATCGGCCACCTGCAGGTCGGTCCGCCTTCTGGGTGCCATTGACGGACATCGCGTCGCGCTCAGGACGACCCGGGCGAAGCATGGATGCGGCCCTCCTTCTTCAGGAAAGTGCGGCGGGCATACGTGCCTTCGCATCAAAAGGACTGCGATGTCTCCATCAACGGCTTGATGCCGGAACCGAATCGCGATCGCGCCGCAGTGCTCCCGCAACTCGCAGTAGGGCAGGTACCGAATGCCGAATTCCGCCACGCGGGAGAATGCCGGCCGCTGCAACTGCTGCGGAACCGCGTGCCGGCGATCGTCGGGGGCGACGGGGAACCTCGAACACGAAGACGGCGGCGGCATGATGCGCAACTGCCGCTTCGATGCGCGCTCGCCGGCGGGCCGGACATGAGTCCGACGGGAACATCGGGCACGGCGCGCGGATCGGCCCTCCGGGTGCTCGGCGCCTGGCTGCTGATCTCCCTGGCGTTGCACCTTGCGTGGGAAGTCGCGCAGTTGCCCTTGTATTCCCTGTGGCACGAGCAGCGACCGGCCTACATCGCGTGGGCGGTGATCCACTGCACCGCGGGCGATGGCCTGATCGCGCTCGGCACCTACGGGGCCGCCGGTGTACTCGCCCGTTCGCTTGCCTGGCCCTGGCGCGCGCCGCGGCGCGGGCTGGCGGCGCTGTGGGCGAGCGGACTCGCCTGGACGGCGTTCAGCGAGTGGCGTCATGTTTATCGGCTCGATTCGTGGGCCTACGCCGAGTCGATGCCGACCGTGGCCGGGATCGGTCTTGCGCCGCTGGCGCAGTGGGTGGTGGTGCCCGCGCTGGCACTGTGGTGTCTGCGAGAGTGGAACCCGGCGCAGGCGGACCGGGGCGGCGCAGCACCACCACCACGCTTTGACGAGGAGGGCAAGCGTCGATGACGGCGTCTCCGAACAAGCCGGGCGAGCACGCAGGGGTGTCTTTGCCAGACATTGCGGCGGCCGGCTCCGTGGGCCCGACCCCTGCGAGGAGCAATCCATGAGCGAGGCGGACACAGGTCGCATCTTCCGCTGGCTGCTCGTCGGGGCCATGGTCTTTCTCGCCGGCGCGATCGCCTACGTTCTCCTGGAGGAGGGGCGCTCCACCATCGACGCGCAGGACACGACGCTCGTCGCCGCGGGGAGGCAGGTTTACGGACGCCATTGCGCGTCCTGCCATGGCACGAACCTGGACGGGCAGCCCGACTGGCGCGAACGCCTACCCAGCGGGCGCATGCCGGCGCCGCCCCACGACGCCAGCGGTCATACCTGGCATCACCCGGACGCGGTGCTGTTCGGCATCGTCAAGGAGGGCATAGTGCCGGGAAAGTATGCGCCGCCCGGCTACGAGAGCGACATGCCCGGCTTCGGCGACGTGCTGTCCGACGACGAGATTCGTGCCGTACTCGCCTACATCAAAAGTTCGTGGCCGCAACCTCAGCGGGCTTTCCAGCGCGAGACCGACCGTCGCGGTCGCGAGCGGCGCTGAGGCGAGCGAGGCCGTCAGCAAATCTGCGGTGCCCCAATGGGCTGATGATCACGGTCCGGGGAAATCCGGATGACGTCGGACAGGCTCAGCGCGACCGTCTGTTACGTGGCGCCACTGTCGGATTCCGCGGCCTCCTGCAGTT
The DNA here is from genome assembly GCA_029286945.1 of Thauera sp. GTDB lineage: Bacteria > Pseudomonadota > Gammaproteobacteria > Burkholderiales > Rhodocyclaceae > Thauera. The sequence goes on along the minus strand of JAREIX010000057.1, from coordinate 5,937 downwards.
GCGTACACTTGCTCGCCACCATGCGGCGCAGGGTCTCTTCCTCCGCGAGAAAGGCCGCCACGGCGGCGGGATCGAACTGGCTGCCGCTCGATCTCAGAATCTCGGCCTTTGCTGCAGCGAAGTCCATTCCCTTGCGGTATGGCCGATCCGAGGTGATTGCGTCGAGGGCGTCTATCACCGCGAAGAGGCGGGCGCCCAACGGAATGGCGTCCGCACGCAGGCCACGCGGATATCCGCGCCCGTCGTAGCGCTCCTCGTGGCACAGCACGACGTCCGCCGCGGTATCCATCCCCGGCAGGCGGCGTACGATGCGTTCGCCCAATTCCGGGTGGCGGCCCATGATGGCCCATTCGGCGGCATCGAGCGGCCCCTGCTTGAGCAGAATGCGGTCCGGGACGCCGATCTTGCCGATGTCGTGAAGCAGGGCGCCCCAGTAGACCTGGCGCAGCCAGGCGGGGTCGTCGTTGCAGCGCCGGGCGAGGACCTGGGTGTGGCAGGCCACGCGCCGGGAGTGGAGGCCGGTCTCGTGCTCGCGCAGATCCAGGGTGCCCGCCAGCGCCTCGACGAAGCCGGCGTAGAGGTCCGCCTCGTGCGGCGGCGCGGCCCCCGCGAGGCGCTCGAGGTAGCAGCGCTCGCACAGTCGCCATTCGGAATCGGCTGCAGCCAGCGGCGCTCCGCAGCAGGTGCAGCGGGCGGCGGCATTGTCGGTTGCGCTCACTTCGTCGGTCCTCGTCGTCGTACCCATGGTGGGCGGTTTCGGACCCCACGAACCGCTCCGGGCACACGCGAGGCGGTCGACGGCCGACTCCCCATGCCGTCGGGTGCCGTGCGTCTCACTGCCCCTCGGGTGCCGGCGCCCGCGGGGCGCCCATCTGGCGCTCCATCATCATCTGCATCATGTCCATGCGCCGCTCCATCAGCTGCATGCGGTTCATCATGGCCTCCGCGTCGATGCCGGCGCCGCCCGGGCCCATCATCATGCCGCCGCCGCCCATCATGCCCATCATCGGGCAGCCCGCGCCGCCCATCGCCATCTGCTGACCCAGCATCATGTTCTCGCGCATGGTCTGCATGTGCTCGGCGAGCAGCTTCTGGCGCTCCTCGGGGGTCTTGGCCGCGGCCAGGCGGTCGAGTTGGGACTGCAACTCCTTGGCGTTCTCCTGCATCCGCTGTACGGTCTTCTCCGGCGTCTGCGCCGTGGCGGCGGCCTGCCCCTCGGGGTGGTGCTCGTCGACGGCATGGGCCGGCAACGCCAGAACCATGGCGGCGGCCAACGCGGTGAGGCTACTTTTCGTCCTTTTCATGATCGATCTCCTCGTAGCTTGTCCCCGATGGATGCTCGAATTGGACCACGGTCATGGCCGGTCGTGTAGCCGTGGCTGCTCACCGGTCCGCCTCCGGCGACGGGGAAGTACAATTATCAATCCTGGGGGCCGACGCCGCGCTGACACAATCATTACGGTCGTGTAATGCAGTGGTCAGCGCCCGGTCGACTTTCGGACATCGTCGGCGCCGATGGGGCGACCGGACGCGTGGCGGCGCTGCCGCTTCGCGCGGGTACGTACGAATTCCATGCCTGGAAGGCGAGGGAACCGATGCGTTACGGATCCCTGGAATACCGCCCGCAATGGGTCTTCAGCTACCGTTTCGCGGTCAGGCCGGGACAGGCGACCTACATCGGCGAACTCGAGCCCGACCTGGGCGAGCCCGACGCCTACCAGGTCACCGTCGAAGACCGCAGTGAACGAGACCGTGCCCTGCTGTCAAGCGAAGAGGAAGTCGCCTACGCTGCCGCTCGAAAACGTGGTGGTCGAGGTCGGGCGGGTGGCGCTTTGAGGGCAGCCGGAGCGGATGAGGCCATCGCGCAACGGTGACCATGCATGTTGGCCGCCCGCTCGGCCTTTCCGAAACCATCCGATGAGTCGGGTACGCCCGAGCGACATAGAGATGACGCAAATGTAAGCGCCGTGTCGGGGGGACGTAAGCACCGGGGGCGTAACGTCAACCTCGCAGGTGCAGACTCCCAAGGAGAGACAAAATGCTCAAGAATCTGTTGGTCATCGCGGCGACCAGTGCCGTCGCCGCCTCCGTCTTTGCAGGCGATGCCGCGCGGGCGAATGCGGAGAAGGCCATCGAGTTGAAGGACGGGTCGACGGTGTATCTCTTCAAGGACGGCAAGATGGCCATGGAAGACCGTCTCGGTCGGGCTGTGCGGATGAAGCCGGGTCACGTCATGGAAACGAAGGACGGCCAGAAGATCATGATGCACGGCGACGAGGTGATGCGGCTCGATTCCTTGCTCAGGAAAGGGCACGAGGGCGGCTGAGGCCGCCGGCATTCCCGTTCGCGGAAGCGGCCCTGACCGGCCGCTTCGCTTGTATGGTCGGGCGCCTACTTCAATTCTTTCAGCATCTCCATCATGTGCTTGTAATGGCCGCTCACCCGGTCCATGGAAAACTCGTACATCAGCGCGTTCTCGGCGAACTTGCCCCGCTCGAGGTCCATGTCGACGGTGTTGCCGTCCACGCCGGGCTGGCTCGGTACCACATACTTAAGCGGAATCGGAGGCAGGGTGGGGATGCTTTCGGCGCGAAGGTGGGTGGCCCAGGTCGTGAGCAAGGATAGCGGGGAGGCGTTGGCGGCGGCCGTCCTCAGGGCCTCCTGCAGGTCGATGTCCACCGCTTTGTAGCCCGGGGTGTCGGCATTGGCGATGTTGGAGGCGATCAACTGCTGGCGACGGGCGCGCAGGTTCATCGCGGTGTGCTGGAAGTTCTCGCCCCCGTGCACGTTTCCGCCGACCGGAAGGTGACGCGGATGGCGTTCGGCCTGGGCGAGCGCCGCCGCGAAGGAAGGCGCCGCGGCGTCGCGCTGGTCCGGCGTCGCGGCGACACGACCGCTTCCGCGTGCAGAATCGGTGGCAAACAGCGGTTTGCCATCGGGTGTGAGCAGAGGTGTCTTCATACTTCCCGCGGATGGAGAGACGTTACCCGAATTGCGCCACGCGTCGTCGTCGAGTCCCGGGGCGGATCAGGTAGACAACCTTCGTCGCATTCCACCGTCCAGTGCTTCATCAGCACCGTCCGGCAGTAGCGCAGCCACGCGGCATCGGGCTTGCAGCCCGCTGCCGCGGCCAGCCGGAGGCACGCGCATCGCGTCGTAGGGGCATTGCTCATGGATGACACCGATCCTTCTCTCAACGCCCGCGGAGCGGCTCCAGCCCCCGCTCTATCCGCCAGAGTTCGTTGCCCGCCAACTCGATCTTCTTGCGTTCCTTCGTCTCCATCACTTCCCCCTGGCGCATGGTCAGGGGGCGTCCAAACTTGTCTTTCGTTCCCATCTTGCCGTCCTCGAATATGTACAGCATGGAGCCGTCGTTCAGTTCATCGACCCTTGCAACGTCGTCTGCATGAATCGCTCAGGCGGAGGTGGCGATCGCGATGCCCGAGCAGTTGGAGTTCCTCACCGCAGTCTCCTTGCGGCGTCATGACAACAGGCGCCGCGGCCGTGTCGCCGATTATCAAGCCTGGCACGAAGTCGGCGACAGGGAGGTGACCCTTGAATTACTTCTGCGTCGCTTCAGGACGAAGATTCCGCCTCATGGCACCCACGCGACGACCGGTCAGCCCGTCTGCGGTCGTGACGGTGCAGCGGAAGTTCCGGAAGTTCCGGGGCGCGTCGTCAGTGCCGGTCGGCGCGCCCCGCCGTATGCTGGATCAACCTCCCCCGTAGAGCGGATTGGGCGCCACATGTACTTCTACCTGGCCGACGTCAATGCCATTGCGGGCGACTTCCGCCAGATTGAAGGTGGGCGTGCCCAAGGTGTCGAAGTTCCACGTGAACTCTTCGACGGTGGGCGGGCTCTGGGTCTCGAATTCCCAGCCGACCCGTTCCTTGGACGGCAGCCGGAAGGTGATCGACTCGCCCTGGGTCACGTTGAGGTGACGCACGCTGCCGTCGAGCACCACCACGCGCGCGGCGGGGCCGGTGACCGCGTAGCCGAGCTCGTCCTGCTGGCCGGCGGCGGTGCGGGCGGACTGCGAGGTCTGGTGGGAGATGCGGTGGTACATGTCACCTTCGTATTGCACATCGTGGGCGAAGGCGGCCGAGGCGCCGAGGGCGAGGACGGCGGCGACGGCTGCAAGGCGGGGCAGACGGGTGTTCATGGCGATCTCCTTACGAGGATTGCTGGAATCCGGCGCTCGTCGATGAGCGACCTTGGCTTCATGGTAAGGAGCGCTACCCGACGCAGGGGTGACCTAGGCATTACCGTTGCGTCAGGAGCAAGCCGCATGGGATGAATGCGCCGCGGCATCTCGCCGGCGCCGCGGATGTGCCTCGCGTCGCTGTCACGTGGCGGGGCGGCATTGGCGAGAAGACGGGGCGCCGTGCGCCCCGTGGGAGATCGACATCAGAACCGGGCTTCGCCCCACAGCCAGAACTTGTCGGTATCCACCGAGAAGTCCTTGGCCTGGTAGGCGGCGTACTTCGCCCCGACCGAGTAGTGCTTGCCGAACGCCTTTGTTGCCACCAGGTCCCATTCCGTGCCGTAGCGCGCGTCGCCTTTGTCGGCACGGAAGTCGTGGAAGATCGCCTCGACCTTGACGCCGGCCACCGCGGTGCCGGCTGAAACGTAGGCGTCCTTCAGGCCCGCGGCGGGGGTGACGAGGAACTGGTCGGCCCAGCCGTTCATCGCATGCAGCGTGGCGAGCGGGGTCTGGAAGGCGACTCCGTCATCGCTGCCCAGCACCTCGTAGCCCAGCTTGGCGGTGAGCCGCCCGGCGTCGATACCACCTTCGACGAGGTAATAGTCGAGGTCGAAGTTGCCCGGGTTGTCGGCGTAGTCCGACTGCGAGGCGTACTCCGCCGTATACAGCGCCTTCATGTCGCCGGCGAAGGGAGCGCTGCCCGTGAAGCGCACGCCGAAGGTCCGGGTCGAACTCGCGGGCAGGTCGTCGAAGTCCAGCAGGTAGCCGTAGCCGACCAGGGTGCCGGCGCGCAGGCCTTCGTACTTCACGTTGAAGATCGGCGAACTCATGCGGAAGTCGCCGACCGGGCTGTCGTCGCTGAACACCCGATTGACATTGTTGATGTAGCCGGCCGTGATCGTGGTGTCCGGCAGGGAACGATTGACCACGGTGAAGGCGTCGAAGGTCTGCTCATTCTGGCGCCAGCCGACGTTGCCGATGAAGCGGTGGTTGTCCAGCACGAGGCGCTGGCGTCCGTACTTGAGTGCCGTGTCGGGCAGGCCCGAATAGCTCAGGAACGCCTGGTTGATCTCGGTGAACTCCGGGTCGGCGACGACCGAGTAGGCCGTCTTGCCGTTGACCGTGCTGTTGTAGCCCTCGCTGCCAAGCGCGGTGAGGTGCTCGGCCTCGAGAAAGGCACTGAAACCGAGGAACTCGCCGGTCTGGTAGCCGAGACGCACGCGCACGGTCGTCGCGTCCGCGTCCTTCAACGCATTGTCCTGCTCGACACCTTCGTAGCGCAGGCGCAGATCCGCCGACGCCTTGCCGCCGACGAGGGCGGTGGTGAAATCGTCGGCGGCGGTGGCCGGTGCGGCCAGCGACGCGGCGAGCAGTGCGCCGCCGGCAACGCGGCAGGCGTTCCCGAACAGGGGGTGAGCGATCGTTTGCTTCATGGACATGCCAGTACCTCCGAAATGTGATGGTCAAGCGGGATGTCTCGCCGGGGCCGGTGAATGCCCTGGCACTGGAACGAGTGTGCGGACGCGGCGCGGACGGATGTGATGCACAGAGGGCTGATCGGCCCTTTCGGCGGGAAAAGTGCCTCGGCGGTTCGATGGTGTCAAGCGACACGAAGATTTAACCCCCTGACGATATCTGGAATTGACCCCCTGGGTTAATCAACTCTCCGACGTGATCGGGGTGGGGGCAGCGGCCTTCTGCAGAAGGCCGCTGCGGCGCTTGTCGCGCAGCC
>JAREIX010000056.1 GCA_029286945.1 Thauera sp. | reverse complement strand
CTACTTCGACGACGTCACCACCGTGATCCAGGGCGGTTCGTCCTCGGTCAAGGCGCTGACCGGCTCGACCGAAGAAGAGCAGTTCCACTAAGAGACTGCGTCCCCCGACAACAGGGGGAGGAGACCGAAAGGCCACCCCTCGGGGTGGCCTTTCTCGTCGACCCGTTGAGCTGTGGCGGTGGCCGGCCAGGCGGCCCCGCCTCCTGGCGGGATCCGGTCAACTGCGGCCCGGCCCCATGCCGCTGCCGTCGCGCGGGCCGCCGCCCATGCCGCCATGCATGCCGTGCCCACCCTGGCCGCCGCGCGGTCCCATCTTCTGGAACTCAGCATCGAATACGGTCTTCTGCGCATCGCTCAGCGTCGCATAGAAGCTCTCCACCGACTTGCGCGCCTGAGCCATCTCGGCCTGGCGCAGCGTGCCCATCTCCTCCATGCGCTGCATGCGCTCGATCGCGGTCTTCGGCTGGCCCGCCGCACGCCGCTCCGCCATCGCAGTGGCCATGCGCTCGGCGCGCGCCTTCATGTCGGTCTTGAAACTCTCGAAAGCGGGCTTCTGCTCGGGCGTCAGCGCCAGCGCCAGTTCCAGCCTTGCCATGTGCAGTTCGGCGCGTTCGGCCATCTTCGCCTTCATCTGCTCCGGCGCCATCTGCGACCAGCCCGACTTGCCGCCGCGCGGGCCGTCGCAATGTCCGCCCCAGGCCAGCGCGGCCGTGCTGCCGATGGCACCGGCGGCGATGAGGGCGGTGGCGATCGAGGTCCTGATCCACTTCTTCATGATGAACTCCTGTCGGTTCGATTCTGCGTTGCCCGTCCATTCGGGCGACGGAGCCATTACAGCAGCTCGATGTAAGCGGGATTTGTCCGCCGGGGGTCGTTTTGCAGCCTCATGTCTCCACGCCACGCGCGGATACGCTGGGATACAAACCTCCGGCCGTCCGACCGTAAGATGCCGGCCATGGAGAGCCGCTCATGAACCGCAACGCCGACCACATCCTGATCGTCGATGACGATCGCGACATCCGCCAGCTGCTCGCCGACTACCTCGAGAAGCAGGGCCTGCGCTGCACCACCGCCGCCGACGGCCGCGAGATGAAGGCCGCGCTCGAGCAGCACCGCATCGACCTCATCGTCCTCGACGTGATGATGCCCGGCGAGGACGGCCTGAGCCTGTGCCGCAACCTGCGCGCCAGCGGCAACCCGCACGCCGGCACCCCGGTGCTGATGCTCACCGCGCGCGGCGAGGACATGGACCGCATCATCGGCCTCGAGATGGGCGCCGACGACTACCTCGCCAAGCCCTTCGTTCCGCGCGAACTGCTGGCACGCATCCGCGCGGTGCTGCGCCGCACCCGCGCGCTGCCGCCCAACCTCAACGCCGCACCAGCCGCCAACGCCCGCCTGCTGCGCTTCGCCGACTGGCGGCTGGACACCGTCAACCGCCACCTGGTCGCGGCCGACGGCAGCGTGGTCGCGCTGTCGGGCGCCGAGTACCGCATGCTGAGCGTGTTCCTGTCGCACCCGCAGAAGGTGCTGTCGCGCGACCAGCTGATGGAGCTGACGCAGGGCCGCGAGGCCGACGTGTTCGACCGCTCGATCGATCTGCTGGTGAGCCGCCTGCGTCAGCGCCTGGGCGACAACGCGCGCGAGTCGATGATCATCAAGACCGTGCGCAACGAGGGCTACGTGCTGGCCGCCGAGGTCCGCGCGGAGGAGAACGGCGGCGCATGAGCCCCGTCCCGCGCCGCGCCGGGCCTCGCGTCCTGCACCGGCTGCTGCCGCGCAGCCTGTTCGCCCGCCTGATGCTGATCTGGCTGTTCGGCATGGCGCTGGTGCTGGCGGTGAGCCTCGCGCTGTTGGTCGGCGAACGCCAGCGCATCGGTCGCAGCGCGCTGTTCGAAGGCGTCGCGCAGGAGATCGCCACCGCCGCCGACCTGCTCGACCACATGTCGCCGCCCGAGCGCGAGCGCTGGATCGACGACATCGGCCGCCGCCGGCTGCGCCTGGCCCTGCGACCGCCGCGCGAACACCTGCGCCCGCTCGCCGGCGATCACCCGCTGCAGGCCGCGCTGCGCGAGGCCATGCCGCAGCGCGCCGCGACGCTGTACACCCATCCGCGCGACGACCGCCCCCACCCGATGCTGGTGATCGTGCTGCCGCTAGCCGATGGCACCCCGCTGCAGGTGCGCCTGCCCGGCATCGCTCCGATGCCCGGATTGATGGCGCATCGGGCCGGCCCCTTCTTCGCCGCGCTCGCCGCCCTGGTGCTCGGGGTCGGCGTGCTGACCTGGCTCGCGGTGCGCATCGCCACCCGTCCGCTGTCGCGCCTGGCCGCTGCCGCGCGTGCCCTGGGCGAAGACCCGGGCCGCGCGCCGATGGACACCGCCGGCCCCACTGAGGTCGCCCAGGCCGCCGCCGCCTTCAACCAGATGCAGGCGCGCATCGCCGAGCACGTGACCGAGCGCACCCGCATCCTCGCCGCCATCTCGCACGACCTGCAGACCCCGATCACCCGCCTGCGCCTGCGCGCCGAGCTGGTCGATGACGAGGCGCTGCGCGCCCGCATCCAGTCCGATCTCGACGCCATGCAGGGCCTGGTCAGGGAGGGCCTGGCCTACGCCCGCAGCCTCGACGAGCGCAGCCCGGCGCAGGCGATCGAGCTCGGCCCGCTGCTGCAGGCGCTGGCGCAGGACGCGCAGGACATGGGATGGACGGTGCGCGTGCCGGAATCCGCACAGGGCCGCGTCGTCGGCCAGCCCGCTGCGCTGCGGCGGGCGCTGTGGAACCTGATCGAGAACGGCGTGAAGTTCGGCGGCGAGGTCGACATCGCGCTGGCGCCGCAGGCCGACGGCCTCGAGATCCGCATCCGGGACCACGGCCCCGGCCTGGCGGACGAGGAGCTGGAGAAGGTGTTCGAGCCCTTCTACCGCACCGAATCCTCGCGCAACCGGGAGACGGGCGGCACCGGCCTCGGCCTGGCGATCACGCGCAACCTGCTGCGCGGCCAGAACGGCGAGGTGCGCCTGCGCAATCACCCCGAAGGCGGGCTGGAGGCCAGCGTCGTGCTGCACGGGCGATAGCGCGCGGCGAGCGCGACGAAGGCCGCGCACTCGGCCGCCTCGCGCGCCGGCGACCAGCCCAGTTCCTGCGCCAGCACGCGCGCCACCGCCGGCGCCGCGGCCGCCGCCAGATCGGCATCCAGGAACAGCGCCCGGCTGCGGCGCGCGAGCACGTCCTCCACGCTCAACGCGAAATCCTCGCGCACCGCCCGCCTCACCGCCTCGAGGGTCGGCAGCAGGCGCTCGCCGCGCTGCCCGGGCAGCAGCGCCTCGCCCCCTGCCGAGCCCTCGCCCGGCGGCGGCGCGCTCCGCTCGAGCGCGAGGGTGGCGGTCGGCGACGGCCGGCGCGGACGCCCGCTCACCGCCTCGGCGGCGTCGATCGCGTCCTCGGCCATGCGTCGATAGGTCGTCCACTTGCCGCCCAGCACGCTGACCAGGCCCTGCGCCGACACCTCCACCCGGTGCTCGCGCGACAGCCCGCCGGTCGTGCCCGCCCCCGCCACGGCAAGCAGCGGGCGCAGCCCCGCGAACATGCTGCGCACGTCCGCCAGAGCGGGCGGCCGGCGCAACCACTGCGCCGCCGTGCCGAGCAGGAAGTCGAGCTCGCCGGCGAGCGGCGCGGGCTCCTCGGGGGCATCGTCACGCGGCGTGTCGGTGGTGCCGATCAGCAGCCTGCCGAGCCAGGGAATCATGAACAGCACGCGGCCATCGGCCGTATGCGGCACCAGCAGCGCATTGGCGCCGGGCAGGAAGTCGCCATCGACGACCAGATGCACGCCCTGGCTCGGACGCAGGCGGGGCGCCGCCGCCGGGTCGGCGAGCCGGCGCACGTCGTCACCCCATACCCCGGCGGCATTGACCACGCAGCGCGCGCCGACCGTCCATTCGCGCCCGGACAGGAGATCGCGGGCGCGTACGCCCCGCACCCGGCCGGCGTCCACGACCAGTCCGCGCACCGCCATGTGGTTGAGCACCAGCGCCCCCAGCGCGGATGCGCTGCGGGCGAGCGCGAGCGCCAGCCCGGCGTCGTCGAACTGCGCATCCCAGTAGGCCACGCCGCCCGCGAAGCCCTCCCCGGCCAGCCCGGGCAGAGCGGCGTGCAGGCTCGCCGGGGCAAGCGTCTCGCTGCGGCCGATGGCACCCGCCCCCGCCAGGCGGTCGTAGAGCGCCAGCCCCAGCCCGAACGTCGCACGCTCGAGCCGGCTGCGGGCGGGGATCACGAAGCGCAGCGGCTGCACCAGCGTCGGCGCGTTGGCCAGCAGGTGCGCACGCTCGCGCAACGCCTCGCGCACCAGCCCAAGGCGGCCCTGCGCCAGGTAACGCACCCCGCCGTGAATGAGCTTGGTCGAGCGCGAGCTGGTGCCGGCGGCGAAGTCGCGCGCTTCGAGCAGCAGCACCGTGTAGCCGCGCGCCGCCGCATCGACGGCACAGCCGAGCCCGCTCGCGCCGCCGCCGATGATCACGAAGTCCCACGCCGGCGTCGCCGCCAGGCGCGCGAGCAGGACGTCGCGGTGGTGCGGATTCATGGTCAAGGCGGTCCGCTCACGCCCACCCGTCGCGCGTCGCCCTGCCCCGCTTCGCCCCCCGGCACGGCGCCGTCCTCACGGCTGCGCCCAGTCGCGGGCGCGCTCCACCGCGCGCGCCCACTGCGCCCGCGCTTCGGCGCGGCGCGCGGCCGACCACTGCGGTTCGAAGCGGCGATCGAGCTGCCAGTGCCGCCCGATCTCGTCCGCACCCGCCCACGCGCCACAACCGAGCGCCGCCAGGCAGGCGGCGCCGAAGGCGGTGGTCTCGAGCAGGCGCGGCCGCAGCACCGGCACGCCGAGCAGGTCGGCCTGCATCTGCATCAGCAGATCGTTGGCCGCGGCGCCGCCATCGACCCGCAGCTCGTGCAGCGGCGCCGCGCCGTCGCGCACCATGGCCTCGACCAGGTCGGCGCTCTGCATCGCGATCGACTCGAGCGCGGCGCGCGCGAGGTGGGCGCCGGTGCTGCCGCGGCTCAAGCCGAGCACCGTGCCGCGCGCGCCCGGGTCCCAGTAGGGCGCCCCCAGGCCGGTGAACGCCGGCACCATCACCACGCCGCCGCTGTCGGGCACGCTGGCGGCGAGCGCCTCGACCTCGCCGGCCTTCCTCACCAGCCCGAGCGCGTCGCGCAGCCACTGCACCACCGCGCCGCCCATGAACACGCTGCCCTCGAGCGCGTAGGTCGCATGGTCCTCCACGCCCGACCACGCGACCGTACTCAGTAGCCGGTTGGTCGAGGCGACCGGCGCGGCCCCGGTGTTCATCAGCAGGAAGCAGCCGGTGCCATAGGTGTTCTTGGCCATGCCGGGCGCCAGGCAGCCCTGGCCGAAGGTCGCCGCCTGCTGGTCGCCGCCGATGCCGGCGATCGGGATCGCGGCGCCGAACAGCGCCGGTTCGGTCTCGCCGCACACGCCGCTGCTCGGCACCACCCGCGGCAGCAGCGCCGGCGGAATGCGGAAGCATTCGAGCAGCAGCGGATCCCAGTCGAGCGTGTGCAGGTTGTACAGCAGGGTGCGCGAGGCATTGCCCGGGTCGGTGAGGTGCAGGCGGCCGCCGCTCAGGTGCCAGATCAGCCAGCTATCGACGGTGCCGAAGGCGAGCTCGCCGCGCTCGGCGCGTTCGCGCGCGCCCGGCAGATGGTCGAGCAGCCAGGCGAGCTTGGTCGCCGAGAAGTAGGGATCGAGCTCCAGCCCGGTTCGCGCGCGCACCTCGTCCGCCCAGCCTGCGGCGCGCAGGCGCGCACACTCGGCGGCGGTGCGGCGGTCCTGCCACACGATCGCCGGCGCCAGCGCGCGCCCGCTGGCGCGCTCCCACAGCAGCGTGGTCTCGCGCTGGTTGGCGATACCGAGCGCCGCCACCGCGCGCGCCGCGACGCCGGCATTGGCGAGCGCCTCGCGCGCGCACTCGAACTGCGTGCGCAGGATGTCCTGCGGATCGTGCTCGACCCGGTCGGGCGCCGGAAAGTGCTGCGGAAACTCCGCCTGCGCCAGCCCGCACACGCGGCCGGCGGCATCGAAGACGATCGCGCGGGAGCTGGTCGTGCCCTGGTCGAGGGCGAGCAGGTAAGCCATGTTTCCTCCACGGCGCCGGACAGGGCGCAGCACAGCCTAACCGCAAACCCGCCGCCGGCCCACCCCGCCCTGTCCGCAACCGGCGGCGGCGGCGATGTGGTTCAATGCGCGTCCGTATCGTTGCAACGCAGCAAACGCCATGCCCGCCTTCTGGATGATCGCCTCCTGCTTCCTGTTCGCCTGCATGGGCGTGTGCGTGAAGCTCGCCTCCGCGGCGTTCTCGACCGGGGAGATCGTGTTCTGGCGCGGCCTGGTCAGCATGGCGATGATGGCCGGCCTGGCGCTCAGCCGGGGGGTCGCGCTGCGCACCCCGCACTGGCGGATGCACCTGTCGCGCAGCCTGTGCGGCTCGACCGCGCTCGCCTGCTACTTCTTCGCGATCGGCGCGCTGCCGCTGGCGACCGCGGTCACGCTCAACTACACCTCGCCGCTCTTCGTCGCGCTGCTGCTGGCGCTGTTCCTCGGCGAGCGCCTGAACGCGCGCGCCACCGGCGCGGTGCTGATGGGCTTCACCGGCGTCGTGCTGCTGCTGCGCCCGACGCTGCAGCCCGAGCAATGGCTGGGCGCCGTGATCGGCCTGGGCTCGGGGGCGATGGCGAGCCTGGCCTACGTCAGCCTGCGCGAGCTCGGCCGCAGGGGCGAACCCGAGGTGCGCACGGTGTTCTGGTTCTCGCTGATGACCACCGCCACCGGTGCGGCCTGGAGCGCGTTCGGCCCGCTCCACCTGCCCGACCTGCGCCAGCTCGCGATCCTGCTCGGCGTGGGCCTGTTCGGCGGCCTCGCCCAGCTGGCGATGACGCGCTCCTACCGCTACGGTCGCACCGTCGTGTCCGCCAACCTCAGCTACGCGACGGTGGTGTTCGCCAGCCTGTTCGGCATGCTGCTGTGGGACGAGCTCATGCCGGCGAGCGCCTGGCTGGCGATCGCGCTGATCGTGGCGGGCGCGATCCTGGTCTCGCTGAGCACGCGCAAGGCGGCCTGAGCGCACGCCGGCCGGGCGCAGATCGCGATGGGTCACCGGCGCAATTGAGCCCGACCGGCGTCCGGACTATAGTTCGTGCATCCCGGCCCATTCCATGGAGGCTGTCATGATCAGCACCGAGAACACCGAGAAGATGGTCGCCGTCACCGTCTTCGGCGAATTCACGCTGGCCGACTACAAGGAGTTCGAGGATGTGGTGAATTACCACATCCGCTTCGAAGGTCAGGTCGATCTGCTCTTCGACCTGCGCCAGATGGCTGGTTTCACGCTCGACGTGGCCTGGGAGGAGATCAAGTTCTCGCGCCAGCACGCGGGCGACTTCCGCCGCATCGCGGTGCTCACCGAAGACCAGTGGCTGACCTGGAGCGCCTGGGTGTCGCAGCTGTTCGTGACCGCCGAGGTCCGCGTGTTCGACGACGAGGACGAGGCCCGTGCCTGGCTCGCCGCCGACGAGGCGGCCGAGACGGCGCAGTGAGCGCGGTGCGCTGAACGCGCCGCACCGGACTCACCGGCCATGAGCGCCTCCCCATGAGCGCCTCCTACTCGACCCTGATCGGCGCGCTGGAGCTCGCACAGCGCCTGCACGATCCTGACTGGATCGTGTTCGACTGCCGCTTCGACCTCACCGATCCCGCCTTCGGCCGCCAGGCCTACGCCGGCGGGCACGTGCCCGGCGCCTTCTTCCTCGATCTCGACGACGACCTCTCGGGCGCGAAGACCGGCAGCAACGGCCGCCACCCCCTGCCCGACCCGGCCTGGCTCGCCGCCCGTCTGGCGGCGTGCGGGGTCGGCAATCACACCCAGGTGATCGCCTACGACGACGCCAGCGGCATGTTCGCCGCCCGCCTGTGGTGGCTGCTGCGCTGGTTCGGCCATCGCCGCGTCGCCGTGCTCGACGGCGGCCTGCGGGCCTGGCTGGCGGCAGGACAGGCGCTCGCCGAGGCGCTGCCCGAAGCGCGTGCGGCGACCTATACGCTGGCGCTGCGCGCGGACCGGGTGGATGCGCAGTACGTGCGCCAGCACCTCGGCCAGCCCGACATGGTGCTGATCGACGCCCGCAGCCCGGACCGCTTCCGCGGCGAGAACGAGGTGCTCGACCCGGTCGGCGGCCACATTCCGGGTGCGATCAACCGCTGCTTCCGTGACAACCTCGACGCGCGCGGCTGCTTCAAGCAGGCCTCGGTGCTGCGCGAGGAGTTCGGCGCCCTGCTCGGCGCACACTCGCCGCGGCAGGTGGTGCACCAGTGCGGATCGGGTGTCACCGCCTGCGTCAATGTGCTGGCGATGGAGGCCGCCGGCCTGTCCGGCTCCCGCCTCTATGCCGGCTCATGGAGCGAATGGTGCGCCGACCCGACACGGCCGGTCGCGCGCGGACCGGGCTGAAGCGCGCGGATATGTCGAACCCGCGCGGGCGGGCAGCGGGCGTCGCCTGCCCGCGCCGGACTCACCGGGCCACGATTCACCAATCCACCTTCTCCACCGCCCCCAGCGAACGGCCGAGGAAGCGCTCGCCGATGGTCTGGAAGCGCAGCGGGACGTCGCTGACCACGAAGCGGTAGTCCGCCGCGCCGCCGCTGCGCGCGAGGCCGGCCTGCTGCAGGCGCTCGGCGGCGAACTCGGCGGTGGTCAGCGCCGAATCGATCAGCCGCACCCGCGGCCCCGCCACGTCGCGCAGCAGCGGCTTGAGCAGCGGGTAGTGGGTGCAGCCCAGGACCAGGCTGTCTACCTCCTCGGCGAGCACCGGGCGCAGGTACTCCTGCGCGGTGAGGCGGGTGACCTCATGCTCCAGCCAGCCCTCCTCGACCAGCGGCACGAACAGCGGGCACGCCTGGGAATACACCCGCACCGTCGGGTTGAGCTCGTGCATGCGGCGGGCGTAGGCGTTGCTGTTGATCGTGGTCGGCGTACCGATCACGCCGATGCGTCGCCCCGGCGAGGCCGCCACCGCGGCCCGCGCGCCGGCCTCGATGACGTCCAGCACCGGGATGCCGGCAGCGAGCCGGTGCACCACCTCGGCCGCGACCGCGGCCATGGTGTTGCAGGCGATGATCAGCATCTTGACGTCGCGCTGGAGCAGGAACTCGGTGATCTGCGCGGTGAAGTGCTCGATGGTGGCGACCGACTTGACGCCGTAGGGCACGCGCGCGGTGTCGCCGAAGTAGACGATGTTCTCCAGCGGCAGGCGCTCCATCAGCGCCCGCACCACGGTGAGGCCGCCAACGCCGGAATCGAACACCCCGATCGGGCGCGAGGCGGCGGCCGCGCTCATCGACCGCCTCCGCAGCGTGAGCGGCACAGGGTCAAAGCAGCACCACCGAGGCGAACTTGCGCTTGCCGACCTGCAGCACCACGGTCTCGCCGGCGCGCAGCACGAGGCCCTTGTCCTCGGCGCGCTCGCCGTTGATGCGTACCCCGCCCTGCTCCACCATGCGCATGGCCTCCGAGGTGGTGCCGGTGAGGCCGGCCTGCTTGAGCACCTGGAACAGCGGCAGTCCGTCGCTGCCAACGTTCACGTTGACCTGGGCGATGTCCTCGGGAATCGCGTTGCGCTGGAAGCGCGCCTCGAAGTCGGCGAGCGCCTCCTCGGCCGCGCGCTGGCCGTGAAAGCGGGCGACAAACTCCATCGCCAGCATCACCTTGACGTCGCGCGGGTTGCGCCCGCCCTCGACCTCGGCGCGCAGCTGGGCGATCTCGGCGGTGGAGCGGAAGGACAGCAGCTCGTAGTAGCGCCACATCAGGGTGTCCGAAACGGACATCGTCTTGCCGAAGATCTCCTTCGCCGGCTCGGCGATGCCGATGTAGTTGCCGAGCGACTTCGACATCTTGTTGACGCCGTCCAGGCCCTCGAGCAGCGGCACCATGACCACGCACTGCGGCTCCTGGCCGTAGTGCTTCTGCAGCTCGCGGCCCATCAGCAGGTTGAAGCGCTGGTCGGTGCCGCCAAGCTCGACATCCGCCTTCATCGCCACCGAGTCGTAGCCCTGGCACAGCGGGTAGAGGAACTCGTGGATCGCGATCGGCTGGTTGTTGCCGTAGCGCTTGGCAAAGTCATCGCGCTCGAGCATGCGCGCCACCGTCTGCAGCGAGGCCAGGCGGATCATCCCCGCTGAGCCCAGCCCTTCCATCCAGCTCGAGTTGAAGCAGATCTCGGTCTTCTCCGGATCGAGGATCTTGAACACCTGGTCCTGGTAGGTCCGGGCGTTGTCCATGATCTGCTCGCGCGACAGGGGCGGACGGGTCGTGTTCTTGCCGCTGGGGTCGCCGATCATGCCGGTGAAGTCACCGATCAGGAACTGGATCTGGTGCCCGAGCTCCTGGAAGTGACGCATCTTGTTGATCAGCACGGTGTGACCGAGATGCAGATCGGGTGCGGTCGGGTCGAAGCCGGCCTTCACCCGCAGCGGGCGGCCGCGCTTGAGTTTGTCGACCAGCTCGGCCTCGATCAGCAGCGCATCGGTGCCGCGCTTGATGAGATCGATCGCCGCCTGAACATCAGTCATTCAATTTCTCCAAAAATACCTTCCCGATCAGGGGACTAACTTTGCTACACTTCGCGAAATTTTTTTTCCGCATCCCAGCCAACCGAGCTCATGAAGGCCAGAAAAACCCGGATTCTAGCCGATCTGCCGGCCCATCTCCTCTCCCGCCCCCGCACCTGGATCGCCGCCGGCGTGACCGGCGTGTCGCTGATGGGCGTGGTGGCCGCCACGGCCGTTGCCCCCGACACCGTCCCCGCCGACATCCTGTTCGAGCGCGTGGTCGAGACCCTGCCCGCACCGGTCGCCACCATCGCGGCGCCGGAGGCGGCGCTGCCCTTCGTCCACAACGAACGCATCCAGGCCGGCGACACGCTGCAGGCCCTCTTCAACCGCCTGCGCATCGACGACGCCGAAGCGCTGGACTACATCTCCGGCTCCGACGCCGGCAAGCGTGCCATCCGCCAGCTACGCGCGGGCCGCTCGGTCACCGCGGTGGTTTCGGCCGAGGGCAGGTTGATGTCGTTCACGCTGCCGATCGGCAACACCACCGAGCAGGTAGTGGTCGAGCGCGGTGATGGGGGCCTTGCCCTGCGCGAGGCGCCCAGCACCACCCAGACCACGATGGTGGAGATGCGCTCGGGCACGATCACCCATTCGCTGTTCGGTGCCACCGACGCAGCCGGGCTGCCCGACAACGTCGCCAGCCAGCTCGCGACGATCTTCGGCACCTGGATCGACTTCCATTCGGATCTGCGCAAGGGTGACCGCTTCAACGTCGTCTACGAGGCCGTCTACGAGGAAGGCAACCCGGTGCGCGCCGGGCGCATCCTGGCCGCCGAATTCATCAACAACGGCGAGCGCCACGCGGTGGTGCTCTACCGCGGACCGAGCGGCAAGGAACAGTACTACAGCGACGACGGCCGCAGCCTGCAGCAGGGCTTCCTGCGCTCGCCCCTGGCGTTCTCGCGCGTGAGCTCCAGCTTCGGCCGCCGCCTGCACCCGATCCATGGCAGCTGGCGCAACCACAACGGCACCGATTTCTCGGCCCCGGTCGGCACCCCGATCATGGCCACCTCCGACGGTACCGTCGAGTTCATCGGCACCCAGCGCGGTTTCGGCAATCTCGTGGTGCTCAAGCACCGCAACAAGATCACCACCCACTACGCCCACCTCAACGGCTTCGCCAAGGACATCGCCAAGGGACAGAGCGTCAGCCAGGGCGACGTGATCGGCTACGTGGGCTGCACCGGCTGGTGCACCGGCCCGCACCTGCACTACGAGGTGCACATCGACAAGGTGCCGGGCGATCCGATGACGGTGGCGCTGCCGATGGCCGACTCCTTCAACGAGAAGGAGCTTGCCGCCTTCAAGCGCAACACGGCACACCTGCGCCAGCGCTTCGCGCTGCTCAACTACGAGCTCGCCAGCGCGAAGTAGGCCGCAGCGGCGGCCAGGGACGAAAAAACGGGGCGCCGCGGCGCCCCGTTTTTCGTTGATGCCGCGAAGGCAGCTCAAGCCATCAGGCGGAGAACGACGAGCCGCAGCCGCAGGTGCTGGTCGCGTTCGGATTGCGGATCACGAACTGCGAGCCTTCCAGGCCTTCGGTGTAGTCGATCTCGGCGCCGACCAGGTACTGGTAGCTCATCGGATCGACCAGCAGCAGCACCCCGTTCTTCTCGAAGGTGGTGTCGTCCTCGTTCACTTCCTCGTCGAAAGTGAAGCCGTACTGGAAGCCCGAGCAGCCGCCACCCGACACGAAGACGCGCAGCTTGAGCTCGGGATTGCCTTCCTCTTCGATCAGCTCGCGCACCTTGTTCGCGGCGCTGTCGGTAAAGACCATGACTTCGGGGGTTTCGACTTCTGCGCTCATGTTTTCTCCTCTGTAGGGGTATGCCGCGGATGATGCGCCGGCCGCGGCTCAACCGTCAAAATCGGATCGTCGTCCGTGTTGCAAGTTCCCGTCAGGGGCTGACGGGAACGATGTCCAGGCCGGCCTCCTCATCGAAGCCGAACATGATGTTGAGGTTCTGCACCGCCTGGCCGGCCGCGCCCTTGACGAGGTTGTCGATCACCGACAGCACCACCACGGTGTCGCCGCCCTGCGGCCGGTGCACCGCAATGCGGCACAGGTTGGACGCCCGTACCGAGCGCGTCTCCGGATGGCTGCCCGCCGGCATCACGTCCACGAAGGCCTCGCCGGCGTAGCGCTTCTCGTACAGCCCCTGCAGGTCCGACGCATCGACGCCCGGCTTCAGACGTCCGTAGAGCGTGGCGTGGATGCCGCGGATCATCGGCGTCAGATGGGGCACGAAGGTCAGCCCGACCTGCCGGCCCGCGGCGATCGACAGCCCCTGGCGGATCTCCGGCAGATGGCGATGGCCGGGCACGCCATAGGCCTTGAAACTGTCGGCGGCCTCGGGCAGCAGGGTGTGCACCTCGGCCTTGCGGCCGGCGCCGGAGACCCCCGACTTGGCGTCGGCGATCAGGTGCTCGGGGTCGATCAGGCCGGCCTCGATCAGGGGCAGGAAGCCGAGCTGGACCGCGGTCGGGTAGCAGCCGGGGTTGGCCAGCACGCGCGCGCTGCGGATCTGCGCGCGATTGAGCTCGGGCAGGCCATACACCGCCTCGGCCACGAGCTCGGGCGCGGCATGCTCCATGCCGTACCACTTCTGCCATTCGGCCACGTCGCGGATGCGGAAATCGGCGGCGAGGTCGATCACGCGCACGCCGGCAGCGACGAGTTCGGCGGCCTGCTTCATCGCAATGCCGTTGGGCGTGGCGAAGAAGACCGCATCACACTTCTCGAGCGCAGCATCCTGCGGCGTCACGAACTTCAGATCCACCCGCCGGCGCAGACTGGGGAACATGTCCGACACCGCCATGCCTGCCTCGCCGCGCGAGGTGATGGAGGTCAGCTCGACACCGGGGTGGCGCGCCAGCAGACGCAGCAGTTCGACACCGGTATAGCCCGTACCCCCAACGACTCCAACCTTGATCATGCTTGCTCCTCGCTACGAAAGACGTCAGGCCCGGATTATCGCATCGTCAGCGATAGGACGCAGCGCGTGCGGCCTGGTTGCGTGCGGGCACCTCCGCGCCAAACCCCTGAATGAATCAGGGTCAATCAAGCCCCCAAAGCACAAAAGCCGCCCCGTGGGGCGGCTCCTGCAGATTCGGCAGCAAACAAGGATCAGCGCTTCGAGAACTGCTTGGCGCGACGGGCCTTGCGCAGACCCACCTTCTTGCGCTCGACCTCGCGGGCATCGCGGGTCACGAAGCCGGCGGAACGCAGCTCGCCCTTGAGCTCGGCGTTGTAGTCGACCAGCGCACGGGTGATGCCGTGACGCACGGCGCCGGCCTGGCCGGATTCGCCACCACCGGTGACGTTCACCATGATGTCGAACTTGCCTTCGTTGCCGGTGAGCACCAGCGGCTGACGCACGATCATGCGGCCGGTTTCACGCGAGAAGAATTCGTCCACCGGCTTGCCGTTGACGACGATGTTGCCGGAGCCCGGCTTGATGAACACACGAGCGACCGCGGTCTTGCGGCGGCCGGTACCGTAGTTGTAAGTGACAGCCATTTATGGGCTCCTTCAGATCTCGAGAAGTTGCGGCTGCTGAGCGGTGTGCGGATGCGACGGACCCGCGTAGCACTTCAGCTTCTTCAGCATGGCGTAGCCCAGCGGGCCCTTCGGCAGCATGCCCTTCACCGCCTTCTCGAGCACGCGCTCGGGGAAGCGC
>JAREIX010000298.1 GCA_029286945.1 Thauera sp. | reverse complement strand
GCCCTGGTCACTGCCGGCTCCTCCCTGATGAATGTGGGAGGGATTGTTCCGCGTGGGCGCGGGCGGGCAAAGAACGCCGCTCAGTGACCGGTTACGTTGTGCTGGACGAGCCGGATGAAGCGGCGCTCCATTTGATCGCCGAGCGTGGTCGGGGAAGCAGGAAGCAGCTTCTTGCAGTCGAGGTGGGGCGTCCCCTGCGCGCGGGCGAGACCTTGCGCTTGCTTGCGGCGGGTGCTCGCGACGTAGTCGTGTGGACCGATGACCGACAGAGCGCCGATCGCATCAGGGCGCGTCTCGAGCGCTGGGCAGCAATCGATCAGCTGATGAACTCGGACTGGGTCCGGCGCAAGGCGATTGGCGAGAGTCCGGCCTGGCGCGGCAAGCTGCGCGAACTCGTCGAAGCCGCGCACTTCACCAGTGCGCCAGTGCTGCTGATGGGCGAGAGCGGTACCGGAAAGGAGCTCGCCGCACGTCTCATTCACGAGCTCGACCCGCGGCCGGCCAAGGCGGCGCTGCAGGTGCTCGACTGCACGACCATCGTGCCCGAGCTGTCGGGTAGCGAATTCTTCGGCCATGAGCGCGGTGCATTCACCGGTGCGATCGCGCAGCGCGAGGGCGCCTTCGCGCTTGCAAATGGCGGCACGCTCTTTCTGGACGAGATCGGCGAACTTCCTATGCCGATGCAGGCGCAGTTGCTGCGCGTCATACAGGAAGGCACCTTCAAGCGCGTCGGCGGCAACAACTGGTTGCGCACCGAGTTTCGCCTTGTCTGCGCCACCAACCGTGACCTCGAGGAACAGGTCCGGCGCGGCAGCTTCCGCGGCGATCTCTATTTCCGCATCGCGAGCCTGGTCCACACCTTGCCGCCCCTGCGCGACCGTACGGAAGACATCCTGCCGCTTGCACAGCACTTTATGCGCGAGTTTCGGCCCGATGAGGATCCGCCCGAACTCGACGAAGCTACCAAGGACTACCTCGTCAGCCATCAGTACACCGGCAATGTGCGCGAACTGAGGCAGCGCGTGGCGCGCCTGATGCACGGTTATGTCGGCGGCGGCCTGTTGAGTGCCGGCCACATCCCCAAGGACGAGCGGCGCTCGCCAGACGACGCCTTTTCCGATTGGCAGGGTTCCGCCTTGGAGGGCATCGTTCGCCGCGCCATTGCGCTGGGCACCGGACTCAAGGACATCGGCCGCATCGTCGAGGACCTGGCAGTGAGCATCGCCGATGCCGATGGGAACCTGCAGCGGGCTGCGCAGATGCTGGGCGTGACCGACCGCTCGCTGCAGTTGCGCCGTGCCAGCCGGCGGCAGGGCGAGTTTCCCGAGGGTGCACGGCCGCATTGAGAGACGGAAGCCGCGGAGCGCTGAGCCGTGTTGGCGCAGCCTTGTGTGAACACGTCGTCGCGCGCTCAAGGCCGCCTGCCGATCAGCCGCAGGAAATTCCCACCGAGTACGAGCGCGGCGTCGCTGGCCGACAGGCCGAGTGCGTGGATTTTCGCAAGCTCCACGCCCGGGTGCAGCCACGGGCCGTCGCTGCCGAACAGGAGCTTGCGCGCCCCCGCCCGGCGCGCGGCTTCGACCAGCAGATCGAAGCGACGCACGCCGGACGTGTCGGCATGAATGTTGGGGTGGCGCACCAGGTGGTCGATCATCGCGAGTTGCGCCCGCCAGTCGTCGGCGAAGCTGCCCAGATGCGGGATGATGAAATTCACGTCGGGGTACTCGCGCGCCAGCAACTCGCACACCGCGACCTCGCCGGCCGGGTCGTACAGCACCGGCAGCCCGAAGGCCCGCGCCGCCTCGCACACCGCGCGGTTGATCGGCGCGTCGTGGCGGTGCACCTTGATGCCGACGAAGCCGAACTCCTCCACCGCCTGCCTGACTAGAGCCATTGCCCGCGCGCGGTCGCGCTCTGCGTGCACGACGGCGAAGCCATGGAAGCGCTGCGGCCGTCGGGCCACGATACGGGCGACTTCGGTGTTGGCGAGCCCATAGTCGGAATGAAAGGTCGAGAACAGCACCGTTTGCGTGATCCCCGCTTCCATAGCACGGCGCAGGTAGTGGTCGAGCGGCGCGGCCGAGTCCCATGGGCCGCTCAGCCCGTCGCCGCGGCCGGCGTGGCAATGGCTGTCGATGATCATGCCGGCACTGCCTACAGGTGTCTCGCCAGAACCCTTGCAACGGCTTCGGCGATCTGTGAATGCGCTTGCGCTCTGGCATCCTTCGGCTGCTCGATCTGCAAGCCCCCGCGGCCGGGCGCGGCCAGCCAGTTCACGAAGTTCTTCGGCGAAGCGCCGGAAAAGGCACCTCCTGTGCTGGCGATATCGACCGCCCAGGTGCAAGCCGGTGACGCGCGCAGTTCCGCCGCGATCTCCTGCTTGAGGCTGGCAGGTGCCGCTCCGCCGATCCTGATGCTCTGCCCGGCATAACCGTGGAAGGACAGCGCGTACTGGAACTTGCGCTGGCGGATCTGACCAAGCAGCGGAAAACTTCGAGGCGAAATCCGTGTGCTGGGGATGTGCCAGCGGTCGTAAGCGCCGCCGCCTTGCCGCCAGCCTTTGCAGCGCCAGCAACTGACGTCCTTGCCCAGGCTCCGAGGAACGGTGAAGACATGTTCCGCCTGCAGGTCGGTGAATTCTTCGATCATTCCGCCGTGCGGTGCGCAAACGACCAAGCCTTGGTGTGTGGCATCGCGGTCGTCCAGACGCTCCACAAACTCCGATTCGTTCGGAGCTTCCTCGTCGGACAGGCCGCTGCTCCTGGTGATCGCGGTGTCGAGGATGCCCGAGAAGCCTTTGGCGGCACCAACACGCGCCATCCCGCGTGAGCACATCCTGACGATGTCGTCTGAAACCTCAGCGGTAGGTGTCTCGATCACGCTGTAGAGCGCGTACTCGCGCTTGCGCAAGGTTTCGATTCGGATCTGGTCGCCCACCGTGAGGTGCATCAAACGCAGCCCGGCGGGGGTTATGGAGCAAAGGAATGCGTCGCTGGTCAATCGCGTCGATCTTGTAACCGGTTGCTCCACGACTACCTTGTATCTTGAACTGAACACTGCCTCTCTCCCCTGCGTAGGTGATGTTGCGCGTCCCTCAGTCCAGCGCTCATGCAAGCCAGGGGCGAGCGGGGTTCAGGACGTAGTGCTGATCCAGGAATCGGCGCAAATCCTTCGATTTGGG
>JAREIX010000055.1 GCA_029286945.1 Thauera sp. | reverse complement strand
GAGCACGCCGCTCAAGCTGGTCGATGAAGTGACCAGCCTGGGCGTGATGCTGACCCTGGTCGGCGCCGGCTACGGCATCGGCTTCGCCATCGCCTCGCAGGTGCAGACGCTACAGCGCCCGGACATCTCCATTCGTCCCCTGGCCGGCACCCCACCGATGCTCTCTACCTACCTGCTGCGCCGCCAAGGCGAACCCTCGGAGCCCATGAAGCGGTTCATCGAGCGGGTGAGGGCCATGACCGCACGGTCGGAGGATTGAGCTGTTTTCGTGATGGTCCCAGGCGCCAACGAGGCAAGCGCAGGACGTGCTACTACGGTAGACGGCTTGCGGGACGTCCGTGGTAAAATTAATTAGATATGAAGCTGCTGTGGGAAGCATTTTTCCGCATGCACCTTCCGGTTAACTGACTCAGGTCTGCCATGGCCCGTACCGCTTCGATCAACGTTGCTCAGTGGTGGCGCTTCCAATAGGAAGCGGCACGTCGTTGCGGCCTTGAGCTGCACCTTGCCGCCGTATCGGTGGGCAAGATCAGGCAGATGGCTCTCCGGCACGGCGGCTCCAAGATCAAAGGAGATTGCCCGATGCCCCTAGAGCTCCTCAACATAAATAGTGTCGTGTGCGCCACGTCTTGGTGGCGTTTCGCCCCGTGCGTCTCCAACCGGCGCCCAGGCTCCCCGCAGTCTCGTCAGCGACCCCGTGCATGCGCGTTGCTTCAACGCGACGCGGTGTTGCTTCCTGTGCGGGCTGCCGCTAGTGTAGTGCTGCATTTTGTTTGGAACTTAAGCGGCTGTTTGCGCGGATGACCTTCTGCAGGATGTCGCGAGCGCTCTTGGTCCAGATGAAGGGCTTGGGGTCAGTGTTGTGGTGAGCGATGTATTGATCAATGGCGGTGATGAGTTCGGGAACGCTGGTGAAGACCCCACGGCGCAGTCGCTCGGTGGTGATGTCACGAAAGAAGCGTTCGACCATGTTCAGCCAGGAGGCCGAGGTAGGCGTGAAATGCATGACGAAGCGCGGATGCTTGGCCAGCCACTCTTGCACGACAGGATGCTTATGTGTCGCGTAGTTGTCGGCGATCAGGTGCAAGGTCTTGTCCTTGGGCGTTTCACGGTCGATCTTTTTCAGGAACTTCAACCATTCGGCGTGGGTGTGCCGCTGCTGACATTGGCCGATGACTTGCCCATCGAGCACGTTGAGCGCGGCAAACAGGGTCGTCGTGCCGTTGCGCTTGTAGTCATGAGTCATGGTGGCTGCCCGGCCCTTTTTCAGCGGCAGTCCCGGTTGTGTGCGATCCAGCGCTTGCACCTGGCTTTTCTCGTCGCAGCACAGCACCAAGGCGTGTTCGGGCGGGGCCATGTACAGACCGACGATGTCTTCAAGTTTCTCGACAAACTTCGGATCGCGCGAGACCTTGAAACCACGCACGATATGCGGCTTCAAGCCGGCCGCTTTCCAATGGCGCGAGATGGTGGTCGCGTGAACGCCCAGTTTCGCCGCCATCTTGCGGCTACTCCAGTGCGTAGCCGCTTCGGGTTTGCTCTGCGTGGTCAGCTCCACCAACTGCGCCAACTCCACCTTCTTCGGTGGCGCACCCCGTGGCAAGTCGCGCTCGATCCCCGCAAGCCGCATCTCGGCATAGCGCCCACGCCAGCGGGCCACTTGAATCCGCCCGATGCCCAAATGTTCCGCAATCTGCAGGTTCTGCATGCCCTCGGCGGCCAGCAACACAATGCGGGCGCGCTGCGACAACCTGACGCTCGTGAGCCGCGAACTCGTCAGCTTCATCAGCTCCGCGCGTTCGTCCTCGGTCAAAACAATCTCTGGCGCAACCCGCATTCGATCCTCCGCTCCGCATGCATGAAGCATGATAGCGGAAGTTGTCAATTAAGTGCGCTCAAGAGCGCAGCACTACACTAGTTGGGGCAGTGTTTCGGCGCTTGTTCCGCTGGAATCTGGTGCCAATGTGTATAACGATGTGAGTAATGAACGCGGTGTAAACACGTATACTGCTTATAAATTAATAGGTTACATGTGATATGTTACTCATGATCGACAACTACGACAGCTTCACCTACAACCTCGTGCAGTACTTCGGCGAGCTCGGCGCCAACGTCAAGGTGTTCCGCAATGACGAGATCACCCTCGAGCAGATCGAGCGCCTCGCCCCCGCGCATCTCGTCATCTCGCCCGGGCCGTGCTCGCCCGCCGAGGCCGGCATCTCGGTGCCGGCGATCAAGGCCTTCGCCGGCAAGCTGCCGATCCTCGGCGTCTGCCTCGGCCACCAGAGCATCGGCGCGGCCTTCGGCGGGCGCATCGTGCACGCGCAGAAGCTGATGCACGGCAAGACCTCGCCGGTGCATCACCTCGATGCGGGCGTGTTCCGCGGCCTGCCCAATCCGCTCACCTGCACGCGCTACCACTCGCTGGCGATCGAACGTTCCAGCCTGCCCGACTGTCTGGAAGTGACGGCGTGGACCGACGACGGCGAGATCATGGGCGTGCGCCATCGCACGCTGGACGTCGAGGGCGTGCAGTTCCACCCCGAGTCCATCCTCACCGAGTGCGGCCACGCGCTGCTGAAGAATTTCCTCGACCGTCGCGCCGCCGCGCCCGCGGCCGCCTGAAACGAACGCTGCGAGAGTTTCATGACCACGATCACCGCCCAGCAAGCCCTGCAACGCACGATCGAGCACCGCGAGATCTTCTACGACGAGATGCTGTCGCTGATGCGCCAGATCATGGCCGGCGAGATCTCGCCGGTGATGACCGCCGCGATCCTCACCGGCCTGCGCGTCAAGAAGGAGACCATCGGCGAGATCACCGCCGCCGCCACCGTCATGCGCGAGATGTCGACCAAGGTCGCCGTGCAGCCGCCGCACGACCACTTCCTCGACGTGGTCGGCACCGGCGGCGACGGCGCCAACACCTTCAACATCTCCACCACCACGATCTTCGTCGCCGCCGCCGCCGGCGCGCGCGTGGCCAAGCATGGTGGGCGCGGGGTGTCGTCGAAGTCGGGCGCCGCCGACGTCATCGAGGCGCTCGGCGTCAATCTGGAGCTCACGCCGGCCCAGGTTGGCGAGTGCATCGAGGCCACCGGCATCGGCTTCATGTACGCCCCGGCCCACCACAGCGCGATGAAGAACGTCGCCCCGGTGCGGCGCGAGATGGGGGTGCGCACCATCTTCAACATCCTCGGCCCGCTCACCAACCCGGCCGGTGCGCCCAACACCCTGATGGGCGTGTTCCACCCCGACCTGGTCGGCATCCAGGCGCGCGTGATGCAGCGCCTGGGCGCCAACCACGTGCTGGTGGTGCACGGCCTGGACGGCATGGACGAGGTCAGCCTGGGCGGCGGCACCCTGGTCGGCGAGCTCAAGGACAACCAGGTGCGCGAGTACGAGATCCACCCCGAGGACTTCGGCCTCGCGATGGCGGGCAGCCGCAACCTGCGCGTCGAGGACGCCGCCGAGTCGCGCGCGGTGCTGCTCGGCGTGCTCGACAACCAGCCCGGCCCGGCGCGCGAGATCGTGATCTTCAACGCCGGCGTGGCGCTGTACACCGCCAACCTGGTCGATACCATCGGCGCCGGTATCCTGCGTGCGCGCGAGATCATCGCCAGCGGCGCGGCGCGCGCCAAGCTCGACGAGTTCGTGCGCTTCACCCAGCAGTTCCGGAGCGGCCGATGAGCGACATCCTGCAGAAGATCTGTGCGGTCAAGGTGGAGGAGGTCGCCGCCGCCCGCGCCGCGCGTCCGCAGTGCGAGGTGCGCGCCGAGGCCGAGGCGCAGCCGCCGGCACGCGACTTCGTCGGCGCCATCCGTGCCAGGCATGCCGGCGGCCGCGCCGCGGTCATCGCCGAGATCAAGAAGGCGAGTCCGTCCAAGGGCGTGATCCGCGCCGACTTCCATCCTGCCGAGATCGCCGCCTCCTACGAGCGCGCCGGCGCCGCCTGCCTGTCGGTGCTGACCGATCGCCCCTTCTTCCAGGGCGCGCCGGAATATCTCCAGGCGGCACGCGCGGCGTGCAGGCTGCCGGTGCTGCGCAAGGATTTCCTGGTCGATCCCTACCAGGTGTTCGAGGCGCGCGCGATGGGCGCCGACGCCATCCTGCTGATCGCCGCCTGCCTGGATCTGGCGCAGATGCGCGACATGGAGCAGCTCGCGATCGCGCTCGGCATGGCGGTGCTGGTCGAAGTGCATGATGGCGCCGAGCTCGACCTCGCGCTGCAGCTGCAGACACCGCTGATCGGCATCAACAACCGCAACCTGCGCACCTTCGAGGTTTCGCTGCAGACCACGCTCGAGCTGTTGCCGCGCATCGTCAGCGGTCCGGGCGGGCGCATCGTCGTCACCGAATCGGGCATCCTGCAGCAGCAGGACGTCGCCCTCATGCGCAGCCACGATGTGCACACCTTCCTCGTCGGCGAGGCCTTCATGCGCGCACCCGATCCTGGGGCCGAGCTGCAGGCGCTGTTCGGCGCCTGAGGACTGCGGTTCGTGAAAGGGAACGCGCGCGTGCCGACCGGTCCCGATGAACGATCGCCATGACTGAACGCGCGCCCGACCCGCGAGCCGGCCCCGGGCCCGGCGCCGAGGCTGGCCCCGGAGCCGGCGATCGCGCCGCCTCGCCGGCCGGACCCGCATCCGGCCTCCCGGGCGGGGGTGAATCCGGCTCCGGGGCGCGGCCGCCGAAGCCGCGGCGCTGGCTGCGCGGGATCGGCTGGGGCCTCGCGCTGCCACTGGCCCTGCTCGGCGGCGCGGGCGCCTGGCTGCTCGGCACGCAGCCGGGACTCGAGGCCGGCCTTGCCCTCGCCCGGCACGCGAGCGCGGGCGCCCTCGAGGTCGAGGGTGCGCGTGGGCGCGTGCTCGGCGGCTTCGAGATCGAGCGCCTCGCCTACCGCACGCCGGACCTGCAGCTCGAACTCGATGCGCTCGCGCTGGCCTGGCGGCCGGGCGCGCTGCTCGAGCGCCGGCTGCAGATCGACCACCTCACCGTTGCCCGCGCGGTGCTCGCCCAGACCGTGGCCGAGGACGAGCCGGAGGCGGCACCGCCGGCCGCGCCGGCCTCCCTCGAGCTGCCGCTCGCGTTCGCGCTCGATCGGCTGGCGATCGGCGCCTTCGCGCTGCGCGACCTGCCCGCCGCGGATGCGGCTGCCGGCGCGCAAGGCGCCGCAGAGGCCGCCGCCGAGGCGGTGGAGCGCGCGGAGGATGCGGTCGCCGACCCCGCGATCGCCGCCGAGGCGGTGACCGAAGTGGCGGCCGAGCAGGGGCTGATCTTCACCAAGCTGGAGGCCGCGCTCGACAGCGACGGCCGCCGCCACCGCCTGCGCGCGCTCACGGTCGAGCTGCCGCAGGGCCGGGCGATGCTGAAGCTCGAGCTGGACGGCGTGGCGCCGTTCGCGCTCGCCGGCGAGGGCGGCTTCGACGGCGCGCTCGAGACGCATCCGCTGGCGCTGCAGCTCGGGCTCGGCAACACGCTGCTTGCGCCGCGGCTGCAGGCCAAGGCCCGCTCCGGCGCCCTGCAGGCGCGGGTCGAGGCCGAGGCGGCGGCCTTCGAGCCCAAGCCGCTGCGCCGGCTGAGCGTCAAGGCCGCGGCCTTCGACCCCGCCGCCTTCTTCGCCGGCGCCCCGCGCGCGGCGCTGGCGCTCGAGGCCGAGCTGGCCGCGCCGAGCGGCCGCGACGGCCTGCTCGCCGGCCCGATCCGGCTTGCCAACAGCCAGCCCGCCGCCGTCGACGCCGGGGGTATTCCGGTGCACAGCCTGGCCGGCGTGCTCGACTGGCGCAGCGGCGAGATCGCCCTCGATGCGCTCGACATCCGTCTGGCGGGCGCGGGGCGGATCAGCGGGCGCCTGGCCTGGCGGCCGCCGCAGGCCGACACTCCCGACGCTGCCCCGCAAGCGGACGCCGGAGCGGGCGCAACCGATGCGCCGGCGGCCGGGGCGGCCGCCGCCGATGCCCCCGAACCCGATACCCCCGAACCCGATACCCCCGAACCCGATGCCCCGGAGCCCGACGCCCCCGAGCCCGACGCCCCGGAGCCCGACGCCGCGGCGGCGCCGGCGAGGGCGGCGACCGACGCCGGCTTCGGCCAGATCCTCGCCGCGCTCGAGCTGGCCGCCATCGACACCCGCCAGCTCGACACCCGCCTGCCGCGCCAGATCGTCGCAGGGCGCATCGACGCCGAGGCCGACGCGCTGCGCCAGCAGGCGCGCATCGGCCTCGACGTGGGCAGCGCGCGCATCGACGCCGAGGCGGCGGTGCAGGCGCTGCCTGATGCGGCCGAGGCCGGGGAGACGGGTCGGCACGTCGTCCCGGCCGCCGCGCCGGCTCCTGCCGCCGGGACGGCGCGACCGGGCGCGAATCCGACCGCGAATCCGACCGCAGCCGCGACTCCGGCCGCGACACCGCCTGAGGCCCGACCGCTACGCCGGCTCACCCTCGACGCCCGCCTGCGCGCCGTCGATCCGCGCGCGCTGCTGCCTTCCGCGCCCGCCGCGCGCCTCAACCTCGACCTCAAGGCTGACGCCGAGCTGCCCGCTGCAGGCCTGCCGCAGCGCGCCAGCCTCGACTTCAGTCTTCCCGACAGCCGGCTCGAGGGTCTGCCGCTCACCGGCGAAGGGCGGCTGCGCCTGGAAGGCCGGCGCCTGTCCGAGGTCCGCCTCGCGCTGCGCCTCGCCGGCAACACGCTCGACGCCCGCGGCGCGCTCGGCGCTGCGACCGACAGCCTGGCGCTGCGTCTCGATGCGCCGGCGCTGGCGGCGATCGGCTTCGGACTCGCCGGCCGCGCCGGCGCCGAGGGCCGCGTCGGCGGCACGGCGGAGGCGCCGAACGGCCAGCTCCAGTTCTACGGCGAAGGCCTGCGCCTGCCGGGCGCGTTGCGTCTTGCCAACATCAACGGCAGCGCGCGCCTCGACGCCGGTGCGGACGGACCGTTCACGCTCGCGCTCGGGCTCTCCGGCCTCGGCCCTGGCGGTCGCGGCGCGGACGGCAAGCCCTTGCCGGACTGGCTCGCCAGTGCCCGCGTGAGCGCAGAGGGCACGCGGGCACGCCACCAGCTCGAACTCAGCGCCGCCACCCCACCGCAGCAGGGCGTGGCCGACACCCTGCGCCTGGTGCTGCAGGGCGGGATCGCCGCAGGGGACACCCCGCGCTGGAGCGGCCAGCTCGCCGCCCTCGAGAGCGCGGGCCGTTTCGCCGCCCGGCTCGTCGCGCCGGCCACGCTCGAACTCGCCGCCGACCGCGTGCGCCTGGGCGCGGCCGAGCTCAACGCCGGCGACAAGGGTCGCATCCGCCTGCTGGAGACGGCGTGGTCGCCCGCTCAGAGCGTGGCACGCGGCGACAGCAGCGGGCTGGTGCTCGACCTCGAGCCGAAGCGGCGCGACGGCCGCCCGCGCCGCAACGCCGACCCGCTCACGCTCGGCGCGCGCTGGGACCTGGCGGTCGGGCGCACGCTGGCGGGCGAGGCGCGGGTGTTCCGCGAGGCGGGCGACCTCAGCGTGGAAGGCGAGCTGCGCACCCGGCTCGGCCTCGAGCAACTGGACGCGGTGCTGCGCGGGCGTGGCGAGCGCATCGAGCTTGCCCTCGACGTGCGCGGCAAGGAGTTCGGCAGCGTGCAGGGCGAGGCCAGCCTGCGCGCCCGCCGCGGCGCCGACGGCCTGTGGAGCGTGCCGCCGGACACCGCCATCGGCGGTTCGGCGCGGCTCGACATGCCGTCGATCACCTGGCTTGGCCGCCTGGCGCGCGAGAACATCGAGACCGCCGGGCGCATCGCCGGCAGCTTCAGCATCGGCGGCACCGTCGCCGCGCCGCGCGCCAGCGGCCGCATCGAAGGTCGCGAGCTCGGCTTCACGCTGATCGACCAGGGCCTGATCCTGGCCGGCGGCGAGCTCGACCTCGACTTCGACAGCGATCGGGTGCGCCTCGAGCGCCTGGAGTTCGTCTCACCCAACCGCGTGCGTCCGCGCGAGGACCGCATCCCCTTCGCGCGCCTGACCGCGACGCCGGGCCGCTTCACCGCGCGCGGCGTGGTGCAGCTCGCCAGCGGCGACGGCGACTTCCGCTTCGACGCCGACCGCCTGCCGCTGCTGCAGCGCGACGACCGCTGGATGTTGCTGTCGGGCGAGGGCACGGCGCGCAGCACCTGGAGCTCGCTGACCCTGGATGCGGCGTTCCGCGCCGACGCCGGCTACCTCGAGTTCGCCGAGTCGCTGCCGCCCAGCCTGTCGGACGACGTGGTCGTGCTCGGCCGCGACCAGCCGGCCGCGGGCGGGGGCGGCTTCGCGGTGGACGCGGACGTGCGCGTGAGCCTGGGCGATGCGCTCTACCTGTCGGCCCTCGGGCTGGAGACGCGGCTCGCGGGCGAGCTGCGCCTGCGCCTGCAGCCCGGGCGGCCGCTGTCGGCGGTGGGTACGGTGGCCACCGTCGGCGGCAGCTATCGCGGCTACGGCCAGAGCCTGGTGATCGAGCGCGGGGTGGTGAACTTCCAGGGGCCGCTCGATGCGCCCGGGCTCAACATCGTCGCGCTGCGCAAGGGCCTGGAGGTGGAAGCCGGCGTGTCCGTCACCGGCAGCGCCCGGCGGCCGCAGATCCGCCTGGTGTCCGAGCCCAACGTGCCCGATCCGGCCAAACTGTCGTGGATCGTGCTCGGTCGTGCGCCCGACGCCGGCTCGGGCGCCGACCTCGGCCTGCTGCTGCCGGCCGCGGCCGGCCTGCTCGGCGGCCCCGGCGGCGGCATGACCGAGGAGCTGTCGCGCAGCCTGGGCTTCGATTCCTTCTCCTTCGGCCAGGGCGAGCTCAACAGCACCAGCCGTGCGGCCAGCAGCCGGGTGCTCGGCAGCGGCTCGACGATCGCCAGCGGGCCCTCGGTGTCCACCCAGGTGCTGAGCCTGGGCAAGCGCCTCGGACCGGATCTCTTCCTGTCCTTCGAACAGAGCCTGGGCGGCGCCGCCACCCTGGTCAAGCTGACCTACCAGATCTCGCGCCGGATGTCGGTGATCGCGCGTGGCGGCACCGACACCGCGCTCGACGTGCACTACGGCTTCTCCTTCCGCTGAAGGCCGCCGTGCAGGCGCGCGAGGGCCGCGTGGCGCGGGAATGAATTGCGCCCGCGGCGGTCTTCTACATTGAACGAACCCCATCGATGGAGTGCTTGCATGAACGAAAACAAGACCGACCCCAGCCTCGAGATCGCGATCCTCGGCGGCGGCTGCTTCTGGTGCCTGGAGGCGGTGTTCGACCTGGTCGACGGCGTCGAGGAGGTGGTCCCCGGATACTGTGGCGGCCATGTGGAGGATCCGAGCTACCGCCAGGTGTGCACCGGCGGCACCGGTCACGCCGAGGTGGTGAAGATCGTGTTCGATCCGGCCCGGGTCAGCTATCGCGAGCTGCTGGAGGTCTTCTTCACCATCCACGATCCGACCACCGTCGACCGCCAGGGCAATGACGTCGGGCCGCAGTACCGCTCGGTGATCTTCGTCACCAGCGACGCCCAGCTGCACACCGCGCTCTCCCTGATCGAGGAGATGGGCGAGCAGCGCACGTTCCCCAAGGCGATCGTCACCCGCGTCGAGCGCGCGCCGACCTTCTGGCCGGCCGAGGCGGAGCATCACGACTACTACGTGAACAACAGCGACCAGCCCTACTGCCAGTACGTGGTCGCGCCCAAGATCGTCAAGTTCCGCAGCCGCTTCGGCACGCGGCGCGCGCCTGGGAGCAAGGGGTAGAATGCCGGCTTTCAATCACGGCAGGAGAGACGCATGACCCAGACCACCACCGCCAGCGGCCTCGTCATCGAGGACCTCGAGGTCGGCACCGGCGCAACCGCGGTCGCGGGCCGCATGGTGTCGGTGCATTACACCGGCTGGCTCACCGACGGGCGCAAGTTCGATTCCAGCAAGGATCGCAACGATCCGTTCAACTTTCCGCTCGCCGCCGGCCACGTGATCCGCGGCTGGGACGAGGGCGTGCAGGGCATGCAGGAAGGCGGCAAGCGCAAGCTCACCATCCCGCCCCAGCTCGGCTACGGCGCGCGCGGCGCCGGCGGCGTGATCCCGCCCAACGCCACGCTGGTGTTCGAGGTCGAACTGCTCAAGGTGCTCTGAGCCCCCCATGAAACTCGACCCGGCGCAGCGCCACATCCTGACCCTGCTGCAGAAGGACTCCACCCTCAGCACCCAGGCGCTCGCCGACAAGGTCGGCATGTCGCCGACGCCGTGCTGGCGACGGGTGCGCGACATGGAGGAGGCGGGCGTGATCCGCGGCTACGTCGCGCTCGTCGATCGCCACAAGGTCGGGCTGGGGACCTGCGTCTGGGTACGGGTCAAGTTGAAGCAGCACAGCGCCGACGTGCTCGAGCGCTTCGAGCGCGTGGTCAAGGGCTGCCAGGAGGTCGTCGAGTGCTACGAGCTGCTCGGCGAGACCGACTGCCTGCTCAAGCTCTACCTGCCCGGGCTCGAGGCGCTGTCGGTGTTCATGCACAACTTCCTGCTCAAGATCCCCGAGATCGACGTCACCCACTCCGCGGTGGCGCTGCGCGAGATCAAGAACGAGACGGCCCTGCCGCTGTGAGGCGGGCAGGGCCGTCGGCGCGCTCATGCAGGGCGCGCGGGGTCGCTCAGATGTTGTTCCAGAACACGTAGAGCACGCCCAGCGGCGCCACGTAGCGCGCCAGCACCGTCCACAGCGCGAAACCGGTGTCGCCCAGGCGCAGCTCGTGCTTCACGCTCGCCTGCTCCAGCTTCCACGCCGCGAACACGATCGCGCCCAGGCCCGCCAGCGGCAGCATGAACTTGCTGGTGACGTAGTCGAGCAGGTCGAAGATGTTGAGCCCGGCGAGCTTGACCTCGCTCCACAGGTTGAAGGACAGCAGCGCGGCGATGCCCAGCGCCCAGATCGTCACGCCGGCCACCACGGTGGCGGTGACGCGGTTCATCGGCGTGCGCTCCTCGAGCAGCTCGACCACCGGCTCCAGCAGCGAGATCGACGAGGTCAGCGCGGCGAAGGTCAGCAGCAGGAAGAACAGGCTGCCCAGCACGAGGCCACCGCCCATGTTGCCGAAGGCCAGCGGCAGGGTGACGAACACCAGGCCGGGGCCGGAGGCGGGGTCGAGGCCGTTGGCGAACACGATCGGGAAGATCGCCAGGCCGGCGCACAGCGCGAAGGTGGTGTCCATGATCACCACGGTGCGCGCGGCGCGCAGCAGGTTCACGTCCTCGCCGAGGTAGGATCCGTAGGCCATCATGATCCCCATCCCCAGCGACAGGGTGAAGAAGGCGTGGCCGAGCGCGGCCAGCAGCACCGAGCCGTCGAGCTTGCTCCAGTCCGGGTTGAACAGGTAGGCGACGGCCTGGCCGAAGGCGCCGGTGGTCATGCCGTAGCCCACCATCACCATCAGGATCAGCGCCAGCATCATCACCTTGCTGCCGCGCTCGAGGCCCGCGGAGACGCCCATCGCGACGATGACCACGGTCAGCAGCATGAAGGCGCTGTGCCAGGTGAGCAGCTCGGCGGGGCTGGCGAGGAAGCCGTCGAAGATCGCGCCGATACCGCCCTTGTCGAGGCCGCTGAAGGTGCCGGTGGCGGCGTCGCGCATGTAGGCCAGCGCCCAGCCGCCGATCACCGAATAGAAGGACAGGATCAGGAAGGCGGCGAGCACGCCGACGATGCCCACCAGCGCCCAGTTGCGCGTGTGCCCGTGCTGGCGGGCGAGCTGGGCCATGGTGTTGATCGGGTTCTTCTGGCCGCGACGGCCGATCATCCATTCCGACACCAGGATGGGCACGCCGATCAGCGCAATGCACAGCAGATAGACGAGCACGAAGGCCGCGCCGCCGCTCTGGCCGACCATGTAGGGAAACTTCCAGATGTTGCCGAGGCCGACGGCGGAACCGGTGGCGGCGAGCACGAAGCCCATCCGCGAGGACCATTGGGCGTGCGTGGTGGCGCTCATGTCATCGCTCCTCGCAGGCAATCGGCGTCGGGGTCGCTCGGAGGCCAGCAGGGTGCTGCGGGCAGCCGGTGGTGGCGGGTTGGATCACGGTAGTCTCCTCGTTCGTGTCGGCGCTCGTGGCGCGGAAGGCGAAAAAAGGCCGCAGTTTAGCTGCGCCCCTGCCGTTTGTGCGGCGTGGACGTGGCCCGGGTGCGAACCTTGTCGCCCTTGTATTTTTTGCTGTCCGCTGGCGGGATGGCCGTTGTCGGACGCGGCGAATAGTAAGTGTGATGAGCGGAATAAATTTCCTTATCTGGCACCCCGCTGGCCAAAAACAGAAATATTTTTTCGCCTGCGCTGCGTAGCATGCGATGCGTTGTCCGTCGAAGCGGACGAACCAGAAAACTCATCACCGAAGGAGACCACGCCTGTCTGTGATCCCCGTGCGCCACCCGCGCACAGGCGCTCGCCGGCGGCGGTTCACACCACCATGTCGAACACCGTGCCCCCCGTCAGCCTCGACGACAAATACACCCTGAAGAGCGGCCGCGCCTGGATGACCGGCATCCAGGCCCTGGTGCGCCTGCCGATGATGCAGAAGATGCGCGACGAAGCCGCCGGACTGAACACCGCCGGCTTCGTCACCGGCTACCGTGGCTCGCCGCTCGGCAACGTCGACCAGGAGTTCTGGAAGGCGAAGAAATACCTCGAGCCGATGCAGATCCGCTTCCAGGCCGGGCTCAACGAAGACCTCGCCGCGACCTCGGTGTGGGGCACGCAGCAGGTCAATCTGGATCCGAACGCCAAGTACGACGGCGTGTTCTCGATCTGGTACGGCAAGGGTCCGGGCGTCGATCGCACCGGTGACGTCTTCCGCCATGCCAACGCCGCCGGCACCTCGAAGCACGGCGGCGTGCTGGTGATCGCCGGCGACGACCACGCCGCCAAGTCCTCGACGCTGCCGCACCAGACCGAGCACGTGTTCAAGGCGCTGATGATGCCGGTGCTGGCGCCGGCGGGGATCCAGGAATACCTCGAGTACGGCCTGCACGGCTTCGCGCTGTCGCGCTACTCGGGCTGCTGGGTGGCGTTCAAGGCGCTCACCGACACGGTGGAGACCTCCTCCTCGGTGGAGGTCGATCCCTTCAAGGTGCAGACGCGGATCCCGACGGCGGCCGACTTTCCGCTCCCCGAGGATGGCTTGAACCTGCGCTGGCCCGATCCGCCGCTGGTGCAGGAGAAGCGCCTGCTGCACCACAAGCTCTATGCCGCGCTCGCCTACTGCCGCCTGAACAATCTCAACCGTACGGTGATCGACAGCCCGAACGCCAAGCTGGGCATCATCACCAGCGGCAAGAGCTACCTCGACGTGCGCCAGGCGCTGGACGACCTCGGCATCGACGAGGCGAAGGCGGCCGCCATCGGCCTGCGCCTGTACAAGGTCGGCATGGTGTGGCCGCTCGAGGCCGAGGGCGTGCGCCAGTTCGCCGAGGGGCTGGACGAGATCCTGGTGATCGAGGAAAAGCGCCAGTTCCTCGAGTACCAGCTGAAGGAAGAGCTTTACAACTGGAAGGACGAGGTCCGTCCGCGCGTGATCGGCAAGTTCGACGAGAAGGGGGAGTGGGCCTCCCCAGCCGAAGGCTGGTCCAACACTCCGCACCGCGAGTGGCTGCTGCCCGCCGCCGGCGAGCTGACCCCGGCGATGATCGCGCGCGCCATCGCCGGCCGCATCGCCCGCTTCTACACCTCCGACCGCATCAAGGCGCGGCTCGCCTTCATCGAGGCCAAGGAGGCCGCGCTCGCCAAGCCGCGGCTGTCGATTGCGCGTGTGCCGCACTACTGCTCGGGCTGCCCGCACAACACCTCGACCAAGGTGCCGGAGGGCTCGCGCGCGATCGCCGGCATCGGCTGCCACTACATGGCGACCTGGCTGTCGCCCGAGCACACCCAGACCTTCTGCCAGATGGGCGGCGAGGGCGTGCCCTGGATCGGCCAGGCGCCTTTCACCGCCACACCGCACGTGTTCGCCAACCTGGGTGACGGCACTTACATGCACTCGGGCATCCTCGCCATCCGTGCGGCGGTAGCGGCCAAGGTGAACATCACCTACAAGATCCTCTACAACGATGCAGTCGCGATGACCGGCGGCCAGCCGCACGACGGCACGCTGTCGGTGCCGATCATCGCCCGCCAGCTGCTGGCCGAAGGTGTGGGCACGGTGGTGGTGGTCAATGACGGCACGCCGCGTGCCTATGGTCCGGCCGACCTGCCGCACGGCGTCGGCGTGCGGCACCGCGACGAGCTCGACGCCGTGCAGCGTGAGCTGCGCACGGTGCCGGCCGTGACAGCGATCATCTATGACCAGACCTGCGCAGCCGAAAAGCGCCGTCGCCGCAAGCGCGGCAAGTTCCCCGACCCGGCCAAGCGGGTGGTCATCAACGACCTCGTGTGCGAGGGCTGTGGCGATTGCAGCGACAAGTCGAACTGCATGTCGGTGGGTGCGGTGGAGACCGAGTTCGGCCGCAAGCGCTTCATCGACCAGTCGTCGTGCAACAAGGACTATTCCTGCGTTAAGGGCTTCTGCCCCAGCTTCGTCACCGTCGAGGGCGGCGCGCTCAGGCGTGGCAAGGCGAGTGGCGCGAGCGCGCCCGGTCGACTGGCAGCCGAGCTGCCCGAGCCGCAGTTGCCCGACACCGCCGCGCCCTGGGGCATCCTCATCACCGGCGTCGGCGGCACCGGCGTGGTGACCATCGGCGCCCTGCTCGGCA
>JAREIX010000054.1 GCA_029286945.1 Thauera sp. | reverse complement strand
CGCAGGCGCGAGCACAGCGAGCAGGTGGTCTTGCCCTCGGGGATCTTGTCCTTGACGATCGAGTAGGTGTCCTCGGTGACGATGCGGTACTCGACGCCGATGGATTCGAAGTAGGCCGGCAGCACGTGGTCGGGGAAGCCGGGCTGCTTCTGATCGAGGTTCATCGCCACGATGCGGAAGTCCACCGGCGCGCGCTCGCGCAGCGCGAGCAGGCAGGACAGCAGGGTGTAGGAGTCCTTGCCGCCGGACACGCACACCATCACGGTGTCGCCGTCGCCGATCATGTTGTAGTCGCCGATCGCCTCGCCGACGCTGCGCTCGAGCTTCTTCTTGAGGCGCAGGAAGGTGTTGGAGAAGCGGGCGTCGCCGGCGGTCGCGTCAGTCGCGGGCGCGTCGACGGGGGCGGTTGCGGGGGCTGCAGTCACAGTCAGGCTCGTTCGGAGAAGTCAAGCGCGGATTATCCCAGAAACCGGCGCGATGATCGTCGCCGCCGCGCCTGCGCCGGAGGCGGGCTCGCTTGCCCTGCGCTAAAGGTGCACGCTGCGCCCGCCGTCCACCGCGATGATCTGGCCGGTGATGTAGGGCGCGTCGAGCAGCAGGAAGCGCACCGTGCGCGCGATGTCCGCCGGCGCGCCGACACGCTTGAGCAAGGTGTGGGCGATGATGCGCGCGCGCTCGGCGGGGGGGAACTGGCCGTCCTCCGGCCAGTCGATCGGCCCCGGCGCCACGCCGTTGACGCGCACCTCGGGGGCGAGATCGATCGCCAGCGCGCGTGTCAGGGTGGCGAGGCCGCCCTTGGCGACGTTGTACACCGTGTAGCCGGTGAGCGGCCGCTCGGCGTGGATGTCGACGATGTTGACGATCGCCCCGCCCGCGGCGCGCAGCGCGGGTGCGAGCGCCTGCGACAGGAACAGCGGCCCCATCAGGTTGGAGCCCATCAGCTCGTCCCAGGCGGCGCGGTCGATGCGGCCGACCGGGGTGGGGAAGAAGCTCGAGGCGTTGTTCACCAGGCCGTCCAGGCCTTCGCCGCGGGCGAGCACCTGGGCGGCGATCTCTTCGGCGGCGCCGAAGCGGGCGAGGTCGCCCTTCACCGTGAATGCGCTGTCGGGCCGCTGGGCGTTGAGCGCGGCGGCGAGCGCCTCGGCCTCGCCGGCGCTGCTGCGATAGTGCAGCGCCACGCGTGCGCCCGCGGCATGCAGGCTGCGCGCGATCTCGGCGCCCACGCGGCGGGCGGCACCGGTGACGAGGATCAGCGGCGCCGGGCGCGGACCCGCCGCGACCGCGACGCCTGCCGGGGAGGAGCGACCGCTCGGGCCGGGAGGAAAGTGGTTCATCACGAGGCTACCTGGGGTTGGGGCCACTGCCGCGAGCCCGGATGGGTCGGGCAGCGTGCAGGACGGGCCTGCCGGTACAATGGCCGGCTTTCGTCGATCTCGGGTGTCTTGCACATGTCTTCACTGCCCCAGCCGTCCGCCGATGCGCTCGCCCAGAGCGCGCGCCTGCTCGAACGCATCGAGGCCGAGATCGCCGCGGCCGGCGGCTGGATTTCGTTCGCCCGCTACATGGAGCTCGCGCTCTATGCGCCGGGACTCGGTTATTACAGCGGCGGCGCGCGAAAGTTCGGCCCGGGGGGCGATTTCATCACCGCGCCCGAGCTTACCCCGCTTTTCGGCCAGGCGCTCGCAGCCCAGGTCGAGCAGGTCATGCGCGCGAGCGCGCCCGAGGTGATCGAGGTCGGTGCCGGCACCGGCCTGCTCGCTGCCGACCTGCTGCTCGAACTCGAGCGCCGCGGTTGCGTACCGGAGCGCTACGGCATCCTGGAGCTCTCCGGCGAGTTGCGCGCGCGCCAGTTCGACACCCTGGTGGCGAAGGCGCCGCACCTGGCCGCGCGCGTGCAGTGGCTCGATGCGCTGCCCGCGCGCTTTGCCGGTGCGATGGTGGCCAACGAGGTGCTCGACGTGATGCCGGTGCATCTGCTGGTGTCGACCGCCGACGGCCTGGCCGAGCGTGGCGTGGCCTTCGAGGCCGACGCTGCGGGCGTGCGCCGCCTGTGCTGGGCCGACGTGCCGGCCGCCGGCGCGGTGCGCGAGGCCGGGCTGGCGCTCGCGCTGCCGGCGCCGGCCGGCGGCGAGTACGTCACCGAGCTCAACCTCGCCGGCCGCGCCTGGATCGCCGCCTGGGCGGCCTGCCTGCAGGCCGGCGCGCTGCTGCTGGTCGACTACGGCTATCCGCGCGCCGAGTACTACCTGCCCTCGCGCTCGAACGGCACCCTGCTGTGCTACTACCGCCACCACGCCCACGGCGACCCCTTCCTGTGGCCCGGGCTCAACGACATCACCGCCTTCGTGGACTTCACCGCGGTGGCCGAGGCTGGCTTCGAGGCCGGGCTGGACGTGCAGGGCTACACCACGCAGGCGCAGTTCCTGTTCAACTGCGGCGTGCTCGACTGCCTGGCGCGCCGCGGACCGCAGGAGAGCGCCGGTTACATCCGCGCCGCGCGCGCGGTGCAGCGCCTGACCGCGCCGCAGGAGATGGGCGAGCTGTTCAAGGTGCTGGCGCTGTCGCGCGGCATCGAGGCGCCGCTGCTGGGCTTCGCCCGCGGCGACCGCCTGCACGCGCTGTAGGCGCCCGGGCGGGGGCGGCGGAGCGCTACGCCGGCAGGTTCGCCCGCGCGTAGCGCCGAGCGTCCGCCGGGACGCTCACAGGTTGCGCTCGCCGAGCCAGTCGGCGATGCGGAGGGCGACCTGCTCCCAGTCACGCTCGAGCATCATGCCGTGGCCGATGCCGGGGAAGATCTCGGCCTGGCGGCCATAGGTGAGCGCGGTCATGTGCACCTGGTCGGGCGGAATCAGGGCGTCGTGCTCGGCGCCGAGGATCAGCATCGGCGGACGGTGCATGCGGCCCGGCTGCGGCAGGTTGAACAGCGACATGTCCCAGATCGCGCGGTGCGATTCCGGCTGGCTCAGGCGGTAGTAGCGCTGCAGGTCGTCGGCCCGTACCGGCTGGTGGAATAGCGCCTCGCGCAGGCTGTCGATGTTGACGTCGTTGCCGGCCATGATGTTGTTGAGGTCGGCGAGCAGGTTCGGGCGCTTCAGGATGAGGCCGAAGGCCGAGCCCATCAGGCCCTGCGGCGGCACCGAGGACATCAGCACGGTGGCCGGTGCGTCGTAGTGCTCGAGGTATTTCTGCACCACCATGCCGCCCATCGAGTGGCCGATCAGGATCGGCGGCGCGGGCAGGCGGGCGGCGACTTCGGCGACGTCGCGCACGTAGTCGTCGAGCGAATAGGAGTCGAGGTGGTCGCGCTTGCGGCTCTTGCCGTGACCCGACAGCGACACGGCGTAGGTCGACCAGCCGCGGCGGGCGAACCAGGGCTGGAAATGTTCCTCCCAGCACCAGGCCGAGACGTAGGCGCCGTGCACGAAGAGCAGCGGATGTTCATGGGTGACGCGCTCGGGTGCGTGGCACAGCACCTCGAGTTCGCCGAAACGGGTGGCATTCATCGGCCTTCCTTGTCGGCAGCCTTCGCCGCCGCCACTCGGGCGGCAT
The DNA here is from genome assembly GCA_029286945.1 of Thauera sp. Lineage (GTDB taxonomy): Bacteria > Pseudomonadota > Gammaproteobacteria > Burkholderiales > Rhodocyclaceae > Thauera. Next base: position 11,187 of record JAREIX010000054.1, on the reverse strand, counting down.
GCAAAGCCTGTGGAATCAGTGATTTGTCGCTGCAGTTACGGGCAATTGTACCGGCATCGACGCTGCGCACCGCCGCCAGCGCGGTGTGCCAGCGTGTCAAAGGTCTCGCCGCCGGTGGATCTTCGCCGGGCTTGCCGCGGCCGGCCTGGTCGCAGGCGGCGGCTGCCAGCATCAGGATGAAGCGCTGCGGGCGGCGCAGGCCGTCGCAGCGCTCGATGAGCCTGACCATGGTCTCGGCGCGCAACTCCGCGGCGCGGGCGAGGATGCCATGCTCGCGCGCCACCATCTCGGCGAGGTCGCGGCACTCGGTGGGCGCCTTCAGGCGCTCCGACACTTCGCGCGCGCGCCGCGCGCTGGCCGCCTCGTGGCCGTAATGGTGCGGCAGCACATGGGCGGGCGTGTCGGCCTTGCCGAGATCGTGCAGCAGGCAGGCCCAGCGCACCGCGAGCGGCTGGCCGGTGGCCGCGGCGTGGTCGATCACCTGCAGCACGTGGGCGCCGGTATCGACCTCGGGATGGTGGCGAGCCGGCTGCGGCACGCCGAACAGCCGATCCACCTCCGGCAGGATCACCGCCAGCGCGCCGCATTCGCGCAGCACCCGGATCATGCGCGCGGGGCGCGCTTCCATCAGGCCGCGGGCGAGCTCCTGCCACACGCGCTCGGCCACCAGGTGGTCGACCTCGCCCGCGGCCACCATCTGCCGCATCAGCGCCAGTGTCTCGGGCGCGACGCTGAAGTCGGTGAAGCGCGCGGTGAAGCGCGCCACGCGCAGGATCCGCAGCGGGTCCTCGGCGAAGGCCGGGGAGACGTGGCGGAACACGCGCGCGGCGAGGTCGCGCTGGCCGCCGTAGGGGTCGATCAGCGTGCCGTCCTCGGCGCGCGCGATCGCGTTGATGGTGAGGTCGCGGCGCAGCAGGTCCTCTTCCAGCGTGACCTCGGGCGAGGCGTGGCAGACGAAGCCGGTGTAGCCGTGACCCGACTTGCGCTCGGTGCGCGCGAGCGCGTATTCCTCGTTGCTGTGCGGGTGCAGGAACACCGGGAAGTCGCGCCCGACCGGGCGGAAGCCGCGCGCGCGCATCTCCTCGGGCGTGCTGCCGACCACCACCCAGTCGCGGTCCTTGACCGGCAGCCCGAGCAGGGCGTCGCGCACCGCCCCGCCGACGACATAGGCCTGCATCAGCCGTAGAGGTCCTCTTCCGCGATCGATTCGGTCTCGGCGCGCGCCGCCTTCGCCCAGTCCTGCATGTGCGGGTTGGCGAGCAGGGTGGCGAGGTAGTCGCCGGCCGCGCCTGCGGGCTTCACGCCATAGGTCTGGAAGCGGAAGGCGACCGGCGCGAAGGCGGCGTCGGCGAGGCTGAAGCGGCCGAAGAGATACGGCCCGTCGGCGCCGAAGCGCGCGCGGCAGTCGTTCCAGATCGCGACGATGCGGGCGATGTCGGCATCCACCTCGGGGCTGTGGCCGAAGCCGGTGTAGTCCTTGCGGATGTTCATCGGCATGCGGCTGCGCAGGTTCTGGAAGCCGGAGTGCATCTCGGCGGTGACCGCGCGGGCGACGGCCCGCGCCGCCGGGTCGGCAGGCAGCAGCGCCGGGTTCTTCTCGGCGAGGTATTCGCCGATCGCCAGCGAGTCCCACACCGCGAGGCCGTGGTCGTTGAGGCAGGGCACCTTGCCCGAGGGCGAGTGCGACAGGATGCGCTCGCGGCTGCCGGGGATGAACAGCGGGATGCGGATCTCCTCGCAGGTGAAGCCGCCCTCGCGCGCGGCTAGCCAGGCGCGCAGGGACCAGGACGAGTAGTTCTTGTTGCCGATGATGAGTTTCATCGTGTGCTCCGGGTCACGGGTGAAGGTGGATCGGGGACGTGGTGTTCAGCGCCGGGCCTGGCGGCGGAACGGATAGTAGGCGGCGCGCGGTCCGGCGTCGCTCAGCCAGGCCGGGGCGACGGCCTCGAGCGCGGTGGGGCCGAGGCCGAAGGGGAGCGGCTCGCCGTGGGCGACGTTGTCCACCCGCATCGAGCGCACGTTGTCGCGGCTCATCAGCGGCTGCGGGGCGAGCTCCATCAGGCCCGCCTGCAGCAGCGCGAGGCCCTCGGGCAGCGGGACCACCGGCCGCGGCTTGCCGACCAGGGCGGAGACGTACTCGACCAGCTGGCGCAGCGTGTAGACCGTCGGCCCGGCGAGCTCGAAGGTCTGGCCGGCGGCCTCCGGGCGGGTCAGGCTGAGCCAGGCGACCTCGGCGACGTCCTCGACGTACACCGGCTGGAAGCGGGTCGAGGCGCCCGCCAGCGGCAGCACTGGAAACAGGCGCGCGAGGTCGGCGAACAGGTTCAGGAAGCTGTCGCCACGGCCGAACACGACCGAGGGGCGCAGGATGGTCCATGCGATCCCGCTGCCGGCGGCCTGGATGGCGTGCTCGCCGGCGGCCTTGGAGCGCTGGTATTCCGACGGACCGGCGGCATCCGCGCCGAGCGCGCTGATGTGCACCAGGCGCTTCACGCCGGCGGCGCGGCAGGCGGTGACGATCTTCTGCGGCAGCTCGACGTGGGCACGGGCGAAATCGGGGCCGAAGGGCGTGCCGCTGCGCGAATGCAGCACGCCGACGGTGTTGATCACCGCGTCGGCGCCGGCGAACAGGCGCGCGAGCGCGGCCGGGTCATGCACGTCGGCCTCGACCACCTCGGCGTTGGGCAGCAGCACCACATGTCCCGCGCGGCTGCGGCGGCGGGTGGGGATGAGCACCTGGACGCCTGCTTCACACAGACGGTTGGCGATGGCGCTGCCGATAAAACCGGAGCCGCCGACGATGACGACACGTTTGGAATTCATGCGTGGACCCTTGGCAGGTTGGTGATGACGTGGTCTGTGGCGTCCAGCCGCGAGCTTACTCGCTGGCCGGCGCCGGCGCGATGGTGCCGAGGCGGGCCTTGAGCGACTGCGGGCGCTTCTCGAGCATCGCCGAGTAGATCACCGCGTTGGCGAGCACCTTCTTGACGTAGTCGCGGGTCTCGTCGAACGGGATCGTCTCGGTGTAGATCGCACCCTCCAGCGGCTGCACGTCGCGCCAGCGCCGCGCGCGCCCCGGGCCGGCGTTGTAGCCGGCGGAGGCCAGCACCGGGTGGGCGTTGAGGTCTTCCATGATGATGCGCATGTAGCTGGTGCCGAGCAGCACGTTGGTGTCGGGGTCGTTGAGCAGGCCGTCGTGATAGCCGGGGAGGCCGATCCTGTTCGCCACCCACTTGCCGGTGGCGGGCATCACCTGCATGAGGCCGCGTGCGCCCACGCTCGAGCGCGCCGGGATCACGAAGCGGCTCTCCTGGCGCATCAGGCCGTATACCCAGCCGAGATCGAGGCCTTGCGCGCGCACCTGGGGTTCGATGAGGTCGCGGTAGGGAGTCAGGAAGCGCAGCTCGAAGTTGCTGCGCGGGTTGGCGAGCTCGGCGGTGTTGATCGCGCGGTCGTAGAGTTCGTTGCGCAGCGCGAGATGCGCGGCGCCGAGGCGGAACTGCTCGTCGCGCTCGCGCACGCCCCACACCCACTCGCGCAGCGCCTCGGTGCGCAGCTCGAGCTGGTAGAGCGCGAGCGCGCGCCGCAGGCTGGGGTCGCGCTCGGCCTCCTCGAGCTTGGCGCGCGGCAAGGGCGCGGTGGCGGGCGGCGGCATGAAGGGCTGGCCGAGCTCCTCGGCGGCGAGCATGCCGTAGAAGTGCGGCTCGGCGGCGATGCGCACGAACAGCGAGTCGGCCGCGTCGCGCTTGCCGGCCGCCGCGTGGGCGCGGCCGAGCCAGTAGATCCAGTCCGGCTGCTCGCGCTCCGCCGCCGGCATGACCTCGATCGCGTCGCGCACGCCGCGCCAGTCCTGCGCGCGCAGCGCAGCCCGTACCCGCCAGGCGCGCTGCAGCGGGCTCATCTCGATGTCGCCGGCGGCGGCGTAGAGCGCACTGGCCTCGGGCCGGCGGTCGATCGCGGCGTGCATCGCCATCACCAGGTTGGCGTAGTTGCGCTCCTCGGCCGAGAGGCGATCCTGGATGCGCAGCAGGCGCAGGCGGGCGGCGGGAAGGTCCTCGCGGATCAGGCGCACCAGCGCGGCGAGCGCGAGCTCGCGCCCGCTGCGCGTGACCGCGAAGTTGGCCGGCAGGCGGTCGAGCCAGGGGGCGGGCGAGCGGATCGCCTGGTCGAGATCGGCGGTCGCGGGCGCGCTGTCCGCCGGCAGCAGCGCGAGGCTGGCGAGGGCGGCCGACGGGCTGCGGGTGTCGATCTGGCGGCGGATGCGCTGCCAGACCTGGTCCTCGCCGACGTGGCCGCTGCCGACCGCGTTGCGCAGCGCGAAGTCACAGGCGTCGGGGGTGTCGGTGAGGCTCGCCCATTGCTGTGCGACCTCGTCGAGCACACTGCGGTCGCCGGTAAGGACGCGGGCGGTCCACGCCGAACAGCGCAGCTCGGCGTCGGGGTTCTGCAGCCCGGGGTAGAGGCGCATGAAGCCGGTCCAGTCGCCGTCCTTCGCCAGCCGTCGCAGCCAGTCGGCGCGCAGGCGCTCGGCGAGGTTGCTGCCGGCTTCTTCGGCGAGGAAGGCGTCCAGGCGCTCGGCCGCGGGCGGCTCGCTGCGCGCGAGCAGGTTGGTGAGCAGCCAGTAGCGCGGATAGGCGTCGAGCACATGGGGTTCGCGGATCGCGGCCAGGCGCTCGAGGGTGTCGCGGTCGCCCTTGCGCAGCGCTTCGCGAGCGGCCACGATACGGTCGGCTCCGGACTCGCTGCCGACCTGTGCGAATGCTCCCCCGGGGAGCGTCAATGCTGCAGCGAACAACACTGCCCGTAATGCCTTTCTCATGCCTGCCGATGCCTCCATTGCGGGCTTACCATACCACAAGCGATGACCTCCTTTCCCGCACCCGAGCCCGACTTTGCTGCAAAGCGAAAGCATCTCCGCGAGCACGCCCTGAAGGCGCGCCAGGCCCTGCCGGCCGAGCGACGCGAAGCGAAGACGGCGCTGCTCGCCCGCCATCTCGACACCCTCATCGAAACCCTCTCGCCGCGCGCGCTCGGCTTCTGCTGGCCGTACCGCGCCGAGCCCGACCTGCGCGCCTGGGTGCGCGACTGGCTCGCGGCCGCGCCCGGGCGGCTGGCGGCACTGCCGGTGGTGCTCGAGCGCCACGCGCCGATGGTGTTCCGGCGCTGGGTGCCGGACGTGCCGATGCCGCTCGACCGCCATGGCATCCCGCATCCGGCCGAGGGCGAGGCGCTGCAGCCGGATGTCCTGCTGGTGCCGCTCAATGCCTTCGATGAGCGCGGCTACCGCATCGGCTACGGCGGCGGCTACTTCGACCGCACGCTCGCCCAGCTGCCGTGCGTCGCGGTGGGGGTGGGCTTCGAGATCGGGCGCGTGGCCGACACCTGGCCGCAGCGCCACGACCTGCCGATGCAGTGGGTGGTGACCGAAGCCGGGGTCATGAAGCCCCGGCCCTGAGCGGGCGGGGCGCGTGCGGGCTCAGCTCCCCGACAGGAACAGGCGGTAGGCCGGGTTGTCACCCTCGGCGACGTATTCGTAGCCGAGCCGCTGCAGGAAGGCGTCGAAGGCGGCCTTGTCGGCCGGCGGCACCTGCATGCCGACCAGCACGCGGCCGAAATCCGAGCCGTGGTTGCGGTAGTGGAACAGCGAGATGTTCCAGTCCGAGCGCAGGTTCGAGAGGAAATTCATCAGCGCTCCCGGGCGCTCCGGGAACACGAAGCGGTACACGACCTCGTTGTCGACCTGCGGCGCCCGGCCGCCCACCATGTAGCGCACGTGGGTCTTGGCCATCTCGTCGTCGGTGAGGTCGAGCGCGGGCAGCTCGTGGCGCGCCAGCATCTCGACCAGGCGGGTGACCTCGCCGCGGTTGTGCACGGTGACGCCGACGAAAATGTGCGCCTGCTGCGGATCGGCGTAGCGGTAGTTGAACTCGGTGATGTTGCGGTTGCCGAGCACGCTGATGAACTTCTTGAACGAGCCCGGCTTCTCCGGGATGGTCACCGCCAGCACGGCCTCGCGCTGCTCGCCGAGCTCGGCGCGCTCGGCGACGAAGCGCAGGCGATCGAAGTTCATGTTGGCACCCGAGGCCACCGCCACCAGGCTCTTGTCGCGCAGCTTGTGGCGCTTGGCGTATTCCTTGGCGCCGGCCACGGCGAGCGCCCCGGCGGGCTCGAGGATGGAGCGGGTGTCCTCGAACACGTCCTTGATGGCGGCGCAGATGGCGTCGTTGTCGACCACGATCATCTCGTCGACATACTGCTGGCACAGGCGGAAGGTCTCGGCGCCGACCTCCTTGACCGCCGCGCCGTCGGCGAAGATGCCGACCTGCTCGAGCGCGACGCGGCGGCCGGCGGCGAGCGACTGCGTCATCGCGTCGGCATCGACCGCCTCGACGCCGATGATCTTCGTCTCCGGGCGCAGGCGCTTGATGTAGGCCGCCACCCCGGCGATCAGGCCGCCGCCGCCGACGCAGCAGAACACCGCGTGGATCGGCTTCGGGTGCGCGCGCAGGATCTCCATGCCCACCGTGCCCTGGCCGGCGATCACGTCGGGGTCGTCGAAGGGGTGGACGAAGGTGAGCTTCTCGGCCTTCTCGAGCTCGAGCGCGTGAGCGTAGGCGTCGGAGTAGGACTCGCCGGCGAGCACGACCTCGCCGCCACGCGCCTTGACCGCGTCGATCTTGATTGCCGGCGTGGTGCTCGGCATCACGATCACCGCGCGCACGCCGAGCTTCGCCGCCGACAAGGCCACGCCCTGGGCGTGGTTGCCCGCCGAGGCGCAGATCACGCCACGCTTGAGGGCCTGCGGCGAGAGCTTGGCCATCTTGTTGTAGGCGCCGCGGATCTTGAAGCTGAACACCGGCTGCATGTCCTCGCGCTTGAGGAAGATGCGGTTGTGCGCGCGCGCCGACAGGTTGGTGGCGAGGTCGAGCGGCGTCTCGACGGCGACGTCGTACACCTGCGCGTTGAGGATGCGTTCCAGGTAATCCGTGGGGGAGGTCATGGCCGGGCCGTGCACTGCTGTAAAGCGGTCGACGGTAACAGCCGCGGCCGGCGCGCGGCAAGTGCGGCGCCGGCGAATGAAGGCGGCGCTCAGGCCGCGGAGTCGTCCTCGGCCGAGCGCAGCGCGCGCGTCTGGCGCTCGATGAATTCCTGCGTGGAATCGATCCCGCGCAGCTGCAGGATCGTGGACCGCACCGCCGCCTCGAGCAGCACCGCGAGGTTGCGGCCGGCGGCGACCGGCAGCACCACGCGCGCAATCCTGACGCCGAGGATGTCGAGCATCTCCTGCTGCAGCGGCAGCCGGCAGGGATCGTCGGGTCCGGGCTGGCGGCGGTCGAGGTGGCACACCAGGCGCAGGCGCATCTTCCGCCGGCACGCGGTCTCGCCGAAGATGGTGCGGATGTTGAGCAGCCCGAGCCCGCGCACCTCGATGAAGTCCTGCAGCAGCTCGGGGCACCGTCCCTCGAGCACGGTGGGCGCCACCCGCGACAGCTCGACGACGTCGTCGGCCACCAGGCCGTGGCCGCGCGAGATCAGCTCCAGGCCGAGCTCGGACTTGCCGGCGCCGGAGTCGCCGGTGATCAGCACCCCCAGGCCGAGCACGTCCATGAACACGCCGTGCAGCGAGGTCTTCTCGGCGAGTTCGCGCGAGAGGTAGAGGCGCAGCTGGTCGATCACGCTGGCCGAGGGATGGCGCGCGGTGAACAGCGCGACGTCGTGTGCCTCGCACACCCCGTGGATGATGTTCGGCACCTCGCAGCCGTCGGCGACGATGATCGCGGGCGGCCGCGCGGACAGGATCTCGTTGAGGTGGCGCGCGACCTTCTCGTTGGACTGGCGCTGCGCCCACGCAAGCTCGGCGGTGCCGAGGATCTGCAGCCGGGTGGGGTGGATGAGGTTGAGGTGGCCGACCAGATCGGCCGGCCAGATGCGTTCTTCGCCGACCGCCAGGCGCGCATCCAGGCTCCCGCTGACGTGGCTGAGGCTCAGGCTGTCGCGGTGGGCCTCATACAGCCGCGCTACGCTGGTCTGTCGCATCGGCACCCCAGGTCAGGAACATCCGGTGGATGCTGGCCGCGTCCGCTGCGTTCTGCAGCGCCTCGCGGAACTCGCGGTCGCTGAACATCTGCGCCAGCTCGGACAGCAGCTGCAGGTGGGTCTCGTTGGCCTGCTCGGGCACCAGCAGCACGAACAGCATGCTCACCGGGCGGCCGTCGGGGGCGTCGAACTGCACCGGCGTCGCCAGGCGCAGGAAGGCGCCGGCTGCATCCTTGAGGCCCTTGATGCGGCCGTGCGGGATGGCGATGCCCTGTCCGAGCCCGGTGGAGCCGAGGCGCTCGCGGGTGAACAGGCTGTCGAACACGGTGCTGCGGGCGATGCCCTGGTTGTTCTCGAACAGCAGTCCCGCCTGTTCGAAGACGCGCTTCTTGCTGCTCGCGTCGAGGTCGACCACCACGTTGGACAGTGGCAGGAGTTGGGATATCAGGCTCATTCGCTGGTGGGCTCGCGCAACGCCCCCTGGGCAGGTGCCGCGCAGGGCGGCCAGCCGGTCCGGGGCGAGTGGAGGTCGCGTCGTGAAAACGCGCGCATTATAACCACACCCCGGACACGGGGCTGTAACGAAGGCGTCAGGCTTCCGGCACCTGGTGCTTGAGCGTCTCGTGGTTGTGGTCGGACTGCTTCTGCTTGTACTTCTGGACCTGGCGGTCGAGCTTGTCGGCCATGGCGTCGATGGCCGCGTACATGTCGGCATCGTCGCTCTCGACGAAGATGTCCTTGCCGCGCACGTGCAGCGTGACTTCCGCCTTCTGCTTGAGCTTCTCGACCGACAGGATGACGCCGACGCTGGTGACGTTGTCGAAGTGGCGGATGACGCGGTCGAGCTTGGCGGTCACGTAGTCGCGGATGGCGGGGGTGACTTCGACGTGACGCCCGGTGATGTTCAGATTCATGGTAACTCCTGTTGTTGTCAGATGGATTTGCGCAGACTGACCGGCGGGATATTGAGGGATTCGCGGTACTTGGCGATCGTGCGCCGCGCGACCACGATACCCTGCTGCCCCAATACTTCTGCAATCCTGGCGTCGGACAGCGGTTTCCTGCTGTCTTCTGCATCCACCAACTGGCGAATCAGCGCCCGAATCGCTGTCGAGGATGCGGCTCCACCGGTGTCGGTGGCGACGTGGCTGCCGAAGAAATACTTGAGTTCGAACACCCCGCGCGGGGTCGCCATGTACTTCTGCGTGGTGACGCGCGAAACGGTGGATTCGTGCAGCTCGAGCTGGTCTGCGATCTCCCGGAGGGTGAGTGGCCGCATCGCCACGTCCCCATGATCGAAGAACTGCCGCTGCTGGTCAACGATGGCCTGAGAGACGCGCAGGATGGTGTCGAAACGCTGCTGAACGTTCTTGATCAGCCAGCGCGCCTCCTGCAGCTGGCCGCCCAGTCCGCCGCCCTGGCCGCGGTTCTGCTGCAGCAGGCTGGCGTAGAGCCGGTTGATGCGCAGGCGCGGCATCGCGTCGTGGTTGAGGCTGACGGTCCATCTGCCGCGCAGCTTGCGCACGACCACGTCGGGCAGCACGTAGCGCGTCTCGGCGCTGGAATAGCGCGAGCCGGGGTGCGGGTCGAGGCTGCAGATCAGGGCCTGGGCGGCGCGCAGGCCCTCGTCGTCGCAGCCGGTGAGTTTCTTGAGGCGGGCGAAGTTGCGGTCGGCGAGGAGCTCGAGGTGGTGGGTGACGATCTGCAGCGCAAGCGCGCGCGTGGGGCTGTCGGGCAGCGCGCGCAGCTGCAGCGCCAGGCACTCCTGCGGGCTGCGGGCGCCGATGCCGGCGGGCTCGAGGTTGTGCACGTGGCGCAGGGCGATGGCGAGCTCGTCGAGATCGACCTCGGACTCGGCCGGCAGCAGCTGCAGCAGCTCCTCGAGCGGCTGGTGCAGGTAGCCGTCGTCGTCGAGCGCCTCGATCACGAAGCGCACCAGCGCGCGATCGCGATCGGACAGCGGCGACAGCGCGACCTGCTGGTCGAGGTGCTCGCGCAGCGAGATGCCCGCGGCCTGCAGGTCCTGGTAGTCGACGTCGTCGTCGTCGCTCTCGCTGCGGCTGGAGGCGCCGGTGCCGACGTTCGACCAGTCGATGCCCTCGTCCTCGCTGCTGCCCTCGCCGCCCTCGCGGCGCTCGCCGTCCGCGGCGGGCGGCTCGGCCGCGGTGTCCGCGGCCTGCTCGCGCTCGGGCGGCGCGCCCGGCGCTGGCGCCGGCGCGAAGTCCGAGCCGTCGCCGTCCTCGCGCTCGAGCATCGGGTTCTCGAGCAGGATGCGCTCGATCTCCTGGTTGAGCTCGATCGTCGATAGCTGCAGCAGCTTGATCGACTGCTGCAGCTGCGGCGTCAGCGTGAGGTGCTGGGAGAGCTTGAGCTGGAGGCTGGGCTTCATCGCGGGGCTTCGGTGCGCGCCCTCAGAGGCGGAAGTGCTCGCCGAGATAGACCTGGCGCACGCGTTCGTTGTCGATGATCTCGGCGGGCTGGCCGCTCGCCAGCACGCGCCCTTCGCTGATGATGTAGGCGCGGTCGCAGATGCCCAGCGTCTCGCGCACGTTGTGGTCGGTGATCAGTACCCCGATGCCGCGCTCCTTCAGGAAGCGGATGATCTTCTGGATGTCGATCACCGCGATCGGGTCGACGCCGGCGAAGGGCTCGTCGAGCAGGATCAGGCGTGGGTCGGTGGCCAGCGCGCGCGCGATCTCGCAGCGCCGGCGCTCGCCGCCGGAGAGCGAGATCGCGGTGTTGTTGCGCAGGTGGTGGATGCCGAGCTCGTGCAGCAGCTCGTCGAGGCGCTCGCCCACCTGGCGCTTCTCCAGGTTCTGCAGCTCGAGCACGGCCTGGATGTTCTCGGCCACCGTCAGCTTGCGGAAAACGCTCATTTCCTGCGGCAGGTAGGACAGACCGAGCCGCGCGCGGGCGTGGATCGGCAGGTGGGTGAGGTCCTTGCCGTCGAGGCCGATCTGGCCGCCGTCGGCGCGTACCAGGCCGACGATCATGTAGAAGCAGGTGGTCTTGCCGGCGCCGTTGGGGCCGAGCAGGCCGACGACCTCGCCCGAGCCGACCTCGAAGCCGACGTCGTGCACGACGGTGCGCGCCTTGTAGCGCTTTTGCAGGCCGGCGACCTTAAGCAGACTCATCGTAGGGCTCTTTCAG